>CAZYCC010000028.1:0-19034 GCA_964645985.1 uncultured Lachnospiraceae bacterium | reverse complement strand
CGCCCCGACACCGACTCCGGACCCGTCGCCCGCACCCTCTTACATCGGCGAAGCCAAAGCGAAGGAGATCGCCCTCGCCCACGCCGGCGTCAGCAGCTCCGCCGCCCGCGAGATGGAGTGCGATCTCGAGAAGGAGCACGGCATCGCGCAGTACGAGATTAGCTTCAAGGCAAACGGCTACGAGTACGACTACGACATCAACGCTCTGACAGGCGAGATCCTCAAGCAGCAGCGCGAGAGCGACGACTGAGTGGCGCTCCCGTCAAGTGAATGGAGAAAATCCCCCGACCGCCCGGTCGGGGGATTTTCGCAAAAAAGAACAGCGCGGGAGAACTATCCGCGAAGCGGAGCGCCATCTCCCGAGTGAGAAACGCGCACCGAGCGGAATTCTCGGCGAGAGAGGAAAGGCATCGGCGAGGGGACCGCGCGCGCCGGGCGAGGCAGCTCGGATGTCCCCGACTTGCGCCGCCCTCCCGACAAGGTCTCGCTCGCGCGGGGTGACCACCGCGCGGCGCACCTCACCCCCCCATTTGCGCGAGCAGGCGCGCAGCTTCTGCAAACTGCGCCGCCGAGAGCGTCTCGCCGCGCGCGTTTTTGTCCGCGCCGACGCGCATGGGCAGCTCTCGCAGCGCAGCGGGCGGCAAATCCGGGAAACCGGAAATGAGGGCGTTAGCGAGGGTCTTGCGGCGCTGCGCAAAGGCGGCGCGCACCGCGGCGAAGAAATACTCCTCCTCGCGCGGGGTAAGGCCGAAGAGCGGCCGCTCGCACAGCTCGACGCGCACGAGAGTCGAGTCGACCGCCGGCGGCGGGTAAAAGCACCCGCCGGGCAGCGTGAAGCACTTTCTCGCCCTCCCGCGATAGGCGACCGCGAGGGTCAGCGCGCCGTAGGCGGGGCTGCCGGGCGGCGCAACGAGGCGATCCGCCACTTCTTTTTGCACAAGGACAGTGATCGATGAGAGTGGCAGCGCATCAGTTGACTCGAGCAGGCGCGTGAGGATCGGCGTCGTCAGGTAGTAGGGCAGATTCGCGCAAACCGCGACCCGCCCCTCGCCAAAATACTCCTCATAGAGCCGTCGCAGATCAATCTTGCAAATATCGCCCTGTACAATCGTGAGATTTTGCAGGTCCGCCGTCGTTTCGGCAAGCACCGGCAGGAGCGCGCGATCGAGCTCCACCGCCACAAGGCGGGTCGCGCGCGGCGAGAGCTCCCGCGTCAGCGTTCCGACCCCGGGCCCGATCTCAAGGACCGGCGCGGGCGTGGGCACCCCCGCCGCGGCGATGCGCGCGGGAACTCCGTCCGCGGCGAGGAAATTTTGCCCAAACTTCTTCTTCGGCGCGATGCCATGGCGGGCGAGCAGCGCGCGCAGCTCGGACAAATGTGTGAGATTATTCACCGATTAACCAAAACTAAGTGTGCGAGGGAAATTTTGCCTCGCGAAAAATTCGCGCGAGGGGCTTGACAGCGCCCTCTCGCCGTGGTATACTTTCTTTCGCCTCGCTCGAGTATAGCACACGCGGGCGGGCGATGCAAGCTGGTGTGGCTCAGTTGGTAGAGCAGCTGATTCGTAATCAGCAGGTCGCCGGTTCGAGTCCGGCCACCAGCTCCATGGCGCGCTCCCGCGCGCCATTTTTGTTTGAATGAGCCGCGATAAGCAAAGGTTGAGGGCGGACTTGCTCGCGCCGATTCGAGCGGGTTAGGCGAGTGCCTTGACGCGACACGCTCACCCCCGCCGCATCCGCGCAAGCTTTCCACCCGCCGGAAAATCTCGCTCCCTAGGTATTTCTTGAGATAGCCCTCTTTTTCCTCGATTCCGAGAAAATTCCCCATTTCCCCTCTCGGGCGGCTTGCGCGGCGGAGAGGGATGTGGTATAATGAGCTTTGTTTGTGACCGGAAGGGGGCTTTCTTTCCTCACGCGATGGCGCGCGGGCGGGAACGATTCGCTCGGCCTAAGAGCGCGGTGCTTTCGCTTTGCTGCGAGAGGCGCGCGCGGCCAACGTGGTCTTTTCTTTTGCTATGTCCGATTCACTCACTTATCCGTTTGATGCGCGGAGGCTTCTGCGGCGCAAGATCGCGCTGCGGCGCGAGCTGCTCGCCGAAGGGGGGCCGTTTGTCGAGCTGAAAATCGCCGTGCTCGGCGGATCGACGACCAATGAGGTCGTCGACCAAATGGAGCTGTTTTTGCTCGATAAGGGCATAAAGCCGACCTTTTATCAGTCGGAATATGGGCAGTTTTACGAGGATGCCGTCTTCGGATGCCCGCAGCTCGAGGCGTTTGCGCCCGACATCGTCTACATCCACACCAACTGGCGCAACATTCGCGCTTTTCCGACGACTTCCTCCACGCGCGAGGAAGCGGAGGACATTCTGCAAGGGGAGTTCGCGCGCTTTCGCACCGTGTGGGAGGGTCTTGCGCGCTTCCACTGCCCCGTTATCCAAAACAATTTCGACCGCCCGAACTACCGCCTGCTCGGCAACAAAGACATTTCCGATTATCGCGGGCGCAGCCGGATGATCGCCCGCCTCAATGACCTGCTCGCCGACTACGCCGACCGTCACGAGGGCTTCTTCCTCAATGACATCGACTACCTCGCGGCGGCGTTCGGGCTGCACGAGTGGAGTAACCCTCTCTACTGGAACCTTTATAAATATTTCCTTTCGCTCGAGGCGATTCCGTCGCTCGCGAAAAGCGTTTCCGACATCATCGGCAGTATCTACGGCAAAAACAAGAAGGCACTCTGCCTCGATCTTGACAACACGCTCTGGGGCGGGGTCGTCGGGGACGACGGGGTCGAGGGGATCGCCGTGGGGCCGGAGCTGCCGATGGGGCAGATCTACCGCGAGTTTCAGGCCTACCTCAAAGACCTCAAATCGATCGGCGTGCTGCTCACAATCAACAGCAAAAACGATGAGGAAAACGCCCTCGCGGGGCTCAATCATCCCGACGGAGTGCTGCACCCGGACGACTTCGTTGTGATCAAAGCGAACTGGGAAAACAAAGACAGCAACCTTGCGCAGATCGCAAAGGAGCTAAACCTCGGCGCGGACAGTTTCGTCTTCGCTGACGACAATCCCGCCGAGCGCGAGATTCTGCGGCGCTCGGGCCTCGGCGCCGCCGTGCCGGAGATGACGCAGGTGGAGGACTACATCCGGGTGCTTGACGGCGGGGGGTATTTCGAGGTGACCACCCTCTCGAGCGATGACCTCGCGCGCTCGCAAATGTACAAGGAGAACGCGAGGCGGCGGCAGCTCGAACAGTCGGTGGGAAACTACGACGAGTTTTTGCGGAGCCTTGAAATGAAGGCGACCATTCGCCCGTTTGAGGAGTTTTATCTGCCGCGCATCGCGCAGCTGACGAACAAGAGCAATCAGTTCAACCTGACGACCCTGCGCTGCAGCGAGGGCGACATCGCGCGCATGGCAAGCGACCCCGCTACCCTCACGCTCTACGGCAAGCTCGAGGACAAGTTCGGCGACAACGGCGTCGTCAGCGTCGTTGCGGGGGAGATCGCGGGGGAGGAGCTGCACATTCGGCTGTGGCTGATGAGCTGCCGCGTGCTCAAACGCGGCATGGAGGATGCGATGCTCGACGCGCTTGCCGCGGATGCCGCCGCGCGCGGGGTAAAGACGCTCGTCGGGTACTACTACCCAACGGCGAAAAACGCGATGGTGAAAGATTTCTACGCGAGGATGGGTTTCACCTTGCGCGAGGAGAACGAGCGCGGCAGCGTCTGGCAGCTCGCGCTCGACGGCTACGCGCCGAAGAATCCGCACATGGAGATCCTGCGGTAAGGGCGCGGGGCACGGGGCGGGGGCACGGGGCAAAACAAGGCTTATATTTTTCTTTTTTGAGGTGATTTGATGACGCGTGAGGAGATTTACGAGCGGCTGAATGGGGTGTTTCGCGACGTGTTCGACGATGAGACGCTTCAGGTTCGCGATGAGACGACCGCAGCGGATGTGCCGGGGTGGGACAGCCTGCGGCACATCTCGCTGCTCGCCGCCGTGGAAGAGGAGTTCGACATTGAGTTCTCGATGAAAGAAACAGTCGGAATGAAAAACGTCGGTGAGATGGTCGACATCATCGCGCGCGAGGCGTGAGCGGATGGAAGTCCATCACGTCGGGTATTTGGTGAAGGAGATCGCCCCGGCGCTCCCCGCTTTTCGCGCGCTCGGCTACGCCCCTCTAAAAGGCAACCCCCCCCCGCTGTGGGACGAGGCGCGCCGCGCGCATTTTCTCTTTTTGCGCAGCGGCGTTCTTACGGTAGAGCTGGTCGCGCCCGCTCCCGACTCGCCGATTTATCCGCTGTATAAAACCTACCGCGCGTCGCCCTATCATATCTGCTATCGCTGCGAGAATCTCGCCTCGGAAATCGCGCGCCTTCGCGAGGCGAAGTTTCTGCTCTTTCTACCGCCCGCGCCAGCCCCGGCGATCTCGCCGCGTGCGCGGGTCGCCTTCCTGCAGAGCGCGCGCGCCGGTATGGTGGAGCTCCTCTCGGAGGAGGACTCTTCCGCAGGGGAGGAAACTGCCGCGGGCGACGTGCCATCGGATTAGGCGATTTCCGGCACCGGCAGGAGAGGCGGCGGGCGGAGAGGTTCGCACGGCGGGAAATCGTTCCCTATACGGCGGCGCGCCGGGCAAAGGCGGGCGGCATCTTCGGTCTATTCGGGCGGAACCTTTCCGCCCAAGCGGTTAATTTATGGCTCTGACATCCTTTTGGTTCATCGGGTTTATCGCGCTCGCGTTTGTGTTGTACGCGGCGCTGCCGGGCAAGGCGCGCTGGGTTGTACTGCTCGCGGCGAGCCTGCTTTTTTACGCGAGCTTCGGCCTTGCCGGCCTCGGGGTGATGGTCGCGCTCTGCCTTGCCGCGTGGGGCTGCGCCCTCGGCATCGAGCGCCTGGAGGAGCGCAAGAGCGCAAGCCTTCGCTCCGGGGATCTTTCAAAAGAAGAGAAGAAATCGCTGCGGCGCACGTTTTCGCGGCAGGAAAAGGGCGCGGTCGCGCTGCTCGCCGTGCTCTGCGTCGGGTCGCTCTTTCTCTTTAAGTACTACCCGCCGCTCGCGGCGGCGCTCTCCCGCCGGTTCGGCATCGGGATTTGGCGCGCGGAGAACCTCATCCTGCCGATGGGAATCTCCTTCTTCACGCTGCAGCTCATCGGCTATGTCGTCGACGTGTCGCGCGGCGTCGCGCGCGCCGAGCGAAACCCGCTGAAGGTGCTGCTCTACGGGTCGTTCTTCCTCTCGATAATGCAGGGGCCCTTCCACCGATGGAACGACCTCATGCCGCAGCTGACAAAGACCGAGCGCCCGGACCTCCATTTTCAGGCGATCAAAATGGCGGGGCTGCGCATCCTCTGGGGATATATCAAGAAGATGGCGATCGCCGATCAGATGGCGGTGATCACAGGAGAAGTGTTCGGGCACTGCGAAAAATACGCGGGCCTTGCGATCCTGCTCGGCGCGTTTTGCTTCGCGGTGCAGCTGTACGCCGACTTTTCGGGGTATATGGACATTGTCAGCGGCGTGGGAGAGCTCTTCGGCATCCGGTTGCCGCTCAACTTCGACCGCCCCTTCTTCTCGCGCTCGATTTCCGAGTTCTGGCGGCGCTGGCACATCACTTTGGGCGCGTGGCTGAAGGACTACGTCTTTTATCCCCTGCTCAAGAGCAAGCTCTGGCAGCGCATGGGAAAGTGGCTTGGCGCACACCTCGGAAAAGAGGCAGGGCGGCAAATCCCCACCTACCTCGGGATGCTCATCCTCTGGACGCTGATCGGCGCGTGGCACGGCGCGGGGTTCCACTATGTCTTCGGGGTGGGACTTCTGCCCTTTCTCTATATTTTCTTAGGGGAGATCGCAAAGCCCGTCACCGACCGGCTGAAGAAGCTCTTGCATATAAAGGACGACAGCCGGGTATTCCGGGTCTTTCAGTCTCTGCGAGTAACCGCGCTGATGATTTTCGCGTGGGTTTTCTTCAACGCGAGCTCGTTCGGAGCGGCGCTCTCGATGCTCGGGCGGGTGTTCGCGGGGATTCCCTCGCTCGGGCAGATTAAGGAAATTTTCCTTGGGGAGGGAACGAGCGTTATCGGCCTGTGGCCGAACTGGCTGCTGTATATTCTGCTTTGCGCGGGGGCGCTGATCCTCGCCGACGCCCTGCACGAGCGCGGCATCGCTATCCGCGAGAGCGTCGAGCGCCGCCCTTATCTTGTGCGGATGCTCTTTTACCTCGCGCTGATCTTCACGCTCGTCATCTTCGGCGCCTATGGCGATCAGTACGACGCGCGCGACTTCATCTACTTCGGCTTTTAGGGGGCGGCGATGGGAAAGCGAATCGCGAGGGGAGCGGCGTTTTTGGCGGCGGGGGTACTGCTCTTTCTATTTTTGCAGGAGCTGCTTCTGCCGCACTATGAGGCGGGCGCGACCGCTATCGCCGGGGGATTTTACCGGCGGGAGGAGAACAGCGTCGAAGTGCTCTCCCTCGGTTCGAGCCAACCTATTCTGGGTTTGGACATCCCGCGCCTAGAGGAAACGCTCGGGGTGAGCGTCTGCACCTTCGGGGCAACAAAACAGCGCCTGACAACGACCGCCTACTATCTGCGCGAGGCGCTGAAAACCCAGTCTCCCCGGGTCATCCTCGTTGAGCTGGGGCAGTTCTTCTTCCCGGAGGAGGGGGAGCCGCTCGCCGACGGGCAGGTCGTCGCGTGGAGCTACCCCGCAATGAAGATCTCCCGGGATAAGTACGAGTCGCTCTTAGAACTCTACGAGGGGGATACCGCGCGTGCGGCGGCTCAATGCTTCACGCCGCTCCTGCCCTATCACTCGCGCTGGAGCTCACTCACCGGATCTGACATCGCCGAGTTTTTCCGCCTCGTTGACCACGAGGAAATCGCGCCCGGCGGGTTCATTGGCAGCGACACCCACTCCGAGGTGACAGTCGCCTTCACGGGGGAGGACGAGGGAACAGCTAAGCGCATCCCGCCGACCACCCCCGCCGCAATCGATGAGATCATTGCGCTATCTGAAAAGGCAACCCCCCCCCCGCACAAGACTTCTCTTTTATAAGCTGCCGGATGCCGACTGGACGCGCGCGGATAGCGCCGTCGTGCGGGAGTTTCTCGCCGGGCGAGGGTATGCCTTTCTCGATCTGAACGAGTATCACGAGCAGATTGCGCTCGACCCCGCCGCCGACTTTGTCGACGCGCAGCATCTAAACAGGAGCGGCGCGGCGAAAGTTACCGATTTTCTCGCGAGCTACCTTGCCTCCGGCGGATACCTTGCCGAGTTTTCCGATTAAAACAACGTGAAAGCCAAGAGAATTTTTAAGGGCGCGGCAATATTCCTCGCTCTGCTCTTATCGTTTTTGCTGATTCTGTCGCTCATTCAGCCCTTCTTCACACCGAAGGATATGTGGGACGGCACAGCGGGAGTCAACGACTTTTACCTGCTCGAGAAAAACAGCCTCGACCTGCTCTTCTTAGGCGCGAGCCAAGTGTTCTGCTCGGTCAACACCGACATCTTCGAGGAGCAGGGTATCCACACCTATAACTTTTGCTCATCGGCGCAGCGGCTCGCGACAACCTCGTTTTACGAGCGGGAAGCCCTCAAGCGGCAGACGCCCAAGGTCATCGTCGTTGAGATTTGCGAATTTTTCTATCTCTCGCCTATTGAAGAAAAAGACATTGTCTGGAGCTACGCCTCGGCGCACCCCTCGCTTGACAAATTTTATTCACTGTGCGAAGTTCTCGATGGGGATATTCTGCGCGCGGCGACCATCGCCTTCTTCCCGCTCTTTCTTTACCACTCTCGCTGGAATCTCCTCAGTAAGCTTGACCTCACCATGCCCCTCATCGGGGCGCACTATGACAAGATGACAAAGGGCGGTTATTACCCTTACGATACTGTTAAGCCGCAAACGCTTTCCTACTTTGGCGAGGAGGAGGGAGAGCGCCCGCCCGTTCCCGCGAGCAGCGACAAGGCGATTGCCGAGATCGCCGCTCGCGCCGAGGAGAAGGGCATCCCAGTGCTTTTTTACAAGTCTCCCGACGCCGCGTGGACGCGCGGGCAGGAGGCGGTCGTTGAGGAGTATATGCGCGAGCACGGCTTTGCTTTCCTCAACTTGTTCGACCACGTTGAGGAGATGGAGCTCAATTCCGAAACCGACTTCCGTGACGAATATCATCTCAACTCATCGGGGGCGGATAAGCTGACAAGGTGGCTTGCGGGGTATTTAACCGAGCATTATCATCTCGGAGCGTAGCGGCGCGGCGCGGCGGTGAAGCTCCTATTTTTCCACGGGTTTTGGAGGATTGTGATGAAAGGATTTCTCGGCGTGCCCGCCTATGTGGCGGGAGAGGGCATTGTGCGCACGAACGTAGGCTTTGCAAACGGGCGCATCGCCTACATCGGGGATCGCGGCGAGGGCATCGAACCGATCGCCACCCTCGGGGAGGGAGAGGTATTGCTCCCCGGCTTTCTCGACGAGCACATCCACGGCGCGGCAGGCGCGGACGCGATGGACGGCAGCGAGGAGGCGCTCTCCACCATCGCGCGGGCGCTCGCGGCGGAGGGAACGGTCGGTTTTCTCGCGACGACGATGACTCAGTCGCCCGAAAACATCACGCGCGCGCTCTCGGCGGTGAGCGCCTACCGCGCGAGCGAGCACCGCGCGGGGGCGGAGCTGCTTGGCGCGCATCTCGAGGGGCCGTTCATCTCGCCGAAACACGTTGGCGCGCAGCCTCTCGAATATGTCGCGCCGCCCTCGGTTGAGCTGTTCGAGAAATATCAGGCGGCGAGCGGGGACGCGGTGCGCATCGTCACGATGGCGCCGGAGCTGCCGGGGGCGCAGGCGCTTGTCCATTTCCTTTCAAAGAGCGGCGTGGTCGTCTCGGTCGGGCACACCGACGCCTCCTACGCCGATGTCGCCGACGCCATCTCTTGGGGCGCGCGCGGTGTCACCCACACCTACAACGCGCAAAAGGGCCTTCATCACCGCGAGATCGGCACGGTCGGCGCCGCGCTGCTGCGGGATGAGCTGCGCTGCGAGCTCATCTGCGACACCATCCATGTCAGTGTTCCCGCGCTGCGGCTGGTCATTAAGAACAAACCACACACCGGCGTCACGCTCATCACCGACGCGATGCGCGCCAAAGCGATGCCCGACGGCGAGAGCGAGCTCGGCGGACAGAAGGTTTTCGTGAAAAACGGGCAGGCACGCCTCTGCGACGGGACGCTCGCGGGCAGCGTTCTCAAAATGAACGAGGCGGTGCGCAATCTCGTTACGCGCTGCGGCGTTTCACTCACTGACGCGGTAGACTTTGCGACAATAAACCCGGCAACTACCTTAGGAGTCGCCGATCGGCTCGGCTCCCTATCGCCCGGCAAGGACGCGTCGCTCACCGTCCTGCGGCCCGACTTCACCGTCGCCCTCACTCTGCGCGCGGGCGAGGTAATTTATCGGGGATAAAGGGCGCGCGGCGCGGAATGGCACCGGGAGGCGGGGCGCGCGCGAGGTTTGCCGCGAAAATTGCGCCACCCGCCGCTGCGCCGACCTCCTCCCGCGAGATCGCCCGCGTGGGCGCGCGGTTTTTTCGCCGAGCGGGGCTGCCGTACTTATTCTTACTGTGATAGATTTTTCGCTTTCGGCGCCGGAGCTTGCAGTACGGCTGCTCGGCTGCCTTCTTTGCCGGCGCTTTGAGGACGGGCGCACTCTGCGCCTCCCAATCACCGAGACCGAGGCCTATTTCGGCGAGGAGGACAGCGCCTGTCACGCGCACCGCGGGCGCACGACACGCAACGCGCCGCTCTACGAGGCGGGGGGCATCGCCTACATTTACCTCATCTACGGAATGTACGAGATGCTCAACGTCGTCTCGGGGGAGGCGGGACACCCCGAGGCGGTGCTGCTGCGCGGGGTAACGGGATTCCCGGGGCCAGGGCGGCTGACGCGCGAGATGGGGGTGACGCGGGCGCTTGCCGGGTGCGACCTCTCGCGAGAACCGACCGGCGCGGGCCTGTGGCTTATCGACCGGGAGGTCGCGCCGCTCTATTCCGCGCACCCGCGCGTCGGCATCGCCTACGCAAGCGAGCGAGACCGCGCGCGGCTCTGGCGCTTCGTCGCCGAGGAGTAGCGGACGCGGCAAATCGGTACCCGCCAATCGCGCGGCCTGCCGCGCTGCAGCCCAAGAGCCGAATGCGGAAGCCAATCCTCTCGGCGGCGGGCGACCGACAGAAAGATCGCCCGCAGTCCGGCAAAACGGAATCGGCACCCGGGTTCCCCTCGAGAACTCTCACGAGGAAATAAAGGGGCGCGCGGCGCCTTTCCCGGGGGCCTCTGCGCCAGGGGAGCAGGGGGCGAGCGATCCCCCTCGCGGGCGACTTCCCGCCGGGCGCTCGCGGCGGCGCTCTTCTCGGGCTATCCTTGCCGGAGGGTTCGCGGCCGCGTGGGATATGGGGCGGCTCCGCGGGTGTTCCCTTCCCTCCCGGACGGCGTTTTTCCGTGAGGGACTGCGAGAAGTGCGCCAAATTTTTTTCGAAAAATAGTTGCCTTTATGAAGAAATTTTTTCGCGTTCTCTGGCGCGGGCTGCTCGTGCTTCTCGCGACGCTGCTCGCCGGGGGTCTCACGGCGGCAGGGGGGCTGCAGCTGCTGCTGCGCGGACCGTCGGTCGCGGCGCGCAACGCCTTTATCCGCACGCTCAATGAGACCAGCCGCGGCCCCGCCATCGCGGCGGCGCTCCTCACCGAAGAGGAGCTCGCCGAAGTCACCGCCGGCGAGGGGGCGGAGACAGACGACCAAATGAACGGCGATCTCGTGCAACTTCCGGGGGAGAGCCCCCTGCCGAACCGCGACGACCCCGACCCGGGCGATACCGATCCTCCCGCAGGGGAGGACGAGGAGGATGACGGGCTAGAGCTTGTGCGGCTATCGGGCGGAGCGTACAAGGGCGCGCTGCTCATCGTGAAGGATCCGCGCCGCGTCTTCGTCGGCAGTCACAATAACTACGGCACCGGACGACCGGGCCTTGAGGTCGACGAGTTCATTGAAAAATACGGCGCGAGCGCGGGGATGAACGCCGGGGGGTTCCTCGACTACGGCGGGCAGGGCAACGGCGGCACGCCGATAGGTCTTGTCATCTCGGACGGGAAAATTATTTGGGGGGAGCGAGGCGGATCGTACAGTATCTGCGGGTTCGATGACGAGGGGCGGCTGTATGTCGGGCGGATGACCGGAGCGGAGGCGCTGCGGCAGGGCGTGACATCCGCGTGCAGCTTCGGGCCGACGCTCATTCTCAACGGCGTCCCGCAGAACCAAAAGAGCTCACTCGGCAGCGGGCGCAACCCGCGCACCGCCATCGGGCAGCGCGCGGACGGCGCGATCCTCATGCTCACCATCGAGGGGCGGCAGGTCGACTCGCTCGGCGCGACGATGGACGAGGTGGTGGAAATCCTCTATGAATACGGCGCGGTCAATGCGACGAACCTCGACGGCGGCTCATCGACGATTTTGTATCTGCACGGGGAGAAGATCATCCGCTCCTCGACAATAGCCTCCTCCTCGCGCGGCGGCGCGACCGCGATTCTGGTGAAGTAAAAGGAAAGAGCGCCCGTCGCCGGGAGCGGGGGAAGTTCGTGCAAAACGCGAGAAGGGAGCGCGGCAGGAGCAAAAGGAAATATCACGGACGAGAGAGCGTGGGGAGAGGGGACATCTTTGCAAGGACTATGGCGGAGGATACTGTGGCATCGAAGAAGCGGGAGGCGAGAGCGGGCGAGGGCGGAGGACACTTTCGCCGAAACTTTTTTCTTTACCTGCTCGTGCTGTTTTTCGTGGCGTCGGCGGTGCTGATCACCTTTTATTTTGCCTTACAGTCTTACGAGCGATCGCAGCCGGGGAGGGCAGTGGAGAATTTTCTTGCCTCGCTATCGGACGATGAGACCGCGCTGCGCGTTCTCGAGGGCTGCCCCGCCATCGCGGGGAACGACTTTGAGCCGCGCGAGCGGCTCCTGCGGGAAGGGTACCTCGCCGCGCTGCGAGAGGGGACACTCACCTACGGGCGGGACTTCGCCGCCGAGCGCGCGGCGGGCCTCAGCGAAAGTACCGCTGCTATTGCCGTGGATGAGGGCGCGGAGATCGCCCGGAGTTCCGGCGATCTTGGCTCTTCCGGCGCGGTCGGCGACGCGGGCGATACCGCGCCTAGCGAGAGTTTTGCCGACGTTGCGAGCGGGACATCGGGGGATGCCGCGAGCGGCGTGGGCGGCGAGGCTGACCCCGATAAGGAGATTTATTCGGTCTATCGCGGAGAGGAGGCGGTCTTTTCACTGACGCTCGCGCGCACTCCGCGCGGGGCGGGGTTCTTCCTCGATTCGTGGGAGGTCTCCTCCGTGCGCACACACCCGGAGGGATTTGGCCTTGACGAATATACCGCGCGCGTCATGGTGCCGGTCGGCGCGTCGCTCACCGTCAACGGCGTTTTGCCGGCGGAGGATCAGGTCGATCGCGGGGTGCCGCTCTGCCTCTTTGAGGAGGACGGCATCGCCGCCGATGTCTACACGGTGGAGGGGCTGCACCTGACGCCCGACCTTGCGGTGGCAACAACAAGCGATGACGGGGAGAGCGTTCCTCTCTCGCTTGACGAGCAGGTTAGCAAGGACGGCGAGCGGATCTTCGCCTATCTTTTGGGCGAGGAGAAGAGCGAGACGCACGACTACACGATTACCGCACCCGCGGGGGTCGAGGTCTTTCTCAACGACATTCTCCTCACCCGCTCGAGCTGTTTTTCCTACGAGGACGGGGTCTATCCCGAGGACGCGCCCGGCGAGCGCGCTTACGGCACGCCCGAGACTATCGTTTACCGCGCGCGCTACTTCCGGCGTGAGCCTTCGATTGCGGCGAGCTACGCGGGGATTGCGCTCACGCCGCTGCGCGAGGAGGGGGGCGAAATTGTCTTCGCCTATCCCGAGGAGGCGCTCATCTCGCTGCGCATTGAGGTGCCGCCGGGGGCGGTCGTGCGGGCGGGAGAAGGCGATCCGCTCCCGCGGGAGAGCGCTGCGACCGAGCAGATGAGTGCGTTCGGACTTTCCGAATATGCCGAAAAAATGGATCACCCGCCGCAGACTACGGTCTACCGGCTCGAGCGGCTGCTGCGCCGCCCTACTCTCTCGGTGGAACTGGACGGCAGGGAGCTCACCCCCGCCGAGGAAGAGGCGGAGGGCGAGGGCGCGCGCGATATTCGCGTGAGCTATCTCGCGCAGCCCGACGAGAGCCTTCTCGAGGAGAAGCACGAGACGGCGGAGGCGTTTGTGCGCGCCTACCTCACCTATGTGGGGATGGGGAAAAAGTCGCTGGACAGTAATCTCGAGCGATTGCGGGGGCTTACTCTCCCCGGATCGGAGGCGGAAAAGACCGTGCGCTCCGCCTACGATGAGCTACTCTGGGTTAACGCCTTCAAAGAAATGGAGGAAAACTATCTGACCACAAGCGACTTCATCCCGCTGTCCGAGGACTGTTTCCTCTGCCGCGCCGCTTTCTCGGTCGATATTCGCCGAAGCAATGTCGAGAAACACTTTGAGTCGGAGATGACGCTGCTCTTTGTGCGTGCAGGCGGCAAGGATAGGGTCGCCGAGTTTCGCTTCGAGTAAAGAAAACCCGCCGCAAGGCTTCTTGCGGCGGGTTTTTGCGCGCGATGAGCGGCGCAGGCGGAGATCAAAAGAGAGCGCGCGGGGCGGGGCGCGGGAGAGCGCCCTCATTCGTGAACATTTTTCGCTATTTTTGGGGAATTTTTGTGCGGGATTTCTTGACGAAAGGGATCTACTATGCTATACTAAGGATAAACGCGGTGCGAGGTCGCCTTTGCGGCGTCGCGCCGATTCATGCGGCGAGGTGGGAAATGCGCGAGAATAACGGTCGCCTCGAGGAGCAGACCCTACCGCGCGGGGTGAAGCGGGTGCTGATCTCCGAGGAGCGCCTGCGGGAGGCGGTTATGCGCGCGGGGCGGGAAATCACGCGCGCCTACCGCGGGCAGCCGCTGCTGCTCGTCGGCATCCTCAAGGGGTCGTTCGTCTTCCTCTCGGATCTCTGCCGCGCCATCGATCTGCCGCTGCAGGTGGGGTTCATGGCGGCGAAAAGCTATTATGACGGCACGACCTCGTCCGGTAGTGTGCGCATTACGCTCGATCTTGCGATCGAGCTTTCTTCTTTTCACGTGATTTTGGTCGAGGACATCGTCGATACCGGGCGCACGCTCGCCGATGTCGCCGCGCTCCTGCGATCGCGCACTCCCCTCTCTCTGCGGGTGCTCACCTTGCTCGATAAACCATCGCGCCGCACGCTTGACTTCACGCCGGACGGCGCGCTCTTCACCATTCCGGATCTCTTCGTCGTCGGGTATGGTCTTGACTGCGGAGAGCTCTACCGGAACCTTCCCTACATCGCCGAATATGACGAGGCGGCGGGCGCATAGCCCCGCCGCGAGGCCGCCGTGACCGGGTGCGCGGCGGCGCTTCCCTTCCCTTCCCACATATTCCCTTTCTCGCGCGCTTGCCCTGCACGAGGAGGGTAAATTTCATTTTTTCTTTTCAGGAGGAACACTATCGTATGCTGGAGCGAATCTTTCACCTCAAGGAGAAGGGCACGAATGTACGCACCGAGGTCGTCGCAGGGATTACCACCTTCATGACGATGGCGTACATCCTCGCCGTCAACCCGAGTATTTTGGGGGACGCGGGGATGGACCCCACGGCTGTGCTGCTAGCAACCTGCCTCGCGTCGGTCGTCGGCACGGTGTGCATGGGGCTGATGGCGAACCTGCCCTTCGCCCTCTCCGCCGGGATGGGCCTCAACGCCTTCTTCGCCTACACGGTCGTCATCGGGATGGGGTACAGCTGGCAGCTCGCTCTGCTCGCCGTCTTCATCGAGGGGATCATCTTCATCATCCTCTCGCTGACACCCATTCGCGAGGCGATCTTCAACGCGATCCCGATGACCCTCAAAAAGGCGGTGTCGGTCGGGATCGGGCTGTTCATCGCCTTCATCGGGCTGCAGAACGCCGGGCTAACGGTCAGCAACGCCAGCACGCTCGTCTCGCTCGTCTCCTTCCGGGAAAACTTCCACACGGCGGGCATCTGCGCGCTGCTCGCCATCATCGGGCTCTTCCTCACAGCGATTCTCTACGTCAAACACGTCAAAGGGTCGATCCTCATCGGCATTCTCGGCACATGGGTGCTCGGCATTATCTGCCAGCTGACAGGGCTGTACGTCCCGGACAATACGGCGTACTTCTCGCTTCTGCCTTCCTTTGCGATGACCGACTTCAGCGCGATCGGCAAGACCTTCGGGCAATGCTTCAACGTCAGCTTCGAGGGGGTGAAGCCCCTCGACTTTATCGTCGTCATCTTCTCCTTCCTCTTCGTCGATATGTTTGACACCTTAGGGACGCTCATCGGCGTCGCGACGAAGGCGGATATGCTCGACGAGAACGGGCGGCTGCCGAAGATTCGCCCGGCGCTGCTCGCCGACGCGATCGCCACCTCCGCGGGCGCGGTGCTCGGCACCTCCACGACGACGACCTATGTCGAGTCGTCTGCCGGCGTGATGGCGGGAGGACGCACGGGTCTCACCGCCCTCGTGACGGCGGCGCTCTTCCTCGTGGCGATGTTCTTCGCGCCGATCTTCACGGCGATTCCCTCTTTCGCGACGGCCCCCGCGCTGATAATCGTCGGTTTTCTGATGTTCTCCTCGATTACCGACATCAAGTTCACCGACGGCAACTACACCAAGGCCATCCCCGCCTATCTGTGCATCATCGCGATGCCGCTCTTCTACAGCATCAGCGAGGGCATCTCGATTGGCATCATCTCCTATGTGCTGATCAATCTCATCTGCGGCAAACGCAAGGACATTCACCCGCTGATGTATGTTCTCGCGGTGCTGTTCGTGCTGAAATACATCTTCCTGTAAAAGAGCGCACAGCGCGCCATCGTCCTCCCGTTCTCCTGATGGGGAGCGGTGGGCGGAGGGCGGCGGTGTTCTCTGCGAGTAACAAAAAAAGGCGCGGGGCGGTGCTCGTCCCGCGCCATGCTTTCAAAGCGGAGGGGCCGCGGCGGCGCGGCGGAGGGGGGTTTTGCGCGGCAGGCGCGGGGGCGCCTCTTTCGCTCGCTTTCGGTTTTCGTATGCTGACATTTTCGCCTTTGCTCGCGCGAGGAGGCGCGCAAATCGCCTCGCGTGGTCTCCCGGCGGCGCTGCCGCTGCCGATCTCAGGTGCGCAGAGCGTGCTCACCGCCGATCGCGAGGAGATCCTCGCGCGGCAAGCGATGTTCGCCGATCTGCTCGCGCTCCCGCGCCTTTCTGAGCTGCTCGAGGATCTGTCGGGACGGTGCGCGAGCCTCGCCGCGCTCGCGCGAGATCTTCGCGAGAGCGGCGAGCGGGAAAGCGAGGCAATATTCTACTCTCTGCGGGAGTTTCTGCTCTTCACAGACGCCGTGAGATCGCTTGCGGCGGGCGCGCGGGAGCTATCCGGGGAGAGTTCGCCCTCCTCGCCGCGATGGCGCGAGTTTCTTGCGCGCGCGCGCGACATTGAGGAAAGCGAGGAATTCCAAGACCTGCTTTCCTTCCTCGAGAGCCTTGACGAGGGGCTGCGCGGTCTGCGCTCGCTCACTGTCGGGGTCAACCTCGACGCGTCGCTTCGCGTTGAGGAGGTCGCGCTCGTCTCTTTTCACGCGGGGCGGTTTTTGCCGCCCGGCAGGAGCGCGGCGCGGGGCGCGCGGAAAAAATCTCGCCGGGAGGGGAACACCCGCACAGAGGAGACCTATCCGTGTCTCGCGGCGGTTGGAATGGGAGGACGGGGTCTATCGACAGATGACGCGCGGGTGCTCGGCTCGGCGCTTTTGCGCGCGGCAAACGACGCGGTGCGCGCCAACCTCAAAAAGCTGCGCTCCTCGGTCGGAGAGAGCGTGCGGGACTGCCTCTCCTCCCTGCTCGCCCTCTCGGAGGATGTCACCTTCTTCCTTGCCGCGCGGGAGTATCTTTCAAACCTGCGCGAGGCGGGGCTGCCGCTCGTCTTCCCGGAGGTGGCGGAGGACGGCGAGGCGCGCATCGAGCGGCTCTATCCGGCGCAGCTCTGCGGGAAACTCGCGGCGAGCGACATTGTCCCGAGCGATATTCTCTTCGACGAGAAGCACCGCGTGTATCTGCTCACAGGGCCGAACAGTGGCGGCAAGAGCGTCTTCCTGCGCGGACTGTGCGCGGCACAGCTGCTCGCGCAAATGGGAATGCCGATCCCCGCGCAGCGGGCGCGCGTCTGCCTGTACGATCGCATCGAGGCGATGTTCATTGAGGGCGGGGGCAGGGATGGGCGGCTTGCCGAGGAGGCGGCGCGCCTGCGCGCGGCGCTTGATTCCTTTCACGGGCAGCGGCGGGTACTCTTTCTGCTCGATGAAACCTTCTCGGGCACATCTGTCTACGACGCGCTCTACCTCGCGCAGGCACTGGTAACCTATCTCGCAAAGGCGGGGCTGCACGCGGTCTATATCACCCATCTGCACGAGCTTGCACTGAAAATGGACGCCGCGGCAGGCGGCGAGCCGCCCCCGGGGGTCGCGCTGATCTACGCAAAAGTCGCGGGCGGGCGGCGCGGATACGAAATCCTCCCCGGGCGCGGCGAGGAGAAGAGCTCGCTCGCGCGAGACATCATCGAGGCGGCGGGGCTGGGGTTCCTGCTGGAATGACGGAATTCCAAGGGGAACGCTCGCGGAGAGTAAACTCACGCGATCGGCGGGAGTTTTGAGAGGGCATATAACGCGGTGCACACCGCGGCATACGGTCGGTACAGCCTCGGTGCACAGATCGGGCATCACCCGTTTTTTCCGCTCCAACGTATCCGGCCCCCGTGTGAGCGCGATGCACCCGCGCACAGCTGCGGCTTTTCGCGCGACATCATCGAGGCGGCGGGGCTGGGATTCCTGCTGGAATAATGGAATCCCGGGAGGATCGCTCGCGGAGAGTGGCGGCGGAAGAGCCGGGAAAACCGCTCTCCAAAACAAAAAATCGCGCGGCGAGCTGCCGCGCGATTTTTGCGCGCGGTCAGATCGCCGCGCGATTGGCAGGGGAGCAAAGACTCGAACTCTGGACACGCGGTTTTGGAGACCGCTGCTCTACCAACTGAGCTACACCCCTAAAGCAAAAGACAGGCGACAAGGCAATACCTCTTTCATCAAACCCCGCGTGACTGAACAAAAGCTCTCTGAGGCAAAAAAGCTTCGCCGGCCTTGCGGGGGGTGCCTCCTGTCTTTCGCGAAAAGAGTATACCACACCCCGCCGCGCAATGCAACCCCTTTTCGCGAAATTTCAAGAAAAATTCGCGCGCCCTCTCGCGCATTCCATCTCACCTCGCGCGCCCTCCTCGATATTATCACGCAAGACCCTTCCCCCTGCCTTTGCGCCCGATCGCCCACGTTATCGTTTTCTCCAAGAACTCCCCCCTGGGGGGTTGTTTGTTACAGCCGCGCGGCGGATCTTGGAAATATGCAAGCGATATGGTGGGCAAATGCCGGACAATCGGGCGGCGAGCTTCCTTATCGCGGCGAGAATCGAGCGAAAAGCCGGAGGAGCGAGCGGTTTTATTCTGCGGCGCGCCTCGCTCTCGCGATCGTCAACGCACCCAGCCCCGCACCCCCCTTTGCGAGGGGGGGTTGTTTGTCACGGTGGGCTTGCGCCCTCGCGCTTCACACCGCAACGAGCGGCAGATCGTCCGGGGGCAGAACCCCGAGATGATCGTCGTAATATTCGCGCGGGAGGAGGGTCAGGGGAGGCAAATCACCCTCCCCGCCGCGCGTCGCGCAGTATGGGAGCAAGCTCTCGGGGATCGCAACCGTGTAGGCAGCAAGACGGCGCAGGACGCGGCGCTTCTCGCGCGGGGCGCGTGCGGCTTCATAGGCGCGCAGCAGCGGCTCGGTCTCCTCCAGCTCGAGAATCGCCTCGCACCGCCCGTCATCGTCTATTACTGAGAACAGATCCCCCGCTGTCTTTGCGGAGGAGAGCAGGCAGTGCTC
>CAZYCC010000027.1:0-19800 GCA_964645985.1 uncultured Lachnospiraceae bacterium | reverse complement strand
GCTGTCCCTCGACCATTCTAAAATGCATTTATCCACTAAAACGGGAGTAGAGCCAAATAATCTCTCTTTAAGCTAATATCGATGTGCACATTTCAGGAGAAAAACCGCGTTTCAAGGAGAATATTTTACCGGCGTTCTCTACTATGTATGGCGTTGCCGATAACCGGACGCCCTCCCGCGTGGGGAGAGCGCGCCCTCTGCGGCGGAGGGGCGAAGGGCGCGAAATGCGGGGAGGCACCGAGCGCATCGGCAATCTCCCCCATACAGTCGCGCGAGGGAGCGTGGGCGCGGTACGCGGACCGGCGCCCACCCTCCGCGAGGGGTGAGGAGGGGGGAGATTTTTCGTGGGGCGTATTTTTCTGTAATTTTTTTCGTTTTAGCCTGCATTTTCGGGGGATTTTCCGCAAAAACATCCTTGACAGGCGGGGGGAGAATGAAGTATAATGCGCGAGGAATGTGGTCCGCGCCCGCGGGGTTTGCCCGCTGCGGCGCGAGCCGCCCCGCCGCGAGCGCGGTAAATCTAAGAGGGCGGCAGCAAAAACCGATTCCTTGGAGGCACGGGTATGCGAGGCTGTAGGCTTTCGCCGGGTTCCCCGGACGAGGCGCGCTTCGTGTACCCTTTTTTCGCGCCCGAAAATCGGGGGGCGGAGGCATTCCCGGCGATAGCGCGGCACCCCGCCGGCGTGCGGCGCCTTCTTTGCCGCAAAAATTTGCGAGGTTCTCATGGGGAATAGTAAGCGGTTGGTGATCAACACCGCGTGGTGCAAGGGGTGCGCGCTCTGCGTCGCCTTCTGCCCGAAAGAGGCTCTTGAGATTTATCACGAGAAGGCGCGGCTGCGCGAGGGGCGGGAGTGTATCCTCTGCGGGCAGTGCGAGCTGCGCTGCCCGGACTACGCTATCTATATTGAAAAGAACGACCCCGAGAGCGAGGCGCAAAATGGGTAAGCGCGTGCTGCTGCAAGGCAACGAGGCGGTGGTCGACGGCGCGATCGCCGCGGGGATGCGGCTGTTCGCCGGGTACCCGATCACCCCGTCGACCGAGATCGCCGAGATGTCGGCGCTCAAACTGCCGCTTTTTGACGGGCATTTTATCCAGATGGAGGACGAGATTTCCTCGATGGCGGCGGTGATCGGCGCGTCGGCGACAGGGGTGAAGTCGATGACCGCGACCTCCGGCCCGGGGTTCTCTCTCAAACAGGAGAACATCGGCTACGCTTGCCTTGCCGAGGTGCCCTGCGTTATCGTCAATGTACAGCGCAGCGGCCCGTCGACAGGGCTGCCGACCTCGCCCTCGCAAGGGGATTACCTGCAGGCGCGCTGGGGCACGCACGGCGATCACCCGATGATCGCGCTCTCCCCCTCGTCTGTGGAGGAATGCTACACGCTCGCGGTGCGCGCCTTCAACCTCTCAGAAAAATACCGCACGCCGGTGATCCTGCTCATGGACGAAATCATCGGCCACCTGCGCGAGGGCATTGAGATTCCCGACAGCGTTGAGGTAGTGAGCCGCCCGGTGTACGATGATCCTCTCTGCGTGGAAAAGCCCTATCATGTGCCGGAGGGCAAATGGGTCCCCGGGATGAAGGCGTTCGGAGAGGGCGAGTTTTACAATATCACGGGTCTGCTGCACGATGACTACGGCTTCCCGACAAGCTCGCACGAGGAGGCGGAGAAACTCGTGCGGCGCCTGCTCGACAAAATCACATCGAACTACGAGGACATCGTGCAGGTCGATGAGCGCTTCACCGAGGACGCGAGCACCGTCGTCGTCTGCTTCGGCGGCAGCGCGCGCGCCTGCGGGGAGGCGGTCGCAAGGGCGCGGGCGAGGGGGGAGCGCGTGGGACTACTGCGCCCTATTACCGTCTGGCCCTTCCCCGAGCGGGAGGTCGAAGCGCTTCTCGCACGCGGGATCTGCCGCAAGCTCGTGATGGTCGAGCACAACGACGGGCAAATGCTGCGCGAGCTGCAGCGTGCCGCCGCCGGGCGGTGCGAAATTTCCTTTGTCGGGAGAGTCAACGGCACGGTCATCCCCCCGGACGAGGTCGAGCGCGCGATCGCGGGGTAAAAAAGCGCGCGCGGGTTCTGCACAAGGGAGTTCGGATCTTTCGCGAAAGATCGCGCGGCCCCGCCGGGGCGGGGCGAGGGGCGGAGCCGAGAGGATTTCCCCGCGCGGGGGCGCGCGAAAATGCCTCCTCGCGCAGGTTCAAAACCACAACCCGACTTCTACGAAACGCAGCGCGGCGTGCGCGAGCGCCTCGATTGCTGCGGCGCGTGAGCGCGTCCCCGCACCCGCGCGTGGGGCGCGGCGTGAGGGTCTCCCTCGCGCGGCAAAGCACAGGAAAAGAAAAAAAGCGGGGGAACGCAGGAGATCGGCGCACCTCGCGAAGCGGAGTTTCCTCCGCCGGGCGGCGCACCCGCCGGGGGCCGCAGGACAAGCGCCGCGCTCCCGCGTAGAGGGGGAGCAATCGTCACTTCCGGGATTTAGTTTTTGAGGATGTTATGGCGAGCAAACTAATTGACAAATATATGCGCGAGAGCAAGCTGCCGCACATCTGGTGCCCGGGGTGCGGCAACGGCATTCTCATGCGCGACGTGGCACAGGCGATCGAGAACCTAGGTCTACCGAAGGAGAAGGTCGTTATTGTCTCGGGGATCGGCTGCTCCTCGCGCGCGGCGGGATATATGGATTTCAACACGATCCACACGACCCACGGGCGGGCGATCGCCTTCGCTACCGGAATCAAGATGGCGCACCCGGACCTTGAGGTGATCGTGATCACCGGGGACGGCGACGCGTCGGCGATCGGCGGGAACCACCTCATCCACGCGGCGCGCCGCAACATCGGAATGACGGTGATCGTCTTCAACAACAATATCTACGGCATGACCGGCGGGCAGTATTCGCCTACCACCCCGCAAATGGAGTACGGCACGACCGCGCCCTACGGCAATATCGACCGCCCTTTCGACATCGCGCAGCTTGCGGCAGGGGCGGGCGCGTCCTTCTCGGCGCGCGGGGATGCCTACCATGTGATGCACACGACCAAGCTCATCGAGATGGGCATCGCGCACAAGGGGTTCTCGATTATCGACTGCCGCACAGTCTGCCCGACCTACTACGGGCGCAAGAACAAGAAGGGCGACGCCGTTGCGATGATGAGCTATCAGCGCGATCACTTCGTCCCGGAAACGACGGCGAAGCGCATGACCCCCGCGCAGCTCGAGGGCAAAGAGGTCATCGGAATTATCGCGCAAAACGACTATCCGGAGCTGACCGACCAATACGCCGATCTCATCTGCCGGGCGAAGGCAAAGGCGGGCATCTCCTCCGGCGGCGCGAAAGGAGAGAGCAAATGAGCGCAGGAAAGCAAGAACTGCGCCTCGCGGGGAGCGGCGGGCAGGGGGTAATCCTCGCGTCGGTCATCCTCGCGGAGGCGGCGGTTATCGCCGGGAAATATACGGCGCAGAGCCAGTCCTACGGCCCGGAGGCGCGCGGCGGCTCCTGCAAGGCGGAGTGCATCATATCGGACAGCCCCATCGGCTTCACCAAGGTGACCTCGCCCACCTTCCTCATGGCGCTGACGCAAAAGTCGCTCGACGAGTACGCGCGCAAGCTCCCCGAGGGGTGCGTCGTCGTCATCGACGAGTCGCTCACACCGCCAGGAGAGCTCGCGGGATACGAGGTACACGCGCTCCCGATCCTGCGCACGGCAAAGGAGAAGGTCGGGCGGGCGTTCACCGCGAACATCGTCGCGGTCGGCGCGATCAACAACCTGCTGCACATCGTTTCGCGGGAGGATCTGCTGCGTGCGGTGCTCGCGCATATCCCCGCGGGGACCGAGGAGATCAACCGCGCCGCCCTCGCGGCGGGAAAGGAGCTCGCCGAGTAGAGCGGAGCCCTCGCGCGAGGGGACGCGAACGATTCTCGGGAACCGTCCACGCGGAAAAGCGCTTGGGCAATCTGACAAACAGAGCGGGATTTTGGAGCATATATGAACATTCACGAATATCAGGCGAAGGAGCTGCTCGCAAGCGCCGGTGTGCCGGTGCCGCGCGGCATTCTCGCCCTCACGGGGGAGGAGGCGCGCGCGGCGAGCGAGCGGCTCGGCGGGAAGTGCGTCGTAAAGGCGCAGATTCACTCGGGCGGGCGCGGCAAAGCGGGGGGCGTCAAGCTCGCCGCCTCGCCGGGCGAGGCGGAGGTGGCGGCGCAGGATCTGCTCGGCAGAACGCTCGTCACAAAGCAGACAGGCGCCGCGGGAAAAGTGGTGCGCAAGGTCTATATTACCGAGGCGGTCGACATCGCGCGGGAGTATTATCTATCGGTGACAAACGACGCGGCAAAGACCTGCCTCACCATCATCGCGTCGGGCGAGGGGGGGACCGAGATAGAGGAGGTCACGGCGAGGAATCCCGGCGCCATCGTGCGCGAGCGCGTGTCTATTTTTACCGGGTTCCGCGCCTACGAGGGGCGCGAGGTCGCGCGGCAAATCGGTATCCCGCGCGAGGTCACAGGCGAGTTTATCGAGATTCTGCGGCAGATCCTGCGCCTTTATGTCGAGTGCGACTGCTCGCTCGTTGAAATAAACCCACTCGTGCTCACAAGGGAAGGAAAGCTGCTTGCGCTCGACGCGAAAATTTCGCTTGACGATAACGCCCTGCCGCGCCACCCGGACCTCGCCTCTCTGCGCGATGAGGCAGAGGAGGACCCCAAGGAGGTGCGCGCGCAAAAATTTGACCTCAACTATGTCGCGCTCGACGGGAACATCGGCTGTATGGTCAACGGGGCGGGTCTGGCGATGGCGACGATGGACATCATCGGCGCGTTTGGCGGGCGTCCCGCGAACTTCCTTGATGTTGGCGGCAGCGCGACCGCCGAGCGCGTTGCGGCGGCGTTTGAAATTCTCCTCTCCGACCCCAATGTGCGCGTTATATTGGTCAACATTTTCGGGGGGATTATGAAGTGCGACATCATCGCGGAGGGCATCGTCGGGGCGGCCCGGCATCTGGACATCTCGGTGCCGGTCGTGGTGCGGCTCGAGGGGACAAACGAGGAGCGCGGCAAGGAAATCCTCGCCTCGTCCGGTCTTGCGCTCATCTCCGCCGCCGATATGGCGGACGCCGCGCGCAAGTGCGTCGCGCTCGCAAAGGAGGAGGCGGCGGTATGAGCATTTTAGTCAATTCTCAATCGCGCGTTCTCGTGCAGGGTATCACCGGCGCGCAGGGGCGCTTTCACACCGAACAGATGGTTTCCTACGGGACAAACATCGTGGGCGGGGTGACGCCCGGCAAAGGGGGGCAGAGCGTCCTCGATCTGCCGGTCTATGACACGGTGAAGGAGGCGGTCGCCGCGACCGGGGCAAACGTCTCGGTAATCTATGTGCCGCCGCTGCTCGCCGCCGACTCGATTCTCGAGGCGGCGGACGCGGGGCTGCCGCTCGTCGTCTGCATTACCGAAGGGATCCCGGTTCTCGATATGATGCGGGTGAAAAATTACCTCGCGGGAGCGGCAACCCGCCTCATCGGGCCGAACTGCCCGGGGCTCATTACGCCGGGCGAGTGCAAGGTGGGGATTCTGCCCGGCTACATCTGTCGCAAAGGGCACGTCGGGGTGATCTCGCGCTCGGGGACGCTGACCTATGAGGCAGTGAAGCAGCTGTCTGACCGGGGGATCGGGCAGTCGACGGCGGTCGGTATCGGCGGCGACCCTATCCGCGGGACTGGGTTCGTTGATCTTCTCGAAATGTTCGCCCAAGACGAGGACACCGAGGCGGTCGTGCTCATCGGCGAGATTGGCGGGAGCGGCGAGGAGGAAGCGGCGGAGTGGATAAAAGCGAACTTCCTCAAACCTGTCGCCGCGTTCATCTCGGGCAGGAGCGCGCCGAAGGGCAAGCGCATGGGGCACGCCGGGGCGATTATCTCGGGCGGGCGCGGGACCGCCGCGTCGAAAATCGACGCGCTCGCCGCCTGCGGCGCCACCGTTGCGCCCACGCCCGACCGCATCGGCGAGGCGCTCGAGCAGGCAATCACGCGCGCCGGCATCGCGGGCAAGTGCAAGGAATAAAAGAGAAGCGCTCCGGCGGCGCGATTTTGCGATCCTCCCCGGTGCTCCTCGCGGGCGCGGGAGGCGTGTGCGGCAATTCTTCTTTGTGAGGGATTTGTATGGACTATCTTGGCGGCGTGCTCTCGTCGATATTTTCGATTCTCTTTCTCGTGTTCGTCATCTCGTCGCTCGGGTATCTTGTCGGCGGGGTGAAAATCAAGGGCATCTCGCTCGGGACGGCGGGCGTGCTGCTCGTTGCGCTGCTCTACGGGATCCTTGCGCATTTCGTCCCCTCCTTCACGGTCGGCGGGCATGAGATCGCCCTCTACAGCGAGACTCTCGCGGCGAACTTTAAGCTTATTTCCAACATCGGCACGGCGCTCTTCGTCACAGCGGTAGGTCTTATCGCGGGGCCGAAATTCTTCCGCACCTTCAACCGCAAGTCGATGTCCTACATCGTCATCGGCATCGCTATTATCCTCTCGGCGGGGGTAATCGCATATCTACTGATGATCGCGACCGGCACCGACTCTGCGATGATGGCGGGGCTGCTCACCGGCGCGCTGACCTCAACGCCCGGGTTATCCGCCGCGAAAGAGAGCGCGAGCGAGGCGGGCGCCAATATGGCAACGGCGGGGTACGGCATTGCCTATATCTTCGGCGTGCTCGGCGTGGTGCTCTTCGTGCAGCTCGTGCCGAAGATTCTCCATGTCGATATTGAGAGCGAGCGCGCGCACTATGTCGCGGCAAACGAGGTTGAACTTCCCGCGCCGAAGGGCAAGCGCTATCAGCTTGAGCCGTACGGATTCCTGCCGTTTTTCCTGTCGATTGCGCTCGGCGTCGTCATCGGGTCGTTCAAAATCCCGGGGATCAACTTCTCGCTCGGCACCTCCGGCGGCACGCTCGTCGCGGGGCTGCTAATCGGGCATTTCGGGCATATCGGGCCTGTCGACCTCACCGTGAGGAAGGAGACGCTCAACCATTTCCGGGAGCTGGGGCTTGTGCTCTTCCTCGTCGGGGCGGGCGTGCCGGGCGGCGTGAGCTTCATCGAGACGGTCGGCGAGGCGCCGCTCGCGCTGCTCTATGGCGCTGTTCTCACGCTCGTGCCGATGATCGTCGGCTTCCTGCTCGCGAAATATGTCTTCAAGCTGTCGATATTTAACTGCCTCGGCTCGATCACCGGCGGGATGACCTCCACGCCCGCACTCGGCGCGCTCATCGCGACAACCGGCACAGACGATGTCGCCTCCGCCTACGCCGCGACCTACCCGGTCGCGCTCGTCACGGTCGTCATCCTCGTTAAGCTCCTGATTCTCGTGTAAATAATGCGGGAGCGCGGGCGACGCGGCAGGAAATCTCCGCGCCGCGCGCGAGTTTCGCCCGGGCTTTACCTCGCGTGGGGTGTCCATTTACGAAATAAAAAAGCAGGGAACGGTGTTCCCTGCTTTTTTGTGATGCGGAACGGGCAACCGGGGGTGCGCGAAGCGGGCGCGCTTCCCTGCCCTCTCGGCGCAGAGGTTCACGCGCAGCGGAGCGGGGCTGCGAGTCTTGTCAACGAGGAAACCCCCGCGCGGCAAATTGCCCTCACCTCGCCTCTTTTGCCGTGCTCTTCCCTGCCCTCGCGCGGGGGCGGCGGGGGCGGAGGTTGCGTCTACCCCGAAGGAGGCCCCGCGCGGCGGCGAGCGCCCCCTCCCGCGCCGCCTATTCTCCCTCGCGCGTTGGGCGCAGAACGACGAAGCTGACCGGAGGGAGGGTTTGCCGCGTCGCCTTGAGGGGGAGCGGAATACCGGGCGAGGCGAGGAACCCGCGCATCGGCTCGCGAAGGGCGAAGGTGCGCGAGTTCTCTCCGCTGTTCGCAAGGAAGAGCAGCCGCCGCTCGCCGTCGTAGCGCTCGAAGGCAAAGCCTGCGCCGTCTACATCGACCTCGCGGTAGTACCCGCGCGCGAGGAGCGGGGTCTCGCGCCGCGCCGCGCCAACCTTGCGAAAGAAGGCGCGCAGCGGCAAAATCTCGCGCCCCCAGGGGTAGGGGCGGCGGTTGAAGGGATCGCGGTAGCCGTCCATCCCCGCCTCATCGCCGTAGTAGATCATCGGCACGCCCGGCAGAAAGCAGAGAAGCGCGTAGGCGAGCATCAGGCGCGGCAGGAACGGGCGCTTCTCCTCCTCGCTCATATACCCGCGCTCGGCAAGGACAGCATTGCTCTGCCCCGCGAGTGGCGCACCGGCGAGCATCGTCAGAATGCGCTCGGTGTCGTGGCTGCCGAGCAGATTCATCGCAACGTCGCTCGCCTCCTTGGGGTAGTGCGCGTAGAGCGTGCGCAGCGTGCGCGCGAGCGCCTCCGCGTCCCCGCGCGTGAGGTAGGCGAGCAGCGCCTCGCGCAGGGGGTAGTTCATCACCCCGTCAAGCTGCTCTCCCCAAAAGTAGTGCCGCAGATTTCCGTAGGAGACCTTATTTGAAGCGTCCTCCCAGACCTCGCCGAGCACGAGCGCGTCGGGGTTCTCCTTCTTCACGCGCGCGCGAATGGCGGTGAGCAGGCGCTCATCAAGCTCATCGGCAACGTCGAGGCGAAAGCCCGCCGCTCCGGCGCGCAGATATTTTTGCAGGACGCCGCCCTCCCCGCAAAGGTAATCGATGTAGGACGGCTCCCCCGAGCGCACGCGCGGCAGAATGTCGATACCCCACCAGCACTCGTACTCGCTTGGATAATGGGTGAAGTTGTACCACGAGTAGTAGGGCGAGTCTGGCGACTGCGCCGCGCCGAGGTCCTTGTAGCTGCCGTAGCGGTTGAAATAGCGGCTGTCGTCTCCCGTGTGGTTGAAGACCCCGTCAAGGAGGACTCGGATACCGCGCTTTTTTGCCTCGGAAAGAAGGCGCGCGAGCGCCTCCTCTCCGCCAAAGCCGGGGTCGACCGTCTCGTAATCGCCGGTATCGTATTTATGGTTGGAGCGCGCCTCGAAAATCGGCGTGAGGTAGAGGCAGTTCACGCCGAGCAGGGCGAGATCGTCTAAGTGATCGGTAATGCCGTCGAGCGTCCCGCCGAAGAAGAGGCGGTTGTCGAGCGGGTCGCCGGGGTGCTCGGCATACTCGGGAATGCCCCCCTCCCAGTCGCTCGAGAGGCGCGAGCCCTCGCGCAAGGGCGGGGGCGGGCGGGCGGTGTCGCGCGCAAAGCGGTCGATAAAGATTTGGTAGTAGATGCCGCCCTTCACCCACGCGGGGGTGGTGAAGTCCGGGCGAAATAGGAGCAGTGGAAAGGGCGCTCGCGGCACATCCTCCCCGGAAATGGAAAGCGAGCAAGCGTATACGCCGGAGCTTCCTTGCGAGACGATGAGATCGCCGAGGGCGCTTTCAAGGCGAAAGGTATAAGAAAAAAGCCCCACTATCGCGGGGGAGTCCTCCCCGGGCGCAGCGCAGCTCCGCTCCTCCCCGCTTGGGGACACCCCGCCGCCCTCGCGCTCCCCTCTTGCCGGGCGGAAGATGTACTCGGTGAATGTCGCGGTAACGCGCTCGATAGCGGGTGAGAGGGTGAATGTCTCGTCGGTCTGCTCATTTTGAAGAAGGAGGCTCGCCCCGCGCGCGGCGAGCGGGGAGGCGGCGCGCAGGGTGAGCGTCAAACCCCCATCGCCTGGGAAAGCGGCGAAGAGCTGCGCCTCGCGCTCGCGCGCATGGCGAGGGAAGAGCGACACCGCCTCCTCACCCTCCTCGCGAAAATGCGCGAGGAGGGAGGGGAGATCGGGAAACGGCAGGGGAAGCATCGCGCGATTACTCCTCCGGGGAGGGAGAAACCGGGGTAACACCCCAGATGTCGCGCGCGTATTCCCGAATGGCGCGATCGGAGGAGAAAATACCCGCGCGCGCGATATTGACCCCGGACTTTCGCGCCCAGAGATCCTTGTCGCGATAATCGGAAAGCAGCCGCTCCTGCGCGCTCAGATAGTCGGAAAAGTCGGCAAGGCAAAGGTAGGGGTCGGGGACCGGTCCCGAGGTCAGTAAATACTGCGACAGCTCCTCGAAGCGCCGGCCGCCGACTCCCTCGTTGAGGCGGCGGATCGCGCGCTTGAGCTTGTCGCTGCGCGCATAGATGTCGCTCGCGCGGTAGCCCTCGCGCCAGACCGCCTCGACCTCGGCGGCGGTAAGGCCGAAGAGATAGAAGTTCTCCTCGCCGACCGCCTCGCGAATCTCGACGTTCGCTCCGTCGAGCGTGCCGACGGTCAGCGCGCCGTTCATCATCAGCTTCATGCAGCTCGTGCCGCTCGCCTCCTTGCCGGCAAGAGAAATCTGCTCGCTGACATCCGCTCCGGGTATGAGCAGCTCCGCCTTGCTGACGCTGTAATCCTCAAGGAAAACAACGCGCAGATAAGGCGATGTGCGCGGATTGCTCTCAAGCTCGCGCGAGAGGCAGCTGATGAGGCGGATGATCTCCTTCGCCATATGGTAGCCGGGTGCCGCCTTCCCGGCGAAGAAGAAGGTCACCGGAACGCCGTGCAGGTCCTCCCGCAGCGCCGCCTCCGGATCCTCGCAGAGCTTGTCGTACAGGTAAAGAATGCGCAGGCAGTTGAGCAGCTGCCGCTTGTACTCGTGGATGCGCTTGATCTGCACATCAAAGAGCGAGTCGGGGTCGATGGGGGCGGCGCCGCTCGCCCCGAGAGCTTTCGCGACGCGGCATTTGTTCTCGCGCTTGACGGCGGAGAGCCTCGCGCGCACGGCGCTGTCGTCAAGGAATGGCAGGAAGTCGGTAAGGCGCTCCGGCTCGCGGCGGTAGCTCTCGCCGATGCACTCGTCAAGCAGGGCGGTGAGAGAGGGGTTCGCGTAGCAGAGCCAGCGGCGGTGCGCGATGCCGTTGGTGACGTTTGTGAATTTTTCGGGGCAGTAGGCGGCATAGTCGCGGAAGACCGTCTGCCGCAAAATGTCTGAGTGCAATTTCGACACGCCGTTAATTTTGCGCGATCCGGCGGCGCAGAGATTCGCCATGCGCACCGACCCCCCGCCAAGGATCGCCATGCGCTCGACCGCTCCGCCGTCTCCGCCGGATGCCCACAGCTCATCGCGCAGGCGGCGGTCGATCTCCTTGACGATAGAGTAGATGCGCGGCAGGCGAAGCCGGAACAGCTCCTCGTTCCATGTTTCAAGCGCCTCGGGCATCACCGTGTGGTTGGTGTAGCTGACCGTCGCCGTCACAACCTCCCACGCCTCATCCCAGCCGAAGCCGTGCTCGTCCATCAGCAGACGCATGAGCTCCGGGATAACGAGGGCGGGGTGCGTATCGTTGAGGTGAATTGCCGTCTTTTCGGCAAGGTTCGCGAGCGTCCCGTACTGCGCGAGGTGCTCGGCGAGGATATTCTGCAAGGTCGCCGAAACGAGGAAATACTGCTGCGTCAAGCGCAGGAGCTTTCCCTCGACATGGCTGTCTGAGGGGTAGAGCACCTTCGAGAGGATTTCCGCGTCCGCCGTCTCCTGCACCGCGCGCACATACTCTCCCTGCGAGAAGAGCGACATATTGAAGACCGTGCGGTCTTTGGCGCGCCAGAGGCGCAAAATGTTGACGGCGGAGCTGCCCGCTCCCGAGACCATCAGGTCGTAGGGGATCGCCTCGACCTCCTGATAGCCCTCGCGGCTCACCTCGAGCCGCCCGTCGCGCCAGATCTCGCGCGACTGCCCGCCGAAGCGCACGGTGAAGGACTTATCCGGGCGGGCGACCAGCCACGCGCCCGCGCCCGGCAGCCACTCGTCGGGCAGCTCGACCTGCTCGCCGTCGACGATTTTCTGCTTAAATAAGCCGTACTCAAAAAGGATAGAGAAGCCGGTCGCGGGGTAGCCCAAAGTCGTGAGCGAATCCATATAGCAGGCGGCGAGCCTGCCGAGGCCTCCGCTGCCAAGGCCCGGGTCGGGGTCGAGCGCCTCGAGAGAGGAGAGGTCCTGCCCCGCCTCGGCGAGGATGTCGGCAAAAAGGTCGCGCAATCCGAGATTACAGAGATTATTACGCAGCTGCGAGCCGACGAGGAACTCCATGCAGAGGTAGTAAACCTTCTTCGCGCGGGCGGCGCGCGTGCGTTTGTTGAACTCCGCCCGCCGCTCGGTGAGGATGTCGCGCACGGTCATCTGCACGCCGTGCAAAAGCTGCTCGCGGTCCGCCTCGGCAAGCGACACGCCGTAGTAGCGCGCGAGCTTACTTGAAAGCGAGGCGCGCACCTGATCCCTTGTGGGAAGCGTTATCTCCTGCGCGGGATCGAGCGCCGCCGGGTCGGGGGCGATCTGCGCGGCGCCTTGCGCGGAGAGGGGGCGCGCGGGGCGCGCGGGGGTCGCTCTCGGGGAGGGCGACCCCGTGCGGGAGGGCGGGACGGGGCTGTCTTTCCGGGAAGAAGCGCTCCTCTCCTCGGGAGAGGGCGCGGGGGAGGCTGTATTCATATCGTCAAAATCCTTTCGGCGGGGATGTCAAAAAGAAATGCGCGAAATCGCGAATAAAGTTGCGCCGCGCGGGATCCGCTCCGGCAAAGGCACAGGCGGCACAGCCGGCGGAAGCCAAAAAAGGGGGCTTGCTGACGATGGCGACGGAAGGCGGCGCAGCCGACAAAGGCGGCGTAGCCGGTGAAGGCGGCGTAGCCGGTGAAGGCGGCGCGGTCCGCAAAAACGGCATTGCCGGAAAAGGGAATCGAAGGAAAGAAGCTTCGCCGCGCCGCCCTTCTCGTACAACACGCCGCGCGGCGCGGGAAGGCAAATCCCGAGGTGCAAAGTGCGGGGCGCGGGGCGCGAGAGCGTTGCACGTGGGGATCGCCCGCGGAGGAAACGAAACGGCAGCTCGCCGGATTTGACGGGCGCGGCTCGCAGGGGGCGAGTGCGCGAGTGCGCGGGGATCGCCCGGGGTACGGCTCACGCGGCGAGAGCGCGCGTGGCGCGATGCTGCCCTTACAGGCTCGCGTAGAGGGCGAGGTATTTTTCGGCGGAAGACCGCCAGCTGAAGTCCATACTCATCGCGTTGCGGCGCAGGCGCGCGAAAAGTTTCTTATCGTCGTACAGCCCGCAGGCGCGCCGCAGGGCATCGAGCATATCGTAGGGGTCGTAGCTGAGGAAGGTGACACCGTTGCCCTCCCCGGTCATCGGGTTGAAGGGGGCGACCGTGTCGGCAAGACCCCCCACCGAGCGCACCACCGGCACATTGCCGTAGCGCGACGCCATCATCTGCGACAGCCCACAGGGCTCGCTGCGCGAGGGCATCAGGAAGAGATCGCCCCCCGCGTACATCTGAGCCGCGAAATTGCGGTTGTAGCAGAGGCGCACCGCCGCGCGGTCGGGGTACTGCCCGGCGAGCCAGACGAAATAGCGCTCGTAGCGCCCCTCGCCGGTCCCGAGGACGGCGAGCTGCACATCCCTCTCGCGCAGGAAGATCTCCATCACCTGCTCGACGAGGTCGAATCCCTTATGCGCGACGAGACGGGAGATCATCACGACGAGCGGCGTATCGGGCGACTCGCGCAGCCCAAGCGAGCGCTGCAGCTCCGCCTTGCAAACCGCCTTGCCCGCCATATTCGAGCGGGAGAAGGTCGCGGGGATGGTCTTGTCGCGCACCGGGTTGTAGAGCGCCTCGTCGATACCGTTGACGATGCCGGTGAACTTGTCGTTATAGGTCTTGACGGCGGCGGCGAGACCCCGCCCGAAGCGGTCGTCGCGAATCTCCTCCGCGTAGCGCGGGGAGACGGTCGTCACCTTGTCGGCGAGGACAATCGCGCCCTTGGTAAGATTAATGCAGTCGCGGTACTCGACGATGGGACGGTCGGAGGGCGAGAGCCCGAAAACATCGCCGAGGATCTCAAAGCCGTAGATGCCCTGATACTCGATGTTGTGGATGGTGTAGACGCAGCGCATATTCGGGTAGTAGAATTGCGTGCGCAGATAGATGACCGTGAGAGCGGTCTGCCAGTCGTTGGCGTGGAGGATGTCCGGCACGAAGCCGATGCGCGAGAGCATCTCCAAAACCGCGCGCGAAAAATAGGCGAAGCGCTCTCCGTCGTCATAGCAGCCGTAGAGCGTATCGCGCTTAAAGTAATACTCGTTATCGATAAAGTAATAGGTAACGCCATCGCGCAGAAGCGAGAGAACGCCGCAGTAAAGGTTTCGCCAGGCAAGCGGCATATAAAACTCGGCAACGCGAGTCATCTGCGCTCGCCACTCGGGCGAAATCGTCCCGTAAAGAGGCGTGACGACCCGCACATCGACACTGTCGCCCCCGGCGGCGGCGATGGCGGCGGGAAGCGAGCCGATAACATCGCCGAGGCCTCCGCTCGAAGCGAAGGGATGCGCCTCGGACGCGGCAAAGAGAATCTTCTTCGGCGGCGGGGGCGGCGGCGCGGGAGCGTCCGCGGCGGGGGCGGGGGCGGCGGAGGAGGTCTTGCGGGAGGATTTCCTCGGCTTCGGGCTGATCTGCGGAGCCGGCTCGCTCGATGCTGCGGGCGCGGCAGGCACGGGCGCAGCGGCGGGAGCGGCCTCCGTGGACTTCGCGGAAGCGGGCGCGCCGGCCCTCGCGGACGCGGGTTTTCTGCCGCGAGAGGTCGCGGGCTTTCTCGCGCCGCCACTCTCGGAGGTTCCGCCCTTCTCGAGGGTATAGGAGGGCTTTTCGGGAGCCGGGGCCGCCGGGGTTTCCTCCGTGCGCGCGGCGAGAGTCGCGCCGCCGCTCGCGGCGGCGTCTGGGGCGGGAGCGGACGCGGCGCGCGGCGAGTCTGCCGCCGCAGGATTATCTTTCTTGCTCATAGTTTAAACCGTTTTCCCCTTTTCGATGTAAAATGGCATGGTCTCATGACCGGAAAGCGAGCATTTTTCGCGAATGGTCACCGATTTGTCGGTGATGACGCAGTGCAGCGCGACCTCCTCGCCGACGAAGGTGTCCTGAAAGAGGATCGAGTCGCGCACGACCGCGCCCCGCCCGATATGCACCCCGCGGAAGAGTACCGAGCGCTCGACCGTCCCCTCTATAACGCAGCCGTCGGCGATGAGGGAGCTCGTCACGCGCGCGTCGCTCGTGAGCGAGGCGGGGGGGGAGTTTCGCACCTTGGTGAAAATCGGGCGCTTCGGCACCGAGAAGAGCGAGCGGCGCTGCTCCTCCTTTGAGAGAAGCTCCATCGTTGCGGCGTAGTAGTCCGGCAGGGAGGACATCTTCTCGAAGTAGCCGTCGTAGTGGGCGAGGTAGTAGCGGTCAACGCCGTAGCGGCGGCGCAGAATATCGCGAGAGAGGCTGGCGAGATTGCGCGCGAAGGCGTCGCGGATAACGCCGTCGAGATACCTGCGGGAGAAGATGTACAGGTTCATCCCGACGTGGAAAGTGCCCTCGCGCTCGATCGCCGGATGGACGAGGACATCGCGCACGCGCCCGTTCTCGTCCTCCTCAAAGAGGAGAAAGTCGCACCGCTCCTGCGGGGGCAGGGGCATCGTCTTGACGACGATGGTGAGATCGGCGTGCCGATGCTCATGCATGGCGATGATCGGGCGCAGGTCGATATTGGAGATGACGTCGCAGTCGGTGAGGACGACCGTGTCGCAGTTCCACTCGTAAATCTGGTGGCAGATGCTCTTCAGCGCCTCGAGGCGAGAGCGGCGCGGCGCCGTCCCCCCCGGCGCGAAGGCGTTCATATAGGGGGTGATAATCTGCAGACCCCCCGCGCGCCGCGCGAGATCCCAGTCCTTGCCCGCGCCGACATGGTCGACGAGCGAGCCGTAGTTCTGCGAGGTGATGATGCCGACATCGGTAATCCCCGCGTTGACCATGTTCGAGAGGGGGAAGTCGATGAGGCGGTAGCGGCAGCAGAAGGGCAGCGACGCCATCGTCCGCATGCGGGTCAGCTCCGGGATGCGGTTGTCGTGGAGATTGGCGAAAATGATGCCCCGAGGAGAGGTTGCCATCTTCTACTCCTTGCGAAAAAGAAAAGAGAACTTCGGTGCGGCGCGCGCGAAGGAGCGAGTGGTGTGGGGTGTAAATCACAAAAGCGGGGAAAAGCTGTGCGAGGTCGCCGCAGCGAGGGCTGCCGCGGCGGCGCGGGGCGGCTCGCGCGGGCGGGGACGGTGGGCGGCGGGGTAATGCGTCGCCGAGGCTCACGCGGGCGAGGGTTGCGGGAGTCGGGGTAGTGCGCTTCCACCGCTCGGCGAGGCGAACCCCGGCGAGAGCGGGTTTAGCTCTGTGGGGCGAGGGTGGCGCCGGGGGGAACGACGGCTCCGGCGCAAACTTCGGTGTCTCCCCTCACAACGGCGAGGCTCCGCTGCGCGCCAGGTGCCGCAGGAGCGCCGACAAGCGCGCCCGCGCCGATGACGCTACCGCCGTCGACAATAGCGTACTCCACCCGCGCGCCATTGAGAACGCGCACATCCTGCATGAGCACCGCGTCACGCACAACCGCTCCCGGCGCGACGTATACTCCGCCCGAGAGCACCGAGTTCTCCACGCGCCCGTAAATCTCGCAGCCCTCGGTGACGATGGCGTTGCGCACCACGGCGGCGGGCCCGACAAACTGCGGCGGGCGCGCGTAGGTGCGCGAGTAGATGCGGTGGTTGCGCTCGAAAAGATTAAAGCGCGGGTGAGGCCCGAGCAGGTCCATGTTCGCCTCCCACAGGCTCTCGAGCGTGCCGACATCCTTCCAGTAGCCGCTGAAGGGGTAGGAGTAGAGCGCGGCGCCGTTTCGCAGCATCGCGGGGATAATATTCTTGCCGAAGTCGTTGTCCGATTGGGGGTCGCCCTCGTCCTCGAGGAGGTAATCCTCCAAAGCGCGGCGGTTGAAGATGTAGATGCCCATCGACGCGGTCGTGGAGGAGGGGTGCGCGGGCTTTTCCTCAAAGCGCGTAATGCGCCCGTCCTCGCGCGACACCATAATGCCGAAGCGGGGCGCCTCCTCGCGCGGCACGTTTATAACGGCGATGGTCGCGTCGGCATTCTTCTCCTTGTGGAAGGAGAGCATCTTCGCGTAGTTCATCTTGTAGATGTGATCGCCCGAGAGAACGAGGACATAGTCGGGGTCGTAGCGGTCGATAAAGGGCAGGTTCTGGTAGATGGCGTTCGCCGTGCCGCGGTAAAAGTCTCCCCCGCTCTTGCCCTGATAGGGCGGGAGCACCATCACGCCGCCGTATTGGCGGTCAAGATCCCACGGCTGCCCGTTGCCGATGTACTCGTTGAGCATCAGCGGCTGGTACTGCGTGAGCACGCCGACCGTGTCGATTCCCGAGTGAATGCAATTGGAGAGGGGAAAGTCGATAATGCGGTACTTTCCCCCGAAAGTGACGGCGGGCTTGGCGTTCTTCTCGGTGAGCACGGTCAAGCGGCTCCCCTGCCCTCCGGCGAGGAGCATCGCGACGCATTCTTTCTTCGCGACCATCATCGTCTGTGTCCTCCTCACAAAATTTACCAAAATACCGCGGCGGTTGAACCCGAGTGGCTCGGGCGGAGAAGAACGGGAAAACAAGGGAAAGGGCAGAGAGCGCGGACGAAAGGCGTTTTTTGAGAGCGCGAGCGGTATGATCGGGCGGGGCGGGCGGTCCCGCTAAAATTTCGTCGGCGGGCAAACCCCGCGAGGCGGCCGCGCGGGAGCGGCGCGCTCTCTTTCCCGCGAGGGTAGGGCGGCGCTATCGGTCGGGGCGATTCTGCGGCGCGGGCTCTCCGCGCTCAAAGGCGTCGCGCGGGTGCACCGGGCGCAGGATCGCCGCGCAAAGAGGTGGAATGTCGAGCGTGATACCCCATCTGCCGCTCTCCTTGTCGCGCCGCACGCGGAGTTCCCGGCGGGGCAGCGCCCCGCTGCCGCCAAAGCGCTCCTCATCGCTGCTGAGGATGACGCGGTAGCGCGACGGGCTCTCGCCGGTTTCAAGGAAAAAGCCGGGGCGGGCCGCCGCGCAGAAGCTGACAAGAACGGTGAGGGCGTTCCCGTCTTTATCCTTGCGCTTGTAGGCGAGGAGATTCCAGCTCGCAAGGTCCGGGTAGATCCACTCAAAGCCGGTGGGGCTGTAGTCCTCCTCCCAGAGCTCGCGATGGGTGAGGTAGAGGCGATTGAGCGCCGAGACAAACTGCCGCAGCTGCCGGTGCGCGTCGAAATCGGTGGCGAGGAACCACTCGAGGCTGTTTTGATAGTCCCACTCGCGAAACTGCCCGAACTCGCTGCCCATAAAGAGCAGTTTCTTTCCCGGGAAGGTCATAAAGAAGGTGAGGAACGCCCGGTCGGTGGCGAACTTTTGCTCGTAGTCGCCCGACATCTTGTCAAGCAGAGATTTTTTCCCGTGAACGACCTCGTCGTGCGAGACCGGGAGAATGAAGTTCTCGCTGTAGGCGTACATGATCGGGAAGGTCAGCTTGCCGTGGTGATATTGGCGCGCGAGCGGGTCGAGCGAGAGATACTCGAACATATCGTTGGCAAAGCCCATATTCCACTTGAAGTTGAACCCGAGCCCGCCCTCCTCCGGCGGGTGGGTCACCTTCGGCCAAGCGGTCGACTCCTCGGCGATGCGCAGAGCGTCCGGGAACTCGTCTCGGATAGCGGTATTGAACTTTTGAAAGAAGGCGATCGCCTCGAGGTTCTCGTTGCCGCCGCGAGGATTGGGGAACCACTCGCCGGGCTTGCGATCGTAATCGAGATAGAGCATCGAGGCGACCGCGTCTATGCGCAGGCCGTCGGCGTGATATTCGCGCAGCCAGAAAAGCGCGCAGGAAATGAGAAAGGACTGCACCTCCCCCCGCCCGACATCGAAACTGCGCGTCCCCCAAGAGGGCTGCTCCTGCCGGTCCTTGCCCTGATATTCGTAGAGCGGGCTGCCGTCAAACTCGTACAGCCCGTGCTCGTCCTTTGGGAAGTGCGCGGGGACAAAGTCGAGAATCACCCCGATGTGCGCGCGGTGGAGCGTATCGACGAAATACTTAAAGTCGCTCGGGCTGCCGTAGCGCGCGGTCGGTGCATAATATCCGCAGATCTGATAGCCCCACGACCCGTCGTAGGGGTGCTCCATCACCGGGAGCAGCTCGACATGGGTGTAGCCCATCTGCCGCATATAGGGCACGAGCGCGTCGGCGAGCTCGCGGTAGTTGAGATAGGCGTCGCCGTCAACGTTGCTGCGGTTGTCGCGCGTGAGGAAGGAGCCGAGGTGCAACTCGTAGATATTGAGCGGGCGCGGATAGAACCCGCGCGAGGGAACGACCTGCCGCCGCTCGCGAAGCCATTCGCCGTCCCTCCAAGGGTACGCGCGATCGCAGTAGACGCGCGAGGCGGTGTGCTCTAACGTCTCGGAGGAAAAGGCGTAGGGGTCGGCTTTGTAATGCACGCCCGCCTTCGAGGTCAGCTTAAATTTATACTTCTCCCCCTCGAGGCTGTCCTCGGTCGGGTAGATAACCTCAAAGACCGAAGGGTCATCGGCGCGGCGCGCCATCGGAATGCCGGTGTCCCAGCGGAAGCGGTCTCCGACGAGCGAAACCTCGCGCGCGCCCGGCGCCCATACGCGGAAGCGATACCCCCCTTCCACGCGCGCCGCGCCGAGGTACTCGTAGGCGTGCGTGTTCGTCCCCTCGTGAAAAAGATAGGCGGTCGCATCACCAGAGGTGATGCTATCCCCGGAGGCGATACTGTCCCCGGAGGCGGTGGGGGTCACCGGGGCGCTCCCGGGAGGAGAGGCGGGCGCGCTCTCGCGCTCTCGCGCGCGCCGATTATCGCTATTCGCCATCGCCATACCGCTCACCTCACCCTTTTATTGTGCAAATATTTTACCATAAACCCGCGCGCTTTGCAAGAGAGATCTCCCGCGCGCGTTAGGCCTC
>CAZYCC010000026.1:6843-19859 GCA_964645985.1 uncultured Lachnospiraceae bacterium | reverse complement strand
CAGGACGCGAGAAATGAATGAAGCGCAAGAAAACGCGCAGCGCAAGAGACAGCGATGGAAGAGGGGCGTTTTTACGCCTCGGTCCTCTTGCGCATCTTCTGTTTTTGTGTTATACTACGCTCGTATCCTGAAACTAAGAGTTTTCTGCGTGAAAGGGTCGGCGGTGTTTGCTTGCCCTCTCGCGCGCGGGAGGGTTTTTCTATGAGAGAAGGAACGCGAGTCGCGGTGCTCAGCGTCATCGTCGAGAGCGCAGACAACGGAGGCACCGTCGAGGAGATCAACGCGCTCTTACATGAGAATCGCGCGTTTATTCTCGGGAGAATGGGCATTCCCTATCGCGAAAGGGGAATTTCGCTCATCAGCGTCGCGATGGATGCCCCGCCGGATGTCATCAGCACGCTCGCGGGGCGGCTCGGGGCGCTGCCCGACGTGCGCGTCAAGACCGCGATGGCGAGCGAGAAGGAGAGCGGCTCCCGTGCAAAGTAACGAGGTTTTGAGCGAGAGGGGCGGCGCGGCGGCGCGGGTGATTTCGCGCCCATCATCCCCCGATGACGAACGGTTTGAGGAGATTGCCGGGCGGCTCGCGCGAGGGGATGTCCTCTCACGGGGAGAGTTCGCTGAGCTTTTGCAGCTGCGGAATAGTGTTCGGGCGCAGTGCCTCGCCGAGATGGCGGTCGCGACGCGTAAGAGAGTGTACGGAACGAGCGTCTTCACGCGCGGGCTCATTGAAATCTCAAGCTACTGCAAAAACGACTGCCTCTACTGCGGCATTCGCCGCAGCAACCGCCTCGCCGAGCGCTACCGCCTCTCGCCGGATGAAATTCTCGCCTGCGCGCGCGAGGGGTATACCTACGGCTACCGTACTTTCGTGCTGCAGGGCGGGGAGGACGCTTTCTTCACCGATTCCCTGCTCTGCCCGCTTATCGAGCAGATCAAGCGCGACTGCCCGGACGTGGCGGTCACTCTATCGCTTGGAGAGCGGTCGCGCGAGAGCTACCGAAGACTGCGCGAGGCAGGTGCCGATCGGTATCTGCTGCGCCATGAGACGGCGAGTGCCTCGCATTACGCGCGCCTCCACCCGCGTGAGATGTCCTTTGAGAATCGGATGCGGTGTCTAAACGACCTGCGTGAGCTCGGGTATCAGGTGGGGTGCGGGTTCATGGTAGGCTCGCCCTATCAAGGACCTGAGGAGCTCTCGGAGGATCTCGCGTTCATTTCCTCGTTTCGCCCGGATATGTGCGGCATCGGCCCCTTTATCCCGGCGAAGAACACACCTTTTGCCGGGGAGAGCGCGGGCAGTCTGGAGCTTACCTGCTATCTTCTCTCGATCCTTCGGCTCATTTCCCCGGAGATGCTCATCCCGGCGACGACCGCGCTCGGCACCATTCATCCGCGCGGGCGGGAGCTGGGGATTCTCGCGGGGGCGAATGTCGTTATGCCCAATCTCTCGCCGGTCGCGGTGCGTGGAAAGTACGCGCTCTACGACGGAAAAATCTGCACCGGCGAGGAGTCGGCGGAGTGCCGCGACTGCCTCGCCGCGCGAATGCGCTCGATCGGGTACGAGATCGTCGTCGACCGGGGAGATGTGCGCCGGGAGGGCGCGGGGCGAGGGGGTTCGCGGCGCGGGTGATCCTCCCCCTCGCATTTTCGCATAAGCAGGTACATTCTTCCCGAGATAATTTTTGCTCTGACCCCGCGCCCCCGCGAAGCATTCCGCGGGTGCGGTATTTTCGTTCATTAAAAATTTCCCCTTTTCATAGGAGTTCACTATGTCCATATACGACCCGAAATCGTCAAAGGCGGAGGAGTTCATTTCTCACGAGGAGATTCTCGCAACGCTCGCTTTCGCCGACGCGCACAAAAACGACCTCGCTCTCGTCGATGAGATTCTCGAGAAGGCGCGCCCGCAAAAAACGGAATCCGGCTGCACCTGCGCGGGTCTCACGCACCGCGAGGCGTCGGTGCTGCTCGCATGCGAGGATCCGGAGCGCGTCGAGCGAATGTACGACATCGCGGAGGAGATTAAGCTCGCCTTCTACGGCAACCGCATTGTCATTTTCGCACCGCTGTATCTGTCCAATTATTGTATCAACGGCTGCGTCTACTGCCCGTATCACCGCGTCAACACGCACATCCCGCGCAAGAAACTGACACAGGAGGAAGTCGCCGCCGAGGTTGTCGCGCTGCAGGATATGGGGCATAAGCGGCTCGCCATCGAGTCGGGCGAGGATCCGGTCAACAATCCGATTTCCTATATCCTTGACTGCATCAACACGATTTACGGCATACACCACAAAAACGGCGCTATACGCCGGGTCAATGTCAACATCGCGGCGACGACCGTTGAGAACTATCGCCTCCTCAAAGAGGCGGGGATCGGCACCTACATTCTCTTTCAGGAGACCTACCACAAGGAGAGCTATGAGCGGCTGCACCCGACGGGGCCGAAGCACAACTACGCCTACCACACGGAGGCGATGGATCGCGCGATGGAGGGCGGTATCGACGATGTCGGGCTCGGGGTGCTCTTTGGTCTCGAGCTCTACCGCTACGAGTTCGCGGGGCTGCTCATGCACGCAGAGCACCTCGAGGCGGTGCACGGCGTTGGGCCGCACACGATCAGCGTGCCGCGCGTTAAGCGCGCGGACGACATCGACCCCGGCGAATTTGACGGAGGGATAGACGATGACACCTTTGCGAAAGTCGTCGCCTGTATCCGCCTCGCCGTGCCTTACACCGGGATGATCATCTCGACGCGCGAGAGCGAGGCGGTGCGCGAGCGGCTGCTGCGACTCGGCATCTCGCAGGTATCGGGCGGGTCGCGCACCTCGGTCGGCGGATATACAAGTGAGGATCGCCCCCATGACACAGAGCAGTTCGATGTTTCCGATCAACGCACGCTCGACGAGGTCGTGCGATGGTTAATGGAGTGCGGGCACATCCCCTCTTTCTGCACCGCCTGCTATCGCGAGGGGCGCACAGGCGACAGGTTCATGTCGCTGTGCAAGAGCGGGCAGATCCTCAACTGCTGCCACCCCAACGCCCTCTTGACGCTTGCCGAGTATCTTGAGGATTACGCCTCCCCCGCAACGCGCGAGATTGGCTTTCCGCTCATCGAGCGGGAGCTTCATCGCATCCCGAAGGACAAGGTTCGAAAGGTCGCGGCGCAGCGTCTGCGCGAAATTCACGAGGGTGGGCGGGACTTCCGTTTTTAGGGAGTCTTCCCTTCCCCGCGAGCGGTTTTTCAAAAAAACGCAGGAAAACAAAAGCCAGTGCGGCGCTTCCTTAAAATCGGCGCCTAACGCGGGCCGCGGGAGAGGCACGATCTGCCCCACTCGGGGAAAGGGGCACGATGCCCGCGCGCAAAAGTCGGGAAACAAGCAAATTTGTAAGGAAAAACAATGAGCCTTAACGATGTGGTCTCGGCGGAGCGGGTGCAGGTGGGGTTTTTCGGGGTGCGCAACGCCGGGAAGAGCTCGCTCGTCAACGCGGTCGCCGGGCAGCCGCTCGCCGTGGTCTCGCCGATGAAGGGAACGACAACAGATCCGGTTCGCAAGGCGATGGAGATCCTGCCGCTCGGGCCTGTCGTCCTCATCGATACGCCCGGTCTTGACGATGAGGGAGAGCTAGGAGAACTTCGCGTCGCACGATCGCGCGCGGTACTCGCGGCGGTCGATGTCGCGGTGCTTGTTCTCGAGGCGGGGCGAGAAATGCTGCCGGTTGAGCAGGAACTACTCTCCAAGCTGCGCGAGCGCGGCATCCCGACGCTGCTCGCGTATAACAAAGTAGATCTCCTCCCGCCCGAGCAGCGCCCGCCTCTCCCCGACGGGGCGGTCTATGTCAGCGCGGCAAGCGGGCAGGGAGTGCGCGAACTGCGCGACCGTCTCGGGGCGATCGCGCGGGGGTCGGAGCGAGAGCGGCATATCCTCGCCGATCTCGTTTCGCCCGGGGATAGGGTCGTTCTCGTCGTCCCGATCGACGCGGCGGCGCCGAAGGGGCGGCTCATCCTCCCGCAGCAGCAGGTTCTGCGGGAGCTACTCGACTTGCACTGCGCCGCGCTCGTCGTGCAGCCGGAAGAGCTGCCGGGGGCTATCTCCGGGGAGCCGCCCGCGCTCGTCATTACCGACTCGCAGGCGTTTGAGCGGGTGGCGCGCGATGTCCCCTCGCAAATTGCGCTGACCTCCTTCTCCATCCTCTTTGCGAGGTATAAGGGGGAACTGCACGAGCTTATAGCGGGGGCGGGTGCGCTGCGGCGCCTGCGCACGGGAGATCGCGTTATTATCGCGGAGGGGTGCACGCATCATCGGCAGTGCGGGGACATCGGCAGCGAAAAGCTGCCCGCGTGGATTCGCTCCTATTGCGGGGAGGAGCCGGTCTTCTCCTTCTGCTCGGGCGGGGATTTTCCGACGGCACAGGAGCTTACCGGGGCGGCGCTCGTCCTGCACTGCGGGGGATGTATGCTGACCGAGAGCGAGATGAAGCGACGGCTCGCTACAGCGCGGGAGGCGGGTGTACCTGTCGTCAACTACGGCGTCACCATCGCGCAGATGAAAGGCATTCTGCCGCGCGCGCTCGCTCCGCTCGGCGTTGCTTTTCCGGGGGACGAGGCGGAAAAACATCCCGGCTTGTGAGGGTAAACCGTGCGCGATGAGAGAACAACGGGCGAGGAGAATCTCCCTCGCGGGGACGCGCCCAAACTCGGGAAGAACAGCGGCGCTCTGGTCGATGTGACCCTCTCGCAAGGCGCTGCGGACGGTTGCGGCGAGGCGTACAGCGGCGCGGGATCGCTTGGAGCGGGCGATGATGAGATTATCCCGCCGCGCGATGAGTCCTCAAACAAGCGTTTCACGCCCGATCCCAGCGAGGATTTTCTTTCGCGGACGAGGGCTCTCCTTGGCGAGGAGGCGACAGCGCGCCTTCGCGCAGCGCATATCGCGGTGATCGGGCTCGGCGGGGTGGGAGGCATAGCGGCGGAGGCGCTCGCGCGAAGCGGCGCGGGCGAGCTGACGCTCATCGATGGGGATGTTGTCTCCCCCTCTAATCTCAACCGACAGATTTTCGCGACGAGGGAGACGGTAGGCAGCGATAAAATAGACGCGGCGCGCGCGCGGCTGCTCTCTATTCACCCCGCGCTCATTTTGCATTGCCGCAAGATCTTTCTCCTCCCTGACAATATCGGGCAAATCGATTTTTCGGCGTTCGACTATGTCATCGACGCGCTCGACACGGTCGCGGCGAAGATCGCAATCGCGCTGCGGGCGCGCGAGGCCGGGGTGCCGCTCCTAAGCTGCATGGGAACCGGGAATAAGCTCGACCCGACACAGCTGCGCGTGGGGGATCTTGACAAGACGAGCGTCTGCCCGCTCGCGCGGGTTCTAAGGCGGGAGCTTGGGCGGCGCGGGATTCGCCACCTCAAGGTGGTCTATTCAACTGAGGAGCCGCGCAATGTCGTTGCGGGAGACACGCCCGCCGGAAGGCATGCGCCGGGGAGCATGATGTTTGTCCCGGCGGCGGCGGGGCTGCTGCTCGCCGCGCAGGCGGTGAAAGACCTCACGGCGGGGGCGTGAGCGGGGAAAACCGCAAGAGATGGAGGGTGCACTGATGGGGGATAAAACCGCAAAAGAACACACTCCGGCGGGAAGCGAGCGCTGCGGCAAATCGGCAGAAGAGAATTTGCCGGGCGAGGCGCGCGGTACTCTCTGCCCGGGAGAAATCCCGTGCGATGAGCGCGGTGCGACTTTGCCGGGGGAGGATGCCGCGCGAGGCAGGGCTTTTGCCGTCGAGGTGGAGCGTGCGCTAACCTCGTCTAAAGGATTTCGCAGGGCGCTCTGGCGGCCGTTTGTGTCCGGGATAAAACGGTACGGGCTTTTATCGGCGGGAGATCGGGTCGCGGTTTGCATCTCGGGCGGGAAGGACTCGATGCTGCTCGCACTGCTGATGCGGTCTCTTCAAAAATACAGCGAGATGCCCTTTTCGCTCGTCTACCTCGCGATGGATCCCGGCTACAGCCCCGATAACCGCGTGCGGCTCGAGCAAAACGCCGCGCTCCTCGGCGTCCCGCTGACAATATTTTCCTCCGATATTTTCGCCGTGGCAAACGGCAGCGAGCGCAATCCCTGCTATCTTTGCGCGCGAATGCGGCGCGGGTGCCTCTACGCGAGAGCGCGTGAGCTCGGGTGCAACAAAATCGCGCTCGGGCACCACCTCGACGATGTTATAGAGACGACGGTTCTTTCGATGCTCTACGGGGCACAGCTGCAGGCGATGCCGCCTCGCCTTGAAAGCCGCAACTTCGCGGGGATGGAGCTGATTCGCCCGCTCTACCGTGTGCGCGAGGAGGACATCGTCTCGTGGCGGGACGAGTTCCATTTGACCTTCCTGCGCTGCGCCTGCCGCTTCACCGAAGGGGTCGACGGCGGGGAGATGTTCTCGCGGCGGCAGGAGGTCAAGCAGCTGCTCGCGTCGCTTGAGCGCGAGCACCCCGGGGTCAAGGCGCGCATCTTCGCGAGCCTGCACAATCTCAGAGCGCAAACCTTTCCCCGGGAAGTGGGGCGGGAGGAATAGCGGGGAGGCGCTCCCGCTCGGCTCTTCCCTGCCCTGCCCGCGATGTTTCCGCGCCCCCTCTCGCCGCACGGTTTGACACCCTGAAAATTTTGTTTTTTCTTTACCCTCCCGATGATCTGCCGCCGAGTTTTCCGCCGGTACGGGCCGACGGGTTTCTGCGCAAAAAAGCACCCTCGCGGGTGCTTTTTTTAGTAGGACTTGCGTGTTGGCGGCGGGAGCGGCGCGATGCCGCCGCGCGGAGGTGAGGGAGCGCCGCCGCGTGAGGTGGGAGGGTTCGCCGAGAACGAGGAGCGCCTGCGCTACTTTTCTATCGCCGCCTTTTTCGTGAGGATGGCGCGCAGACGCGCGGGGTCGAACTTTTCGCGGCGGTCGAAGGCGTAGATGCCGTTTTTCTCCTGGTAAACGTCGGTGAGCTGTGTGTAGCAAAGCGCGCACATCTTCGGGTTCTCGAGGAGGACGGTGATCAGCCCCTCAAAGCGGGTGTAGAATTCCTCAAGGGATTTGGGCGCGTCGCCATAGCCCCAATCCTCCTTGCCGGCGGTAGAGATGTCCCAAAAGATGCCGCCCATCTCCGAGACAAAATAGGGCTGCCCGTCGTAATGCTCGTTTTTTTCGTTGACAACGAAGACCTTGCCCTCGCCGGTCTCAAGTGAGCGATAGCGTTCGCGCATCGATGAGGGGTCTTGGTCATAGTCATGAACATCGTAGATGTCGGTGATGTCGCCGTGGACATAACCGGAGCTATCGATAATCGGGCGGTAGGGGTCGATAGCGCGCGTGACGCGGTAGACCGAGGAGAAGAGGCTCTTGCGGCGGGAGGTGCGCGTCTCATTGAAAGGACACCACCCAATAAGAGCGGGGCTGTTGTAGTCGCGCTCCAACTCCTCCAGCCATCCCGGGAGGAAGGAGTCGAGCGCGCCGGAACTACTTTCATCCAGACCCCACGAGGGAAATTCGCCCCAGAGTAGATACCCCATGCGGTCGGCAAAGTAGAGCGTGTAGGGCTCAAAGACCTTCATGTGCAAGCGCGCGCCGTTAAAGCCGACTTTCTTCGAAAGAGCGATGTCCTGCTCGAGGTTTAGCACGTCCGGGGCGGTGATGATGCCGTCCTCGTAGTAGCCTTGGTCGAGGACGAGCCGCTGATAAACCGGGCGGTCGTTGAGTTCGATGGCGTAGCCCTTGATTGCGATCTTGCGCAGGCCGAAGTAGGTGGAGACAGTGTCATCGCCGACGGTAAGCGTGAGGTCGTAGAGAGTGGGGTGGTCAAGATCCCACAGAGAGAGCTTCTCCTCGGGGATAGAGAGCGAAAAGGCGCACGACCTACCGGTGACGAGAGCCGCCGCGCTTGACACCTCCCGCCCGTCAAGGAAAGCCGCCGCGCGACACGTCTGCCCGTCGAGCGGTGCGCCGGCGAGCGTCACGAGGATGTCGACCTTGCGATTGGGAACGTCCGGGGTGATTTTTGTCTTTTCGATGTAGGAGGCGGGGACGTGCTCGAGCCAGACGGTCTGCCAGATGCCGGTGCAGCGCGTGTAGTAGCAGGATTTGTTGTCGTAGTGGAAGTAAATCTGCTTGCCGGTGTACTGCAGGGGGTCGCGCCCGTTATCGTAAGCGCGCACGACGATGTCGTTCTCTCCCTCGCGCAGAGCGTCGGTTATATCGAGGGTGAAGGGGGTGTACCCGCCGCGATGCGAGCCAACCAAAACTTCGTTAACCCAGACCTCGCAGTAAAAATCGACCGCGCCGAAGTGCAGCAGAACCCGCCCCTCGCGCCACGCGGCGGGGATGGTGACTGCGCGGCGGTACCAGCAGGTCGTGAAGAAGTCGGTATAGCAAATGCCCGAGAGCTTCGACTCGGGCACAAAGGGGACGACTATCCTCTTGTCGAAAAGAGGGGCGTTCTCGGACTTCCAGAACTCGCGATATTTGCCGGAATCGCCGAAATCAAAGGTGAACGCCCAATCGCCATTGAGGTTCTGCCAGCTGTCCTCGCCGCGCGTGAGGCGCGGACGGGGGTATTCCGGGCGCGGGACGCCCGAGGCGGGTTTCGGAATGGTCATAATGATCCTTTCGGGGGAAAAAGAGAGGGGGAAAACGCGCGGCGGAGTGATGTTACTTCGCCGCGTATTTTTTGAGGAGGACATCGTTTTCGGCGAGGTAGGCGCCGGTAGAGATCGCGCGCAGCCATTCGCCGCTCTCGCGATACCACGCGACGGTATCGCGCAGGCCCTGCGTGAGGGTAACAGTCGGCGCCCAGCCGAGCTCACGCTCTAACTTGCCGGTAGCGACGGCATAGCGGCGGTCGTGCCCCGGGCGGTCGGGGACGCTCGTGATGAGGCTCTCGGGCGCGCCGGTTTCGCGGCAGATCGCTCGGACGATGTCGAGGTTAGATCGCTCGTTATGCCCGCCGATATTGTAGATCTCCCCGGGCACGTCGCGCGAGAGGATAACGTCGATTGCGGCGCAGTGGTCGGTGACATACAGCCAATCGCGGACGTTCTTCCCCTCGCCATAGACCGGGAGGGGCTTCCCCGCGAGGGCGCTTGAGATCATCAGCGGGATGAGCTTCTCGGGGAACTGCCGGGGCCCATAGTTGTTGGAGCAGCGCGAGATCGTCACCGCGCTGCCGTAGGTGCGCGCGTAGGCGAGGACAAGAAGGTCGCTTGAGGCTTTGGTCGCGCTGTAGGGGGAACTGGGGCGCAGGGGGCTGTCTTCGGTGAAGGCGAGATCCGGGCGGTCGTAGGGAAGGTCGCCGTAGACCTCGTCGGTGCTGACATGGTGAAAGCGGGTGTTGCCGTGGGCGCGGCAGGCATCGAGCAGCGCCGCCGTCCCCTCGATATTCGCGTGCAGAAAGGGCGCAGGGTCGGCGATCGAGCGGTCGACATGGGTCTGCGCGGCAAAATGGACAACGGCATCGGGATGATAGCGGTCGAAGATGCCATCGAGGAGCGCGCGGTCGGCGATGTCTCCATGGAGAAAGGTGACCGACCCATCCGCGAGGAGCGGCTCGATGGTCGAGAGGCACCCGGCGTAACTCAGCGCATCGAGGCAGAGAAGACGATAAGCGGGGTGATGCTCCCGCATATAGTAAAGAAAATTGGAGCCGATAAAGCCGGCGCCGCCGGTGACGAGAAGGGTCATTGTGAGTTTGGAGGTGTAGTCAAAAAACGTTCGCGGCAAAAAGTATAGCATAGCGGGGCGCGGCTGTCAAGCGAAGAGAGCAGCATACCTCAGATCGAGAGCAGATACTTGCCGTAGGCGGTGGGGAGGAGCGGCTGTGCGAGGGCGTGAAGCTGCGCGCGGTCGATATAACCGAGGCGGTAGGCGACCTCCTCGATCGCCGAAATGTAAAAGCCCTGCGTCTCCTGGAGCGTGCGCACGAAGGAGCTCGCTTTCGCCATCCCCTCCGGCGAGCCGGTGTCCAGCCACGCCATCCCGCGCCCCATCTTTGCGCAGTGGAGCTTGCCCTCTCCCCGGTAGGATTCCAATAAATCGGTAATCTCCAGCTCGCCGCGCGGGGAGGCGGTGAGCGTCCTCGCGCGCGATGATGCCGTCCCGTCGAAGAAGTAGAGCCCGGGCACGGCGTAATTGGTGCGCGGGTGCGCGGGTTTTTCTTCGATGGAGAGAACTCTGCCGTCCTCACTGAAGTCAACGACGCCGAACTCGGTGGGGTCCATCACGGGATAGGCGAAAATCGCGGCACCGCCCTCCGCCCGCTCGCGGGCGGTGGCGAGAAGGCCCGAGAAGTGCTGCCCGTAAAAGACATTGTCCCCGAGGACAAGACAGGAGGGGTCTCCCGCAAGGAACTCCTCGCCAACGAGGAAAGCGTCGGCGAGGCCGCGGGGGGTATCTTGCGTCTCGTAGGAGAGCGAAATGCCGATTTGGCTGCCGTCCCCCAAGAGTTTGCGGTAAGCGGGCAGATCCTCGCGCGTGGTGATGAGGAGGATGTCGCGCGCGCCGGCAAGCAGGAGAGTAGTCAGCGGATAGTAGATAAGAGGCTTGTCGTAGACCGGCAGCAGCTGCTTGGAAACGGCGATGGTCGAGGGGTAAAGGCGCGTGCCGCGCCCCCCGGCAAGGAGAATGCCCTTCAGCGCGCGAGTGGTAGATTGCACTTCCATGGGAGCCTTTCTTTTTAGGGGAGTGCGTTATCCCTCAAGGAGAGGGCGCACGGCATCGTAGCGGGAGAGCGCCTCGAGAATGCACTCGTCCATATTGAGGTAGCGAAAGGTGGCGAGCCGCCCGGCGAGCAGGAGATTGCCATAGCGCTCGGCATCGCGGCGGTAGCGCTCATAGGCGGCGACGCTCTCATCGGTGCGGGCGGGGTAGAAGGGCTCCCCGCCGACCGCTGCGCCGCTCTTATACCAGAGCGGGTACTCGGTCGCGATAACGCTACCGCGCGCTCCCGCGTCATCGAACATCATCTTGCGGTACTCGGTGGAGCGGGTTTTGCCCTCCGCCTGCGGGAAGGAGAGGATCTCGGCGGGCATGCGCGAGGGCGTGTCCTCCCATGAGTAGCGAATGTCAAGCGATCGGTAGGGCAAATCTCCGTAGCGGCAGGAAAACAGCTCGTCGATGGGGCCGGTGTAGACAAGTAGCGCGGGAGCCTCGCCATCGAAGAAAACCGAATGCCCCTCTTCATCGAGCGTGATATGCGGCAGCGCGTCCTCGCCGGTGCGCACGGTGATCGCCGGGTGGTCGAGCAGCGCGGTGAAGAGCGCGGTGAAACCGTCCTTTGGCAGATACTGAAAATCGCGGTTGAGATAGCGCTCGTCGTAGCCCATACAGAAGGGGACGCGGTCGAGCACATATTTATCGATTTTCTCCACCGGGATGTCCCACATCTTGGAGACATAGGTGCGGTAGGCTTTCTCGAAGAGGAGTTTGCCGAAGCGCGAGACAAGCGGGTCGGCGCAGTCGACAAGCTCAAGAACCGGAACGCGATCGCGCCCGGGGAAGGCGGAGCGCAGGGCGGCAAGCACCGGGGCGGAGTTCTGCGCGCCGAGCAGCTCCTGCACCGTTTGAAAGTTAAAGGGCAGACGCACCGGCACCCCATCGATAACCGAGAGGAGCTTCGTTACATGGGGGAAGAGGTCGGCGAAGCGCGCAAGATAGGAAATGACCTCATAGTGGTCGGTGTTGAGAAAGTGCGGGCCGTAGCGCTGGACGAGGATGCCGTGCTCGTCTCGCTCGTCGTACATATTGCCGGCGATATGCGGGCGGCGTTCGATGACGGTGACCGGGTGGGGTGTGTTCTCGGCGATCTCGCGGGCAAGGACGGCGCCCGAAAAGCCCGCGCCGACGACGATGACAGGGGAGGACATAGGCGATGGGGGAGGAAGGGAGGGGGAGTTATTCCTTCGCGGTTCGCGATCGCGCCCAATCGGCGGCGCGCAGAACAGCCTCGCGGAAGGAGAGGGCAGGCGAATATCCGGTGTCGGCGTGCAGAGCCTCGAAGTCGAGCTGCGAGAGGTCGGTGTAATTGCCGGGGTCGGGGTAGGCGCCGAAAAGAAGATCTGCGCTCGGGCAGAGGATGTCGCGCAGCTCGGTGATAATTTCGCGGAAAGGGCGGGGAGTGGGGTTGCCGATATGGTACTGCTTGCCGTTTTGCCCTTGCTCACCGACCGCGCGCAGACCTCTTGCCGCGTCGGAAACGTAGATCCAATCGTAGAGGTTGTTTCCGGGGACGAGCGAGAGCGGCTCCCCGCGCAGCAGCTTGCCGATGAAGATGTTGGAGGTGCGGCCAGAGAAATCCCCCTCGCCGAAAACATGAAAGAAGGTCGTTGCGTTGAACGCCATCTCATCGCGCAGGGCACCGTGGAGGAGAATGCGCGCCGCGCGCTTCGCCGCGCCGTAGTACCCATACGGCTGAATGCTCCCGTCAGCCTTGCAGGGGGCGACCTCATACTCCTGATGTGTTCCGACGAAGACGAATTTTTCGGCGCGAAGGGCGAGGGCGATCTTTGCCGCGCCGAGCGAGAGCGGAATGTTGGACGCCTGAAGGTCAAGGTCGCGGTAGGCGGAGGAGACAAGCCCCCGCCACGCGAGGTGATAGACCGTGCCGACTCCCTCCCGCGCGGCGGGAAGGTCCCTTATCGCCGCGGCGAGCTCGTCCGGGCGCGTGAGATCTCCCGTGACGACCGTCACGCCGCTCGCGGGGCAGTAGCGGGCGAGAAGTTCGCGGTCCCTCTCACCCAAGGCGATGGCGATGACCGGCGTGTCGGGGGCGAGCTCGCGCACGAGGGCACGCCCGATGAAGCCGCCCGCCCCGGTGATGAGCGCGGGTTTGCTCATTCCCTCACCCCCTCTCGCAGGGAGAGGCGGGCGCGGTGCAAGTCGCGCCGCGCGGCGCTATGTCGTCCCGTTCGGCCGGAAAGGCTGTGGCGGGGGGGGCGGGGGGATGGGTGCGCGCCATAGTAGCTGTTGCCGTTCTTGCCGCGCGCGGCGACGGCAAG
>CAZYCC010000026.1:0-6833 GCA_964645985.1 uncultured Lachnospiraceae bacterium | reverse complement strand
GTTTTCCGCCGTCGGGGCGGGGGGAGCGGCGGTGTCCTCGCGCGCTATCTCTGCGCGCAGCCAGTCGGCAGTCGCGCGCACGCTCATCTCGAAGTCCGCCTCGCAGACAAAGCCCGTGTCGCGCCGCAGGGCGTCGAGGTCGATGCGGTCGTAGTCGATGGCGGAGGGGGTGTCCGGGTAGGTGCCGAAAAGCAGGTCGCAGGAGGGATTGACCGCGTCACGCATCCGCGTGATAAGCTCGCGGAAGGGGCGGGGGGAGGCGTGCCCGACATAGTAGCTCTTGCCGTTCTTGCCGCGCTCGGCGACGGCGAGAAGGCCCCTCGCCGCGTCCTCGACATAGATCATATCGTAGGGCAGGTTCTCGCCCGAGATGAGGCGGGGCGGCTCCCCGCGCACGAGCGCGCGGAGTACCGCCATGGGAAGGGTCGGCGCGGGGTTGCGCTCCCCGTAAACCATCGCAAGGCGCCCCGCGACATACTCGATACTTCCGTGGTAAGAGAGCGTCTTGCAAACCGCCTCGCTCGCCTGTTTCGTCGCGGAATAAATATACCCGTAGCGCGGGGTTATTGTCTCCTGCGATAGAAGCGTCTCCATTTCGTACTCGTTCGCGGTACCGGTGAAGACAAAACGGCGGCAGCCCGCGCGCTCGGCGGCGGCGAGCGCGTCGCAGGAGGCGAGAGCGTTCTCGAACTGCACGCGGTAGTTGCGCGGGGCGGAGGCGCCGAGCGACCCTTTCCATGCGACGTGGAAAAAGACATCCGCGCCGCGCGGAAGGCGCTCGGCGAGGGTGTCATAATGCGTGAAGTCGCAAAGGACAGGGGTGAAGGCGCGCTCTGCGGCGAAGGGTGCGAGCGCGCTCTTTGATATATCGACGCCGGTGACGGCGACGCCGCGCGAGAGCAGCAGCCTCGTCAGCGCGCCGCCGACGAAGCCGCCCGCCCCGGTGACAATGGCGGTGGTCATAAAACCTCCATAGGAAAGCGAGTGGGGTTACTTCTCGTAGACAAAGTTCACATCGCTCTCGGCGAGGGTCGGCGCTGTCTTGTCCTTTGCCGAAAGGATGGGGTCTGTAACGCCCCAGTCAATGCCTATTGCCGGGTCGTTATAGGCGATGGTGCGGTCGAGCACCGGCTCGTAGAGGTTATCGACCTTGTAGAGAACCTCGCAGTCGTCTGTCAGGGCGACGAAGGCGTGGCCGAAACCGCGCGGGATCCAGATTTGATTGCGGTTTTCTTCTGAGAGCAGGGTATCCACCCATTTGCCGAAGGTCGGCGAGCCGCGCCGCAGATCGACGGCGAAGTCGCGCACCACGCCGCGCGTGCAGCGCACGAGTTTGAGCTGCGGGGCGGGGTTATTCTGGAAATGAATGCCGCGGATGGTGCCCTTTTTTGCCGAATAGGAGTGGTTATCCTGCACAAATTCGGGCGTGAGCCCATACTGCGCGAGCGTGCGCTTTGAGTAAACCTCGCAGTAGTAGCCGCGGTGATCCTCAAAGTAGGTCGGGTGCAGGAGCAGCACCTCGGGAAGCGCGGCGAAGGGGGTGATTTGGATTTCCGCCATAGGATTACCTCAAAAAACAGAACGATGAGCAAGGTCGCTCGCGATGAGAGCGGGGCGCGGTCAGGTAGCGGCTTGCGCGGCGGCGCGCAGCGAATCGACAAGGGAGGCTTGGCGCAGGAGAGAGGTATACTCGCGCTCACGCGCGGCGGGGTCGGCGACATCGTCGCAGAACGCCTCAAGCGATCGCAGAAACCCGTCGTCCGGGAAAAAGGAGAGATCGCTCGTCTCGCCGTCTATCGTGAGGGTCGCGGGAGGGGCAAGGTCTGCGGGCGAGGTGAAGACGCGCGCGCAGGTGAGAATGCCGCGGCTGCCCCAGATCTCCCAAGAGCAGCGGTAGGCGCAGTCCATCCCGAAGGAGATCTGCACGGGAGCGGGCGCGCCCGGCGCGTGCAGTGTCGCGCTGCCGTATAGATCTACAGCGCAGCCGGGGGGCGAGGAAAGAGTTGCCGCATCGACGTGCGCGCTCTCCCCGAGGATGTGCGCGGCGAGCGCGAGCGGGTATCCGCCGCAATCGAGGAGGGCTCCGCCGCCAAGAGCTGGGTCGTAGCGAAAATCCTGCGCCCCGCGGTGCGGGAAGCCGAAGGAGAGGCGATGCAGGCGGATCTGCCCGACCGCCCCGTCGGCGAGCAGATGCTCGATCTGCCCGATTTGGCGGTGCAGGAGGAAGTGGTAGTTCTCCCGCAGGGCAAGACCCCTCTCGCGCGCGATCGAAACGAGGCGCAAGGTATCGGCGGCGCTCGTCGTCGCGGGCTTCTCGAGAAAAACATGTTTGCCGTGCAAGAGGGCAATTTGCGCAAAGCGGGCGTGCAGCGCGGGCGGCATCGGCAGATAGACCGCGTCAAGGTCCGGGGAGGAGAGCAGCGCGTCGTAGCTATTATAGACGCGCGCGCCGTAGGGCTGCGCCGTCGCGCACGCCCTCTCGCGCTCGCGCGAAAGAAGCTCGGGCGTGGGCTCGCCATACCACTCGTTCGCCGCGGCGCAGGCGATACCGGCGAATGTCGCGCGCGGGCATTTTTCAAGCGCGGGAAGGAATCGCCGCGAGGCAATATCCGAGGGGCAGAGGATGCCGATGCGAAGCGGCTCAGTCATGCGGCGCCTCCTCCCACGGCAGCACGGCGAGCAGGCTGCGCAGCTGGATATTTACCGTGTGCGGCAGGCGCGCGAGCGTCGCGAGGGCGCGCAGGCCGAGCCAGAAGTAACCGGGCGGCAACTCTCGCTCGTCATCGAGGGCGCCGTCCGCGTCGAGGATGAGCGCGCGATTTTGCTCGTGCAAAAATCGCCCGCCCTCCTCCGAGAGAAGGGTGTCGAACCAAAAACCCCCCCCCGCGGTTTTTTGGCTGATAACCCGCTCCACGTCGTTTTCGGGGGGCCTTACCTGCCCGGGGGAAGGCTCGCACAGGAGGGTCGGGCCGAGCTCGAGCTTGTCAAGGCAGCCTCTCTCGGGGGTCGCGCGCACGAGGAACTCGCGCCGCCCGTTTTTCACGCGCGTCGCGAGCGCGTGCGTTCCCTCTGCGAGCGGCTCAAGCAGGGGCTGACGCCAGCAGGCGACCTCCCGCCCCTCGATGGCGATCTCGCGAAAGACGATGCGGAAGGGGGCGGGGCGGCGGCAGACGAGCGCGTCGCCGCGCATTTCCCAGTCGGGCAGAGTTTTGAGCGGGACGACGCGGCGGGTCGTCTCGTCGTACATTTTGTAATCGTTAAAGTAAGAAAGTACTTGCGCGATCTCCTCCTCGGGGGAAACCGTCGCCGAGGCGCGCAGGGCGGGGTCGCGCATCTGCGCGGTGTACTCCTCCTCCCAGACGGGCAGGGTCGAGAGAACTGTGCGCGTGTCGGCATTGATGAGATTCGGCACGCGGCAAAGCGCCTTTATCTGCGGGAGGGTGAGCGGAATGTGCGAGGGCGGCAGGGGCGTGTCGTCATCGGGCGGCAGCTCTACAACGAGGTTGCGGTTGCGCTTGGCGAGATAGCGCGAGTTCTGCTCGGAGCCGAGCGTATCCGAAAGAACGCGCGCGCCGTGCGCGGCGGGACGCCTAAAATAGTCGAGAAAGGGTGGTTCCTTCCCGCCATGAGCGCGGGTGAAATTCGATTTGGTTGCCTGAATTGTTGGAGAGAGCTGCACCGCGCGGCGGTTGCCCGGCTCTATTTTCGCTTGCAGGAGATAATGCCGCTCTCCGGCGATCGTCTTGCAGAGAATTCCGAGGTAGCCGATCTCCTCCTGCAGGAGGATGGGGGATAACGACTTCCCGGCGGGGGTGGTCGTTTCAAAGCCTGCGACGCGGAAAAAGGCGCCATCCGGGCGGCGGATTTCGCCTCGCGCGGCATCGTAGTGCCACGGAGAACATTGCTCAAGGGAAATGGGGCGAATCTCTACGCGCGACTCCTCGCGCGCTCGCAGAAACGCCGCGACATCATCCATGGTGTGCAGGGGCATAGGAAAAAGAAGGGGGAATGCCGCGCGCGTCATCGCCCGAGGAGGACGCGGGCGCGGGTGCGCGTGAGAAGTTCATTTGCGAGCGTGCACATCGCGAGGACGAGAGCGAATTGCAGCGCGCGATAGGCGACGATGCCGAGCGAGAAGCCGCTCGCGACATCGTAGCGCCCCATCCCGAGAAGGGAGAGCAGCGACGCGGCGAGCGGGATCGCGATGTTTTGGTGCCAAGCGAAATAGAGCAGGCTATTTCGCCCGACATAGCGCACCGCGCGCGGGGTGAATCGGTGAGAGAAGAGAACGAGGCAGAAGACTCCCGCGAAGGACGAGAGGTAGGCAAGCGGCGGGAAGCCGTACTGTGTGCGGGAAAACTCGATCGCCGTGCCTGTCAGTTTGAGCGAGAGATAGAGGCAGACAACATCGATCACGCCGAGCGCGAGGAAAAGCAAAGTCGCGCGCCGGGACGATAGAGCGGCGCGAATGCGCTCATACTTTGCGTGGATGAAATATCCCACGCCGAAGAAGACCGCGGCGGTCATCGCGACATCGGCGTTCCAAGGCAGGCGCGCGTCAAAAAAGTAGTCTTCGAGTAATCCCAAAATCGTCACCGCGCCGCCGCAGAGCGCGACGCGCGCCGGGGTCTTTGCAAGGCGGACAATCGGAAAGAAAAGCAGGTTTTGCAGGAAGAGCGCGCCGAGGAACCAAATCGTCCCCCACCGCCGCTGCACGAGCATTCCCGCGAGGTTTTTCAGCAGCGAAGCGAGAAACGCCCCACCTCCCCCCGCGCCCGCCCTCAGCGCCGCGGCGGTATCTTGCAGACAAAAGAAGAGAAGAACCACCCCGCCGAGCGCGAAATAAGGAAGGAGCATCGTCTTTGCCTTGCGGCGCAGAAACTGCGGGAAAGGGCGGTCGGCGCGGAAGAGAAACCCCGAAAGGAAGAAGAAAATCGGCAGATGAAAGGTATACATCAAGGTGCCGAGGCCTCCCGCGCCGATATGCGCCGCGATGACGCAGAGCATCGCATAGCCCTTTGCGACATCGATCCATGCGATGCGGCCCTCGCGCTCGCTCGTGGGCATCACGACGTCTCGCCCTCGCCCCAGACGCTCTTCGCGGCGCGCAGAGCCGCCCACGCCTTCGGCCAACCGGCATAGAAGCCGACATGGGTCAGAGTCGCGGCGATCTCCTCGCGCGACACACCGGCGGCGCGGGAGTTCTTTAGGTGAAAGACGAGCGAGCTGTCGGTGACGCCGGAGGAGACGAGCGCGACAACCGTCACAAGGCAGCGGGTCTTGTGGTCGAGCGCGGGGATGTTCCAATCCTCGCCAAAGAGAATATCGTCGTTGATGTGGGCAAAGTCCGGCGCAAAGGAGCCGAGCTCATCGCGCCCCGCCGTCTGTGTGATCCTCGCGCGCGGGGTGGTGTCATCGGTGGTCATAGGAACCTCAAAGGAAGGGGAATCGCGGCAGTCGCGCGGGGCGCGGCTACGGTTTCGGCGGAGCGGGAGGGGGTGGAGGATCCGGGGGAGCGGGGGCAGGCGGGGCGTTTTCCGCAAGGACTGTCTCCTCCTTGTAGAAGGTCCAGCTCTCGCGCTCGCGCGGGCTACCATTAACGCTCGCCCACAGCGCAGGAAGGAAGGTAAACCCGCCGTTCACGGCAATATCCCACTCATCCGAGCGGATGATATACTGCGGATGGGCGAACTTCTCTCTATCGGTGAGAGCTTTCCCGGTATAGGGGTTGACCGGGTCCTCAACGAGGCCCCTCATCGCGAGGAGCGGGACATCGGCGTTGGTCATATATTCGTGCGAGGTAGACGAGGTGCGAGCGCCGAAGTCCTTCACCATCAAAAGCGGGAAATACCACTCTGTGTTCTCCGAGTCAAGGGGCGACTCGCCATAGCTGTACTCGGGCAGAAGCCCCAAGCCCCGCCCGTGGTCGGACACGAGAATAATGCGCGTGTTGTCGTAGACACCCTGCTCGCGCAGGCGATCAAACCACTGCCCGAGCTGCAGGAACGCCGCCATATTGGCGTGATAGTGGCGCATCTCCAGCTCATTATCGACGTGGAGCGTCTTGCCGCCTACCGTGAAGCGGGAGGTGTTCGCCGCGTCGTAGGAAGTGTTGTCAATGCGCGGGGCGGGCAGGTATTCCGGCTCCTTTAAGAGCGCCACCTCGTGGGTCGTGTTGTTGCAGAGGAAGAGAAAGTTGCCCTTCTTGTCGCCCCGGTCTTTAGAGATGGTGATACCCGGGAGGTTTTGCAGGACGCGGAAGTTGTCCTCGAAGGTGGGAACGACACCGGTCGCGCGCGAGGGGCCGTCGGTCACCTGTTGAGCTGCCGCCGCGGCGTCTCCCGAGTCCTCGTCCTCCTCCGGCAGGACGGCGAGGTAACGCCCGCCGTTGTAGAGAGCTGTTTGCAGGAAGAGCGGGGAGCTTTTGGTGAGCGAGAAGAGAAAGAAATTGCGCTCGTTGCCGGCGATTGTCGCCTTTTTCGCCTCAGGATCGCTGAATTTGCCGATGGTGATGGCGGTGCGCACGCCCGGGATGTCATCGAAAACCGATAGATCGGGGATCCAGCGGTAGCCGGCGTAGGGCGGGTCGCTCACCATCACATCGTAGCCCGCGTCGGCGAAGATTTTGGGCATCACGCGCAGCGCCTCGTTGTGCTTTTCCACGAGCGGCTCGCTCGCGCGGCGGTTCAGCTCGACCGGCGTGTACTCGTATCCGCCCATCATCGCGGGGACGGCAAAGTTGGTCGACCCGCCGAAGGAGAGGACATTGTCGTAATATGTAAACCCCTCGAACTGCTCCTTTAGCTGCGGCTTTTCCGCCATGAGGTACGGCA
>CAZYCC010000025.1:0-20147 GCA_964645985.1 uncultured Lachnospiraceae bacterium | reverse complement strand
GTAGCTCCCGCGCAAAAACGAGTCGAGGCAGCGCGGCAGATAGTCCTCGGTCTTGTAAATAATCACCACGACCGACACCGTCGGCTCCCCGGCGGCTAGCGTTTCGTTCTCCATTGCGGTATCCTTATGATGCAAGAGAAAGGAAGATAGGGGCGCCCCGCGCTCGCGCCCCCTCTCTCGTTATATAAACAAAGAAAGGAACAGGTCGCTTTCCATATCGGCGATGTTGTACAGATCCGGCAATACTTGAAATGTTTCTTCAAGATTGTGCCTCGCGTTTTTCCAGCCGCCGCCGTCTGTAATCCATACAAATCGAAAGCCGGGAATGTTCTTTGCTTCTTCCGCGATCGCCTTATAGCTTCTTGCCGTTTCGTTCAGCTTAGATCCATTGCTTGCATAAAAGCTCGTTTCCATCGCATATACACAAGAGGGAGACTTTATCACAAAATCCCATCGCTTTGTGGAGATCCCTTTAGCGGAAATCGCCGAGAGGTCGAGGCTCCACCTGCGCTCGGTTTCGGATAAGTCCATCTGCTTGTAATATTCGACCTTTGCTTTTTGCAAATAGCCCTCAACCAAACGCTCCATCAAGTTCCCGCCACGGTTTTTTCTGCCGTTTGTGTCAAGACCAACTTCCACACCCGTAACATAATCATATAAGTTGCCGATGATATGGTTTTGCAGCATATCAAAAAGACCGGTTTGCCGCATGAAATACTTGTACTGTTCAACGGTTTGAACTTTGCTGCTGAAATGATAGTTTACAGCTCCGTTTTCGTCCTGACAGTAAATTTCATTTTCCCTTACTGCTAATAAAATAGGAACAGCCTTGAGGCATTCCGGGTATTTGGAAACGATCGCCTCAAAGTCCCGCTCGATATTTTTTGAACCAACGAGGGAGTTGAGAATAAAAATCTCCGTCTTAAAAAGCTCGGTCTTTTTGTATACTTTCTCGAAATCGGTATAATATCCATACCCGTTCATCGACTCTCTGAATGTGGCAAACCACTGCGCAAATGTTCGTCCGTTCATTCGTTTTTCAGTCTTTCTATCGACAACTGGATATATTCGCTGTTGTTGTCAATCCCGATGTAGTTGCGCTTCAGGCGCTTGCAAGCAACCCCCGTTGTGGATGATCCGCAAAAGGGGTCTAAGACCACGTCATTTTCCGTGGTAGAAGCCAGCAAAATGCGTTCGAGCAGATAGACCGGTTTTTGCGTCGGGTGTTTTCCGAAGCGTTTTTCGGAGGGCGGTGTCAGCGCCCCGGTCCACACGTCCTTCATTTGCTTTCCGCCGTTTAGCTCCTTCATGAGGTCATAGTTAAAATAATGCCTTGCCCCCTTCTCGTCTTTTTGCGCCCACAGCACGGTCTCTGTGCTGTGCGTAAAGCACCGGCAGGCCATATTCGGGGGCGGATTGGTCTTCTGCCAAGTTATGTTGTTGATTATCTTGAAGCCCTCCTGTTCGAGCGCTACTCCGACAGAATAGATGTTATGCATCGTTCCGCTAATCCAAATCGTCCCGTTCGGTTTTAGCGCGCGGCGGCACAGCCTTATCCAGCGACGGTTAAATTCGTGTTTTTCTTCAATGCCTCCGATTTTATCCCAATCGCCTTTATTCACCGAAACGACCTTTCCGGCGCTGCAAGAGATCCCGTCGTTTGACAGGAAGTACGGCGGATCCGCAAACACCATATCGACCTTCTCGGGCAGCATTTTTTCTAATGCCGCAAAGGAGTCCGACAGGTATAGGGCAGCGGTACTATCGTGGTAATAAGGCATCAGCCCTTCAAAAAATTTTCCCATATTCGCAAATGATGGCAAAAGCTTTCTTTTCTTTTTCGGCAATCTCATGCAGGGATAGGCAAGCTATGTTTGTGCAAAAATTCTTCACTTTGATTTGCCCCGCCCTCCTCACCCGATTTTCTCCACGATTTTCTTGAGCGCGGGAGCGATGGCGTCGGTGGACGCGCGCTCGATCTCGCCCCTGTCGCAGAGCGCGGCGAGCGCCGGGTCAAGAGGCAGCTGCCCCGCGAGAGGGATCCCGAGGTGCTGCGCCGCCTCGCGCGCCCGGCTCTCCCCAAAGAGCGACAACCGCTCCCCGCAGTGCGGGCAGACGACGTAACTCATATTCTCGAGTAATCCTAGCACCGGGATGTGCATCATCTCCGCCATTTTCGCCGCCTTCGCGACGATCATCGACACCAGCTCCTGTGGCGTTGTGACGATAACGATACCGTCTACCGGCAGCGACTGAAAGACAGTGAGCGGCACGTCCCCGGTCCCCGGAGGCATATCGACAAAGAGATAGTCAAGCTCGCCCCACGCCACATCTGTCCAGAATTGCTTCACCGTCCCAGCGATGACCGGCCCCCGCCAGATTACCGGCGTCTCCTCCTCAGGCAAGAGGAGGTTGACCGACATTAGTGCGATACCGCCGCGCGTTCTCGCGGGCAGCAGACCTTCCTCCCCGACGAGAATCTCATCGCGCACACCGAAAATGCGCGGGATGGAGGGCCCCGTCACATCCGCGTCGAGGACGCCGACGCGCGCCCCCTCGCGCGATGCCGCGACGGCGAGCAGCGAGGTCACCAAAGACTTGCCGACGCCCCCCTTCCCCGAAACAACGCCGATCATCCGGCGCACAGCGCTCCCGGGGTTCGCCTGTGCGGTGAAGTCGGGCGCCTCGGCGCCCTGCACCTCGCTTCGAGAGGGGCAGTCGATGCCGCAGCTCGCGCAGTCGTGCGCGCAGTCCTCGGGAGACGGGACATCGCCCGCCCGCTGTGGGAAATCATTCTCACTAACCATAGCAAAAAGAAAGAAACGGCAATGATGGCGCCGCCGCGCCGTGCAAACCCAAGTATACCACGCCGCGACAGGAGATGCAAGAGAAAAAACCGCTTTCGCGCAACCGGTGGTTGTTCGCTTTTCCCAATACACGTTCGTGCGATCTGCTGCTCTCTTTTCCGCAAGAACCACCCGCTGCGCGGGTGGTTCTTGCGGAATTTCTCCGGAAAACGCCCCTCGTGGTTTGCGCGAGGACATTCTCATCGAGGGAGATCCCTTACGTCTTTTCTCACGGTTTTCGCCCTCTCGAAGGCTTTTCTTCGGAATGACCCCGCGCAGCATCTCGTACGATTTCTAGGCGTTACCTGTCTGGATACTTGCTTCTAACCCGCTTGTGCTTCCTTTTGAATCGGCGCGCGGAGAGCGAGATCGCGCGGCTGCTCGGGCGGAAGTTTCCCTCGCAAAAAGAGCAGCACCGTGAGCGAGGCGACGAATATGCCGAGGCTGATCCACTGCGAGGTTGAAAGCGGCCCCCAGAACCCGCGGATGGCATCCCCGCGCAAAAATTCATCTCCGAAGCGAATGACCGCGTAGGAGAGCAGGTAAATGGGAAACAGCTTTCCGCGAAGGGCAGGGTGAGTTTTTTCCTTTTGCAAGAGGAGAAAGAGCGCTCCCGCGAGCAGAAGGTTACACCCGGACTCGAGCAGCTGCACAGGGAAGCGCGTGACGCCGACCACCTCCGGGGCGAAGGGGTTTTCCCGTGCGGCAAAGCCGAAGGAGGATTCTATCCCATAGCAGCACCCGCCGAGGAAACAGCCGACGCGCGCGATTCCGTGAAAGAGCGGCAGGATCGGAGCCATACAGTCGGCGTAGACGGCGAGCGGGAGCTTCATCGCATGGATGACGATAAGCGCGGTAACAATTCCGCCGATCAGTCCTCCATAGAAGACCATCCCGCCGAAGACGGTCATGAACGCGGAGAAAAACTCTCGCGCGCTGCTCGCCTGCCACAGCAGGTGCCAGTTTTTTACTTGCGTAATCCCATACAGCAGGTGCGCACCGAGGAAAGCTCCCGGCACGAGCCAGAGAAAAAAGGCGATCGCGTGGTTGTCGTTAAGACCGCGCCGCTTAATCATCCAAAAGAAGAGAAACCCACAGAGCAGCGCGCCGATCGCGGAGAGTACGGCATAACTGCCGAAATGTCGTCCGAAGACTGTAAATTGTGGAAACATAAGACATAAATTGTCGAACTATCTCGTATGATTATCTTTCGCGGAAAGGCCGGGAGCTTTGTCCCGACTTATGCGAGACAAAGCGCGTGCGAACCGAACCGAAACAATCCGCAGGAGCGCCGCGCTCTTCCCTCGCGCGAGCACGTCCCCTTATTCGCGGAGAAGACTCGCTCGGTGGAACAATTTGTGGCCTTGCGGATAGCGCCGAAGATTTTCGCAAACGAGATTTCGCCGTAGCGAAGATGATCACTTGCAAGTTTCATCCCCGCGCGTCTCTCTTCCCGCTTTACCGAGTGCATATGCGTTTTTCGTGAAAATATCCCGGCAAAAGATTGCCGGGATGATTTTCGGTGAGAAACGGTTGCCGGAGAGTGACCTTTTGGGCGAGGGGCAGAGTTTAATCAAAAAAGCGATGCCCATGTGCAGGAAGTGCAAGCGACCGGGCAAATGGTGCAGGTGAAGAGCGTAATGCTGTTAAGCACCGTGGCGATGATCGATAAGACAAGACCTGCTGTCGCGATGCCGTACGGACGACCGAGCGCTTCGGTTGAGTGCTTTCGCGCAAGGTACCCAAGCGCGATGCCGATGATCGAGCAAGCGAGAGTAGCGATATTTACCCAAGAAAACCACGCGAGCGCGATGCCGATGATTCCGAGAACGAGCGAGGCGATGCCTTGTCCCTTCCCGGGAACTTGCCCGGTTGGAGGGGGAGTTTGCGGATAGCCGACCGGCTGCTGCGGTTGCGGCACGTACCCCTGCTGAGCGCCGTATACGTTTTGAGCGACCGTCTGCCCTTCCACGGGTGATCCGCAGTAGGGACAGACGGCGGAGTTGTCGGGGATTTGATTTCCACACTTGTTGCAGTACATATTAACCTCCGTGCATGATGGTGTAAACTTATTTTACACTATTGTTTCCGAAATGTCAAGCCTTTTTTGAAAATTTTCTTTAGATATTCTTGTGAATATATCAAATTCTATTTTACTATGTTCACAATTTATGAAATACCCCATTTTGTTATCTCTATTATTTTTCGCCGCGAATCCGTGCTTTCACTCCTCTACCATTCCTGTCCATCGATCGTACTCCTCAAGGCGCCAGCTGCCGCCGTGGGGGGCGACAACAGCGTTGTCCGCGCCGAATGCGTCGCGCGTTGAGCGCCAGGCATAGGTGAGATCGAAGGTGAGCGCTCCGTCCTCGCCCTGCTCAAAGCTGCCGAACGCGAAATGGAACCCGTTGCGGAAGACGAGCTCCCCGTTCTCGCTCGCGCGCTTAACATAGCCCTGCTCGCGCGCCTCGGAGAGCGTAAGGTAAAAGACGTAGATGTCCTTCTTGCGCGCGAACCGCTCGAAGCGCTCGCGCAGCGCCGCCTCCTCATCGGCGGTGAGAGGCAGAGGTGAGAGGTCAACGGTTAAGCGGCTGTGCTCCGCGATCGCGAGATTCTCCGTTATCGCCTCGAAGAGGGCGAAGCAGGCGTCCTCACGCCGCGCCTCCCCGCACCCCGCCGCAGGCAGCGCGAGCGCGATAACCAGCAGCAAAGCAAGTAAACGATGAAGTTTCATATGAAGTTTCATAGTAAAGGATAAAAAAGGAACCAGGCGGTTCAGACGAAAAGCACCTGCCACCGTTCTCGGGCGAGGAAACGAGAGTCTCCGGCTCGCTTCGCCCCGCCATGCCGTACCGTTATGATCACACCGCCCCACGCTCCCGGGCGGTCTTTTTAATATAAGGGAGAAAGTTGCGCTCGCCCGGTGAACTCCGCTGCCCCACAAACTTGCGCGACCTCGATCCTCTTTGCTGTGGAAATCTCGATAGTAAGCGTATTTCTTCCCACTCGCGGCAAGTGTGGAACGCTTCCGAAAGCTCCCGCGGCGATCACTGCCCACCCGGGAGACCTGCGTCGCCCGGGAGACCCGCATCGACCATAGCGTACTCCCGCGCGCGCCCGCGCGATCCTATCTCCCGGATGACGCCGACCGCCTCCAAGGTGTGCAGCGCGGCGTATCCTTGGCGCGAGCGCAGCCTCGCCGCGCGCGCGAACTCCCCGCCGGTGAAGGCCGCGGGCAGGAGCAGCTCCTCCCGCGCGAGACGCGCATAATCGCCCGGTCGCGCGAGCACCCGCCGCGCGAGCAGCTCCCGCGGATAGCGCTCGATGCGCGTGGAGCCCTTCTTGCCGTCGCGCGCATAGCCGCAGCGCAGGCGAAACTCCTCGAAGCGAAAGAAAAGCAGCTCCACCGAAAACCCCTCGCGCAGGAGAATCTGCCGCAAAGGCGAGAGCAGCGCGAGCGCGTCGACTCCGCGCAGGTGCCTGCCGCTGCGGCGCGCGGGAGAGACCTCGCCGCTTTCCGGGTCTACCCAGCGCAAAATTTTCTCCCTCGCGAGCGGCAGCGCGAGCGTGACGGCGAGCCCTTCATCGAGGAAAGCGGTTAGCTTTGGCAGTAGGCCCCACGCCCCGCCTGTCTGAATCTCAACGACGCGCCCGCCCACCCGGCAGTCGGCGACATACCGCCCGATTGGCACCTCCCGGCAGAGCGGATTCGGCGCGTAGCACCGTTTGAGCAGGCGGTGCAGCAGCTTCTCTGACAGCTCCCCAATAGCGGGAGGCGAGGCGCTCTCGCCCATTTGGGCGGGGGTCTCGTCCGCATTATTTTGAAAGGGAAGGGCTGCATCCGCTCCGGCGGATTGGCTAACTTTGTTCGCTTTTGTCTCATCGCCCGCGGCGTTTTCCGAGGTAGAGCCGTCTTCTCTCCGCATTGCCTCCCCCGACGGAATCTCCCCGAGCGCCGCCATCTCCCGCGCGAGCCGCGCGATAAACTCCTCCTCCGCAGGAAGCTCGCCTTGAGAATTCGGAAACTCGTTCATGAGAACATTATACCGATTTCACGCAAAAAATGCAATGAAGAAAGGGAACCTCCCTTGACACCCTTGTTTTTTTGTGGTATACTTTTCTGCTTGAAACATCATGGAGGGAGTATGCGCAGTCAAGGCGAGCGCGGCGGCGCGGACGACGACGATGCCGCCTTCTGGGACATCGCGAGCCTCCTGTCGCCTCTTCGCGACCCCGCTCCGGCGCCCGCCCCGCGCGAGGGCCGCTTCACGGCCGCGGCAAGCACATCCGATCTAGGCAGCTTCCCCGCGCGGGAGGGGGTTTCTCCCCCCGAGGCGGATCCCTCATTCCGCCGATTCTCCGCACCCGCGATAACTCCGGCGCGCGGGGTGCCGCTCTCCTCCGAGAGCCTGCCCGCGCCGGAGCACAGCGACATCTCCCTACAGGTCACCCTGCCGCACGAGGAGGGTTCTTCCGCGCGCGCGGCGGAGAGCGCGGACGGCGAGATTACCGCTGTGTATGTCGCGCCGGGAGCGGTGATACGCGAGGTCGTTGTGCGGCGCTGGCCGAGCGTCTATCGCTTCTACGGCAGCTTTCTCACGGCATCGCACGAGCTATTCGCGGTGGAGGGCGAACCTTGCCCCCCCGTGCCCTTCTTCTCGTTCGTCCCGCAATACGCGCAGCTCTCGCACGCGCAGACGCGGTTTTACCTCTGGTGGAGGGAAAACCTGCGCGCCGGGAAGGTGATCCCCTGCGACTTCTGCTATTTGCTGCTATTCATCTACGAGGTGTTGAATACGCCCGACCTGCTGCCACCCGAGACCGGCGCGCGGCAGCTCGCTTTCCTCTGGGCGTCCTACCGAGACCGCTTTCCGCGCCTGGATAAATACCTCGGCGAGTGGCTGCCCGACTACTGCCTTATTCATGGCGTGCCCTGCCCGCGCGACCTGCTCGCTCCCTTCCGCGCGAAGATTTTCGCTAGTGACATCACCACCTTGCGCGAGTTTTTCGCCGCGCCCGCCCTTCCCGCCGCGCGAGACGAGCTTGCGCGTGTTGAGAGCTTTCTTTCTTTCGCCTCGACCTACGACTACCGCGCGAGCGCGTTTTACGATAACGATCTCTTTCCGCGCCACATCCCTCGCGCGATGCGCGAGCTGCTCGTCTACTGCCGCGAAAATGACCCGAACTTTGCCGGTACTTTCTCGGATAAACCTGTGACCGTGCGGCGCGACAGCTACACCGGCGCGGTCTGCGCGTATAAATGGAAGCGGCAAATCGACCTATCTTATCTGCCCTTCACCGAGGATCTGCGGCGGGTCTCGCCCATCGTCACAGACGGGGTCAAGTTTTGCGAGAACCGGCTGCGCGCCTTCCTGCATATCCCAAGCCGCCTGCGCTGCACCCATCTCACCCCGCCGATGCGCGAGCGGCTGCTCGCCTATTTTCGCCGTGAGCTGCCGGGCGCTTCGGATACCGAGCGCAAGGAAAGCGCAGAACCTCCTATCGACGAGGAGGCGTACGAGCCGGCGACCGGGGACAACATTTTCTCCTCCGAGCGGGCCGCGCAAATTGAGCGCGCCTCTCGCCGCGTCGCCGACATCCTGCGCCTGCCCGCCTTTGATAATCTCGCCGAAGACGAGGAGAACCCCGCCACCGCGCGCGCGGAGGCGGATTCTGCGCCCGCCGATGTGACTTTTTCCGCGAAGGAAGATCTCGCCGGGGAGTGTTCTCCCCCGGCAATCCCGGCGCCCGCCGCGCCATCGATAACCCCGCCCGCCGACAGCGCGCCCCCGCTCTCGCGCGGGGAGCCGGGGCCGCCCGCCGACCTTGCCGACGAGGACGAGAGCGCTCTTTTGCGAGACCTGCTGCCGCTGCTGCCGCGAGGGGATTACGACGGGTTCCTGCGCGTCTGCGCGCGGCGCGGGATTTTCCCGGAGATCGCTGCCGAAACAGTTAATCGGGCGGCGCTCGCGCGTCTGGGCGATGTTATCCTTTCGCTTGACGAGGGGGGCCTCACCTTTTATGACGATTATCTGGAGGAGGTTCGGGCGTGGCTGAACGAACTGAAAGCGTGAGCTCGCGCAAACTGCCAAGGCGGCTGCTCGGATCCCTCCTCGCCTCGCTATCGGCGGGCGTGGTGCCGCGCAGCGGCGCCGCCTATATCGCCATCGGCCGCAACGATGAGATCGCCGCGCTCTCGGAAGACTTGGATCTGGCCGCCGAAGGGGGCGGCAGTATGCGTTTTCTCATCGGCAAATACGGCAGCGGCAAGAGCTTTCTCCTTCACCTGATGCGCGATGTCGCGCTCGAGCGCGGATTTGTCACCGCCGACTGCGACCTCTCGCCCGAGCGGCGCTTCTGCGGCGCGGGTGGCTGCGGCATCGCGACCTACCGCGAGCTTACGCGCAACCTCGCGACCTCGACCTGCCCCGACGGCGGCGCGCTGCCTTCTCTTCTCGCGAAGTGGTTGTCGGGGTTGCGCGCCGAGATTGCCTCCGAGGGAATTTCTCCCGACAGCCCCGCCTTCGATAAGGCACTTAACGAGCGGGTACATCTGCTCGTGCGCGAGATGGAGGGGCAGGTCGGAGGTTTCGACTTCGCGCGCGTCATTCTCACCTATTTCCACGCCTACACCGCCGGCGACGAGGATAAAATCAGCGACTGCCTGCGCTATTTTCGAGGGGAATTCGCGACAAGGAGTGGGGCGAAAGAGGCGCTGCGCGTCGGCAGCATTATCGACGACGGTAACTGGTTCGATTATGTCAAGCTGCTCACCTCCTTTGTGCGTGCGCTCGGCTACAAGGGGCTTGCCGTCTTCTTCGATGAGTGCGGGAATCTGTACAAAATCCCGAGCCGCGTCTCGCGCGACAACAACTACGAAATTTTGCTCGGGATGTTTAACGACAGTCTCGGCGCGCGCTGCCCGGGACTTGCTCTTTTCCTCGGCGGGACGCCGCGCTTCCTCGAGGATCCGCGCCGTGGGCTCTACAGCTATGAGGCGCTGCGATCGCGCCTGTCCGAGGGGCGGCTCGTTGGAGCAGAGACCTCCGTCGCGTACAAAAACTATAGCTCGCCTGTTATTCGCCTGCGGCGAATGTCAAGCGAGGAGCTGCTCGCGCTGCTGCAGCGTCTGACTATCCTCTACGGCGAGTATTACGGGCAGGCGCCGCGCGTCACCGACGAGCAGCGCGAGGGCTTTTTGCGGCTTTGTCTCTCGCGCGTCGGCGCGGAGGAGATGCTCACCCCGCGCGAGCTTTTGCGCGAGTACCTCACCGCGCTGAATATCCTGCGCGAGAACTCAAATGTCACCTTAGAGGACCTGCTCCCCACCCTCGACCTTCGCGGGGATAAACCCGCGGGAGACGATGGCCTTGATGATGGTCTACCGGAAGTGAGGATATAGGTTTTCATTCGTCTGAAAGAGAATATGTCCACCCCACTTTTTGGACCGAGCGGGAACGCGGAGCGGTTTTATGGCGAGGGGCACAAGCATTCCTTCGAGGAGCCGGCGTACCTCGCGAGCATGGGGCTCGGCGCGTTTGAGTATTCTGCCGGAAACGGCATCACCGGCGGCGAGAGGGTCTTTCGCAAGCTCGGCGAGGAGGCGCACGCACACGGCATTGCTCTGTCCTTCCACACGCCCTATTTTATCTCGCTCTCGTCCGAGAAGGAGGAGACGCGCCTGCGCAGTCTCGACTATATCGTGGCGAGCCTGCGCTGCGCCGAGTGGATGGGCGCAGACATCATCGTTATCCACGCGGGCAGCGTCGGGAAGCGTTCGCGCGAGGAGGCGCTCTCTCTCGCCGCCGACACCCTCGCGCGCGCGCTCGCGGCAAACCCCAATACGCCGGTGCGCTTTGGCGTTGAAACGATGGGCAAGCAGAACCAGCTCGGCAGCCTCGAGGAGGTGCTCACGCTCTGCAAAACCGACGCGCGGCTTTATCCGGTGGTCGATTTCGGGCATCTCAACGCGCGCGACGCGGGCGGGGTCTTTCGCAGCGAGGACGACTATCGGCGGGTGTTCGAGCGCGTCGGCGAGGTACTTTCTCCTGAGAAGGCGCGCACGCTGCACTGCCATTTTTCCAAAATTGAGTTTACCGCGATGGGCGAGCGGCGACACCTCACACTCGCCGATGAGGTCTACGGCCCGGACCCCGCGCCGCTCATGCGCGTCCTTGCCCGCGAGGATCTATCGCCGCGCGTCATCTGCGAGTCGTCCGGCACGCAGGATGTCGACGCCCTTTCGATGCAGGGGCTCTTTGAGCAAGCGCGGGCCGAGCTCACGAAGAAGTAGTGGAACGCCTTTTTTCGGGCAAAATTTCCCATCGGAAATTTTCCAATTCTCGCGGTGAAAATTCTCGCTCCCGCCCCCGATAGGCCGCGTCGGTCTCTCTTGCGGGCAAAATGAGCCGGCGGATTGTTCACAGGAAAAATTTGCGCTCTTTTGATCCCGAGAGAAAGTTTCACGCTGCCGTTGGGCAGCACCGATTCTCTTCTCGCTTGCGAGATTTTCCGCTTTCGTCGAACTTACGCACAAATTTGTCCCACTGCGGGGTGTTTTATGAAGATTAAGGTCATCAACGGGCCGAACCTGAACCTGCTCGGCGAGCGCGACCCGCGCCAATACGGGCGCGAGACGCTCGGCGAAATCTGCGCGAGCATGGAGGATCGGGCGAAAAACTACGGTTTTACGCTCGACTTCTTCCAATCGAGCTGCGAGGGGGAAATCGTCGACTGCCTGCACAGCGCGCGGCTTGACTGCGGCGCGGTTATCCTCAACGCCGGCGCTTACTCGCACTATTCTTACGCCATCCGCGACGCGATTGAGGCGATTGCAGTTCCGGTTATCGAGGTGCACCTGTCGAACATTTGCGCGCGCGAGGAATTCCGCCATACCTCTGTGATTTCTCCGGTCTGCCGCGGCAGTATCGCCGGATTCGGCGCGGCGTCCTACCTGCTCGCCCTCGAGGCGGTGAAGGAAATCACAAAGTAGCACTCGGGAAAAGAGCGCTCGCCGATCTCCATAGTTTTTTCCTTTCTTCGTGCGATACATATAGTATTTCGTAATAATCTGACATCTGAAGGAGGACCTTATGAACGAATTTCCCTCACACCTGCAGCGGCTGCGGGAGGTACTGCCGACCGACGCCGGCATCCTCGTGACCTCTCCCGAAAACCGCCTCTGGCTGACCTCCTTCCCCTTCGATGACGGGTTCGTCTTTGTGACGCGCGACGCGGCGTTTCTCCTCACCGACTCGCGCTACATCGAGGCGGCGGAGCGCGACGTCGACCCCGCCTTCACCGTGCGACAAATGTCCGGGCCTCGCGACGAGATGTTTCTCCGCCTCTGCGATGAGGCGGGGGCGCGCGAGGTGCTCTTCGAGGACGCGAGCGTCACGGTCGCGCAGTGCGAGACCTACCGCCGCTGGTTCGGCGAGAAATATCCGCTTTGCCCCGCGGGGAGCCTGCTCTCGGATCTGCGCGAGATGAAGGACGAGAGCGAGATGGACAAAATCGTCGCGGCACAGCGCATCGCCGAGCAGGCTTTCGATCACATCCTCGGCTACATCAACCCCGAGCGCACCGAATGGGAGGTCGCCCTCGAGCTGGAGTTCTTTATGCGGCAGCAGGGTGCGACGAGCGTCTCCTTCCCGACGATAGCGGTCTCGGGCAGCGCCTCCTCGCTGCCGCATGGGCAGCCGCGCCAGGTGAAGCTCGAGCAGGGCTTTTTCACAATGGACTACGGCGCGGTCTACGAGGGCTATTGCTCGGATATGACACGCACGGTCGTTATCGGGCATGCCGATGAGGAGATGCGCGCGCTTTATGGTACCGTCCTGCGCGCCCAAATGGCGGCGGAGGCGGCTTTGCGCGAGGGCGTTACCGGCGGGGAGCTTGACAAAATTGCGCGCGACATTATCGACGCGGGACCTTACCGCGGGTGCTTCGGGCACAGCCTCGGCCACGGTGTCGGAATGGTCGTTCACGAGGCGCCGAGCGTCTCGGCGCGCGCCGATAAGCCGCTCACAAGAGGACACGTCATCACGATCGAGCCGGGCATCTATATTAAGGGCAAATACGGCTGCCGCATCGAGGATATGGCGCTCTTCCGCACTACCGGCGTGGAAGTCATCACCCGCGCCCCCCGCGAAATGATGGAGATAATATAGGAAAAAGGAGGAGCACCCGCTCCTCCTTTTGCTTTCGGAAGGGCGATGAGAGAGCAACTCGCTCCTCCTCCACATTTTTCTTTTCGCTCCCTTGACAGCGGCTTCTCCTTGTGCTATACTTCCCACGATATGGTCTTCAATCGGGCGGGGAGTTTCTTTTGCGTTTTATGGACAACGACAACGAGAGAAAAGAGCCCGGCGTCATTGACCTCAAGCACATTTTCTTAACCTTGTGGCACCGGGCGTGGATTATTTTGCTCTGTGCCGTGGTGGCGGGCGCGCTTGGTTTCGCGTACGCCGTCAACTTTATCACCCCGCTGTACTCCTCCACCGTGATGATGTTTGTCAACACATCGGTGACGGTGGGCAGTATCAACGTCGGACAGCTCTCGCTTGGCGCTGAGCTCATCGACACCTACATTGTCATCCTCAACAACCGCACGACGCTCACCCGCGTTATCGAAGAAACAGGCCTATCCTACTCCTATGGGCAGCTCTCGAACATGATCGCCGCGGCGCCTGTCAGCGACACCGCCATCTTCAGTGTCACCGTCACCGCGCCCAACCCCTACGACGCGCAGAAGCTCGCGAGCGCCATCTCGGTAGTTTTGCCTGAGCGCGTTTCGGAGGTGATCGAAGGCAGCTCCGTCAAGGTCGTCGACGAGCCGGTCGCCTCCAACGCAAAAGTTTCCCCGAACGTCACGCTCTACACCGCGCGGGGTCTGCTCATCGGAGCGGTTCTCGCTATCGTCGTGATCGTTCTCATCGACATCTTCGACAATGTCATCCGCGACGAGAGTGATCTGCGCGAGGCGTACGACATTCCCATTCTCGCCAAAATCCCGGATCTGCTCAGCGATCGCGACGACCGCTACGGCAGCTATTACGACTCTTCCCGCTCCTACCGCAGCCCGCCTCCCGGAAGCGACGCCCCGCACGAGCCGATTTCCGGCAACCTCACCCCGAAGAAGCGCCCCACCCCTCCTCCCCGCGATAGTCAATCGAAAACCTAAGGCGCTATTCGCGCGGGCAATCCCTGCGCTCGGGGAACCTCCCGTCGGTTTTGCGAAGCGCGGTTATGTGTTCCTCGATTGTCCGCTCGCGCATTTTTTCGTGAGAACGCGCGGTTTGCTCTTCGTTTTTTCTGACGCGATCCGCGCCGCGTCCTCCTTTTCTCCTTTAACGTTCCCCTTCCCATGGCGCACGACAAATCGAGCCAAAAGAAGCAGAAGCTCTCGCCCGCCGCCGAGGCGCGCACGCTGCCGCGCAATCTGCCGTTCACAGCGGCGGAGGCGTACAAGCTCCTGCGCACCAATCTTCTCTTTGCCCTGCCGGGAGAGGACGCGCACCCCTGCCGCGTCATCGGCGTAACGAGCGCGATTCGCGGCGAGGGAAAGACAACGACCTCGATCAACCTTGCCTCCGCCCTCGCGGAGGTGGGCAAACGCGTCCTGCTCATCGAGGCGGATATGCGCCTGCCGACGCTCGCGGCGAAATTGGGAATTCGCTCGAACATCGGTCTATCCAATCTCCTCGCAACGCAAATTTCCCCGTCTGTTGCCATCCGCCCGTCGGGATACGCCCAAAACTGGAAAATAATCACAGCGGGAGAGCTGCCGCCCAACCCGAGCGAGCTGCTCGCCTCCCCGCGAATGCACCACGTTCTCTCAATCCTCTCGGCGAGCAGCGACTTTATCATCCTTGACCTGCCGCCGGTCAATGTCGTATCGGACGCGCTGGTGCTCAGCGCGCAAGTCGACGGCTATATCGTCGTCGTGCGCGAGGGCTACACCGACCGCGCTGAGCTGCGCGCCTGCGTGTGCGCCCTCAAGATGGCGAGCGCGAAGGTGTTGGGGTTCCTGCTCACCGGAGTCAAGGAAGACAAGAAGCGTTATTCCAAGTACCGCGGCCGCTATCGCTACAAGGGCTACGGCTACAAGACCTATGCCCGCCCCGCCTCCCCGCCGGACGCCGCCCCTCCCGCGCAGCCCCCGGATCCCCCGCGAGCGCAGATGCTGGAATAAGGCGTACCGCCCGGGCTCTCGTCCTCTCGCGCCGCGCCTGCACAGGGAGCTATGATAGACTTCCACACGCATATTCTCCCGGGGGTGGACGATGGTGCGCGCACGCCGCGCGACAGCATCGCGCTCCTGCGGCGCTTGCGCGAGGACGGTGTCACCCGCGTCGCGCTCACGCCACATTTTTACGCCGACGAGACGCCCCCGCGCGTCTTCTTCCCGGCGCGTGAGCGCGCCTACCGCTCTCTTCTCGCTGCCTTGCCGCCGGGAGAGCGCTTCCCCGAGATGAAGCTCGGCGCGGAAGTGCATTACTACTCCGGCATTTCTCACCTTGACTGCCTGCCGAACCTCTGCCTTGCGGGAACAAATCTGCTCCTCCTCGAGATGCCCTTTTCCCCGTGGGAGGGAAGCACGCTGCGCGAGGTTCTCGAGATTGGGCGAAGCCGCGCTCTGACCGTCTCGCTCGCCCATGTCGAGCGGTACCGGGGGCTTGCCTCTCGCGGGATGTGGGAAGATTTGCTCGCCGGAGGCGTACTCTTTCAGGTGAACGCCGAGAGTTTCCTTTCCTCCCCGCTTGAGCGCCACCGCGCCCTGCGCGCCCTCTCGCGCGGAGAAATCGCGTTCCTCGGCAGCGACTGCCACGATCTGCGCCGCCGCCCCCCTCGCATGGGCGAGCTGCAAGCCTTGCTCACCGAAAAGTGCAAGGCGGATGATCTCGCCGCGATAGGCGCGCGCGCCGCCGCTCTGTGGAACGGCACGAACTGACCGTACTTCGAACTCCTCACCCCCCCTTCCCGGAAGGATTTTCATGAAGCGTAGACAAGACATTATCCCGCTCACCGCGTGTCTGCTCATCTGCGCTCTGCTCCTCCTGCTTCTTTTGCCCGAAAAGAGCGACATCGTTATCGAGGGCGGGCCGGATCGTTCCTCCGAGGGATTCGCCGCGCTCCCGTCCGAGGCGGTATCCTCCGAGGCGGTATCCTCCGCTGTCTCCTCCGAGCCGCCCCCGCCGCCCTATGTCTCCCCGGTCGATTTCAACTCTCTCTGGGCGCGCTGCCCCGACATTTACAGCTGGCTACAGATCCCCGGAACGAATATCGACTACCCGGTCGTGCGAAAGCCGGGCGACGACGACTACTACCTTCGCCGCGACATCGACGGCAAATACGCGACCGCCGGAAGTCTTTATTCTCAGGCGAGCTATAACGCAGGCGATTATAGCGACCCGGTGACCGTTATTTACGGGCACCATATGCGCAGCGGCGAGATGTTCGGCCACCTGCAGGAATATTACGCCGATGCGGACAGCTTCGCCGCGCTGCGCGAGGTAATCGTCTATTTGCCGGACAAAGAGCTGCACTATTCGGTCTTCGCCGCCGTACCCTACTCGACGACGCACATTTTGTGGAAGTACCACAACTTCCGCACGACTATTCCCGCCACCTCCGGCAGCTCAGGCGATACGACCATCCCCTCCGAGAGCGATATGCAGGCGTTTTTGCAGGAGCTGCGCGACATCCGCGGTTTTTCCAAGAACCTAAGCGAGGATATTTTGAATTCCATCACGGCAAACGATCGCCTCCTCGTTCTCTCCACCTGCCTGCAGGGCAACAACAAACAGCGCTATATCGTCATCGCCCGCCTCGACTACTCGATTCCATGAGGCGCGCCGCTCTCATCGCCTTCTTTGTCTGTAACCTATTCCTTTTTTTGAGAGGATTGATCTATGAAAACCTTGCTTGCGAAAAGAATCGCCGCCGCGCTGCTCGCGCTGCTGCTCGCGGCGTCGCTGCTGCCGCTCACGGTCGCGGCGGACGTCTTTACCGAGAGCCCGGAACAGTTCGAGGAGCCGGGAATAGACGGGGTGACCTTTGACCCGCCGATCGAGGGCGGCGCACTCATCCTCACCTCCTATCACAACCGCGCGAGCCTGCCGCCCGAGCTTCAGATTATGATGGAGAACGCGGCGAACTCCATCCGTAATGCCGATCATGTGCTCGATCTCGCGCCGGGTATCGAGGCGATGGCGCGCGCCGCGGGCGTTGTCAATATGGACGACCTCGCCGTGAGTGAGCTCTTCGACCTACGCGCGACGGTTGACGACTGGGGCACCGCCACGGTGACCATCCACTCGCGCCGTTTCGAGCCGTTTGTCTGCCTTCTGCACTACACTTCAAACGGCTGGGTGATCGTCGACAAATGCCGCGAGGATCACGAGACGATGACCTTCACGGTCACCGAGTTCTCCCCGTTCGCGGTCGTCATCAACCGCGGGCAGACCGCCTCCCCGCAGACGAGCGACACGCTCTCATCTACTGCCTCCGCTCTTCTCACCGGCGGGGTTCTCCTCGCGACGGCGGCGCTCGCTCTCCTCATCAAGACCCGCCGCAAGGAAGAGGATTAACGCGTCGAAAGACGCGAGAGCGCCCGCTTCTCCCCGCGATTGGTCGTGCATAGAGCAAATCGAGCGCCCCGGAAAGCCCTTGGGCGTCACGTTTTTGCCGACAATTTCGCCCGATTCCTCCCCGCGTCCGCTTGTATCCTGTTGGCATTAGGGATTTTGCCTGCTTTTTGCCAGTCGGCTTCACCGAGCGGTTTCGCCTGCCGGCTTCCTCGGACGATCGCATCGCGCGGCCTCACCGAGCGCTCTCACCCCGTGAAATTTGCTTAGCGGAGCGTGCCTTTGCTGCAAACTTTTTTCAACGGTGACTTTTATGGGACAGCATCGCGAGCGGCAGGGGAGCGGGAGGGCGCGCACGGTGACTCTCGTCCTGCTTATACTGCTGCTTCTCGCGGGAATCCTTCTCGCCGTGCATTTTTGGGATAGCCGCCGCGCTGCCTACCCCGGCGACCCCGCCGCTTCCTCAGAGCCGCCCACCTCGAGCGGCACTCCCACCCCCGGCGAGGACGAGGACGACACGCGCGTGCGCGTGCGCTATGACGGGCAGTGGTATACGCTGCGCGATGACCTCGAGACGCTCCTTGTCATCGGCATCGACCAGACCGAGGAGACCTTCCTTGAGGCACAGGACTATGTCAACGACGGACGCGCCGATTTCCTGCTGCTGCTCGTTTTCGATCCTTCGACCAAATCCTGCCGCGCGCTGCAAATTAACCGCGACGCGATGACCGACATCCCGACCTTAGGGATGGACGGGCGGCAGATCGGCACGGTTTACGGGCAGCTCGCCCTCTCGCACACGGTAGGGAGCGGGGGCTCGGATAGCTGCGAGGTCACGCGCGACGCGGTTGAGGGGTTCCTCCTCGACACGCCCATTGATCACTTCCTCTCGCTCACGATGGACGCCCTGCCGATCCTCAACGACGCGGTCGGCGGCGTTACGCTGACCTCGCTTGACAACTTCGGGGAGGATTTTTCCGCGGGGGAGGAGGTCACCTTGCGCGGGGAGATGGCGCTGCGCTATGTGCGCGCCCGCGCGGGCTTAGAGGACAGCAGCAACGCCCACCGCATGGAGCGGCAGCGGCAGTATATGCAGGCGCTCTACGCGCGCATAGAGGAAAAAATCGACACCGATAAGGACTTCCCCACGCAAATGCTCTCGGATCTATCAGGTTATCTCGTCTCCGACTGCGACGCAGGGCAGCTGCAGAGCCTCGTCTCGCGCCTGCAGAGCTACACGCTCGGCGGTATCGAGCCGATCGAGGGCGAATCGCGCAAGGGGGAGCGATTTATGGAGTTCTACCCCGACGAGGACGCGCTGCAAGCACAGCTCATCTCTCTTTTCTATCGCCTTGATAGCAGCGAATCCGGCGAGAGCGAATAAGCTTCGCGCGTCTTTGCTTTTCCTTCATTCCCTCCACAAATCTGTCTCTCTTTTTCTTATGTCCGATAGTAGCGCGCACACTGTGCTTTTGACCGGGGGAGCCGGGTTTATCGGCTCGCACACGGCGGTGGAGTTTCTGCGCGCCGGCTGGGATGTCGTCCTACTCGACGATCTTTCCAACGCGCGTGAGGATGTGCCGGACCGCATCACGAGAATCACCACCCGCCGCCCGCGCTTTTATAAAGGCGACGCCGCCGACCGCGCGACCGTCGAGCGCGTTTTCTCCGAGAACAAAATCGATACAGTAGTGCATTTCGCCGGACTGAAGGCGGTCGGCGAGTCGGTCAAAATTCCGCTGCGCTACTACCGCGTCAATCTCGACACCATCCTCACCGTGCTTGAGGTAATGCGGGCGCATGACTGCCGCCGCGTGATTTTCAGCAGCTCCGCCACGGTCTACGGCGAGACCAACACCCCGCCATTTACCGAGGATATGCCGACCGGCGGCTGTACCAACCCCTACGGGCGCACAAAATATATGATAGAGCAGATCCTCGCCGACGCGGCGGCGGCGGACCCCACGCTCTCGGTGGTGCTTCTGCGCTATTTCAATCCGATTGGCGCGCACGAGAGCGGTCTACTTGGCGAGCGCCCTTCCGGCACGCCCAATAACCTGATGCCCTATGTTACACAGGTTGCCGCCGGTATCCGCGATCACTTGTCGGTCTTCGGCGACGATTACCCTACCCCCGACGGCACCGGCGTGCGCGATTATATCCACGTCGTCGACCTTGCCAAAGGGCATCTCGCCGCCGCCGACTATGCGAGCGAGCATACCGGCTGCGAGGCGATAAACCTCGGCAGCGGTCGCGGGCACAGCGTCCTCGAACTTGTGCACACTTTCGAGGAGGTAAACGGCGTCCCCATCCCCTATGAGGTTACCCCGCGCCGCCCGGGCGACATCGCGACCTCCTATGCCGATGCCGGGAAGGCGGCGCGCCTCCTGCACTGGCGCACCGAGCGCACTCTCGCCGATATGTGCCGCGACGCTTGGAACTGGGAGCGAAAGTCGCGCGAGTAAGGGCGGCGCCCTGAAGGTTCCCCCGCCGTTAGGCATTGTAGAGGACAATTTATTCTCCCCCGCGTTTTTTGCGCGGGGGCGAGGTATGCAGTTTGTAAACAAATAGGAGGAAAATCATCATCATGCGACAGCTTGGCAGGACGGCAACCCGGGGGGGGGGGGGCATCTATGAAATCAACGCAAAATTGGAGGCTCCGCACCCTTTATTTGGTTTTATACGATATTGCCGCCGCCTTTGCCGCTTTTTT
>CAZYCC010000024.1:16186-20482 GCA_964645985.1 uncultured Lachnospiraceae bacterium | reverse complement strand
CACCTTCCCCCGCAGCGGGGCAGTTCAAATTCCGACAGAGGTGGTGGGGTCTATCCCCAAAAACAAAACCCCGGGGCGGGGCGGGTCAGGTCTCTTTATTTTGGCTGTCAAGAAACTCTTGCAAAATGATCTCGGCGGAGAGCGTATCGATGAGACGCCGGCGGCGCGCGGGGCTCACCCCCCGCTTTGTGAGAATTTCGTGCGCCTCCATGGTCGTGCGGCGCTCGTCCTGATAATGGATGGGGAAATCCTCCCCGAGCCGCTCGCGCAGGAGCGCGCCGAGCGCCTCGGTCGCGCCCGCGCGGTTGCTGCGGCTGCCGTCCATATTGACGGGATACCCGATGACAATCGCCACGGCGCGCTTCTCGCGCGTAAGAGTCGCGATTTTGTCGGCGAGGCGCGAGGGGTCTCGCTCGACGATGGTGCAAAGACCGCTCGCAAAGGATCCCCCCGCGTCCGAGAGCGCCACCCCGGTGCGCACGCCGCCGGGGTCAGCCCCGAGCACCCGCCCGATCACCTCGCCCCTCCGAAGAGCGCGGCGAAGCTCTCGGTGCGCGCGTCGCGCACCCCGTCGACCACCTCCTCGCAGAAGGCAAGTATGTCGGCGTAAACCTCATCGCGATTGGTCTCGAAGAGCAGCTCGTGGCGCGCGCCGGGGTAGAGCTTGTAGCGCAGGCTGCACATCTCGCGCGCCTCCATTTCGGTGTAGACGTCGAGAACCCCCTTGCCGTAGCCGCCGACCGGATCCTCCTCGCCCGAGAGCAGAATGACGGGGAGCGCGAGCGGCAGCGCGTCAAACCAGGCGGGGTCGTTGACCTCGCGCAGGCAGCCGAACATCTGCCCCATCGCCGCCGCCGAGAAGGCGAACCCCGAGAGCGGGTCTGCCTCGTGCAGGGCGCGCTGCTCCTCATCGCGCGTCAGCCACGCGCTGCTCCCGCCGCCGAAGCGGTCGTTATAGTGCGCGAACGCCATCCGATATAGCGGCGATGAGTGGGGGCCTTCCCCCGGCAGGTGCGATAGGAGCCTTGCGAGGGTGATTCCAAACGGCAGGCGCTTGTCGCCGCCCGCCGTGCCGAGCAGCAGCACCCCATCGAAAAGATCCCTATGCTCAACCATCGTCTTGCGCGCGATGAACGAGCCCATACTGTGCCCTAAGAGAAGATAGGGCAGGTGCCGATAGGTGCGCCGCATTCGATTTGCCACGGCGACCTGCAGATCTACCGCGAGGCTGAGGTTTTCCCCGCCGGGGATGACTCCGAGCGTTCCCGCCTCGCGCGCGCGCACGCCGTGCCCCGGCAGATCCGCCCCGCAGACGACAAAGCCGTACGCCGCCATCCATTCGGCAAAGGGCGTGTAGCGCAGGAAATACTCGCCCATCCCGTGGCAGATCTGCAAAATGCCGTGGGGAGAGCTGTCGGGCAGGAAGACCGAGTAGTCTGTGAACACCCCCTCCACCCCCGGCAGCGGCAAAGCTTCGCTCTTGTGCGACATAAAAACATCCTCCCTTGCTTTGCAAGTGCCGCGCAAGGGTTCGTGAAAGGGGCGGCTCCCGCTCTCCGAAAAGGGGTCTCGCCCCCGCGCTCATCGCGTCGCGTCCCGCCCCTATGCCAACGCCCGAGCGAGTGCTCGGGCGTTCGTTTGCGTATCATCGGCGCATTCCCGGCGCCCCTCGCGTGAAGTGATTTTTCGAGGCTAACCACCCCACTAACCACTTATCCACTTCCCACTAACCACTATATTGCCGCGCCTTATCTTCCCGGGCGGCGGTTCTTGCTGTTGAGCATATCGAGCAGCTGGTCGAAGTCCTCATCCGAGAGGCCTCCCGCCTCGGCCGGGGGAGCGGGGGGTTCGGCGGGAGCCTCGCCCTCTTTCTTTTCACCCGAACTCTCCTCGGCGGGAGCGATGTTCGGGGTGCGGCGCGCGGCAGGGGCTACCGTACTGCCCGAGTGCAGCTCGGGGCGGCGCAGCGGCGCGCGATTCTCGGGGGCGGCGCTCTCGAAATCGGTCGCGATCAGCGTGATGTGCATCTCGTCGTCAAGCTCCGGGTCGATGAGCGCGCCCCAAATGACCGTCGCGTCGGGGTGCGCCTCCTCGGTGATCATATTCGAGGCGAGATCCATCTCCTCGAGGGTGATGTCGGGGGAGGCGGTGATGTTCATCAGAATGCGCCGCGCGCCCTCGATGGAGGTTTCGAGCAGGGGAGAGGAGATCGCCATCTTTGCCGCCTGCTCGGCCTTCTCCTTGCCGTTCGCGGACCCCACGCCCATGTGCGCGTAGCCGGCGTCCCGCATGATCGTCGTCACATCGGCAAAGTCGGTGTTGACCACGCCGAGCTTGGTGATGAGCTCGGTAATACTCTCGACGCCGTGCTTGAGGACGTTGTCCGCCTCAATGAAGGCGTTCATAAAGGTAATGCGCGTGTTGGAGATCTGTTTGAGGCGCTCGTTGGGGATGACGAGGAGCGAGTCGACGTTCTCGCGCATATTGGCAATGCCCGCCTCGGCGCGCTGCATCCGCTGCCGCCCCTCGAAATTGAAGGGCTTGGTGACGACGCCGACCGTCAAAATTCCCGCGTCGCGCGCCGCCTTCGCGATAAGAGGCGCGGCGCCGGTGCCAGTGCCGCCGCCCATCCCCGCCGTGACAAACACCATATCCGCGCCGTTCAGCGCGGCGATAATCTCATCGAAGCTCTCCTCCGCCGCCTTCGCGCCGACCTCGGGGTTCGCGCCCGCGCCCTGTCCGCGCGTCAGTTTCTCGCCGATGGCGACCTTGCAGGGCGCACTCGATTTCGCGAGAGCCGCCTTGTCGGTATTGATGACGATAAAGTCAACGCCCTTGACACCCGCGTCAATCATCCGGTTGACGGCGTTGTTACCGCCTCCGCCGACACCGACGACTTTAATAACGGTCGTGCCGGTGGTCATTTCCTCCTCCGGCTCGGGTTGTTCTCTACGATCGAACTGCGCCATACCGATTCCCTCCGATTCGCCGCTCCCGGCGCCGCGCGCCGCTTTTCGTTTGTTTTTGTTCATAAGGATATACAGCTTCCTTTTTATTTTATGCCATTTTTCCCGTTTTTGCAAGCGATATGCCCACCATTCTCTCTTTCGCGGGAAAAATTTACATTCTGTTCACAGGATTGCCTCCGCTCCCCTCCCCGCCGCGTTCCTCACCCGTTCGCCGAAGCGTTCCTCACCCGTTCGCGCGGGGTGCGCGGGCGCGCGGATCAGTCGTCGGCGGGGTCGTCGACTTGGGCGCTGGCGGTGTGGATGTCGTCGACAAAGATGGTGCCGGTCGCCTCAGGAGAGAAGTGCGTCAGAATCTGCTCGGCAAATTCGAGCTTCATCTCGATGTCGCCGACGTTGCCGACCCGCAGGTCGATTTTCCCCTCATTGCAGGAAAGGCGAATATCGAAGCGCGAGCGAAAATCAATGCTCGTCACGCTCTTTCCCAAAGGAGAGTTCTCCAGCGCGCCGAGCAGAGAGAGCAGAGCGCGCGCGCTGCCGTCCTCCTCGAAGGTGAGGGCTCCCCCGGCGATCGCGCTGCTCACCGGCGGCGGCAGGATCTGCCGCACTCCCGCGTAGCGCTCGGCGAAATACGCCTCGTCCATCGAAACGTCGAGGACCTTCAGGTCGCGCGAGACGGCAACCTGCCTATCGTCCACGCGGAAGGTGAAATAAGGCTCCTCCTCGAAGAGAACGAGCGTCACGCCGTGCGGATAGTCGCGGTCGACCCGCACCGAATGCAGGTAGGGAAAGCCCTCGGAGAGGTTCGCGGCGACCTTGCGATTGTCAACGCGGAAGATATTCTGCCCGGGCGCAACGCCGCAGGAGGCAAGGATCTCCTCCTCGGGATATATCGTACTGCCGGTGACCGTCACCGTCTCCACCCGGAAAAAGACCGTGAGGAAGACGGCCGCTCCCGCCGCGAGGAGGATAACCCCGAGCACCGCCCAGAGTATGCGCGCGGCCACTCGGCGGCGACGGCGACGGCGGCGATCCTTCTCACGCTTCTCGGCGTAATAGCGCGATGAGAGCTGCTCGCCGAGCGGCTCCGGCTCGAGCGGGGCGTAGGGGAAGTCCTCGCGTATCGGGATGTGCGGCGGCGGCTCTGCGGGCAGAGAGCGAGGAGCGGGAAGATTCCCCGAGGACGAAGTCACCGGCAGGTTCTCGGCAGATTGCGCGCGCTCCCCCCGTTTGTTCTTTGCCATAAGAAAATGAAGGAGGAGCGGGAGCGGCGCGGGGGGTATCCCGCGCGGGTGCGAGGGCGGTTCGCCGTTCCTTCCTCGCGGGAAAA
>CAZYCC010000024.1:7065-16086 GCA_964645985.1 uncultured Lachnospiraceae bacterium | reverse complement strand
GGGGGTATCCCGCGCGGGTGCGAGGGCGGTTCGCCGTTCCTTCCTCGCGGGAAAACGGGCTTGCCGAGCGAAAGAAAAACGCCGGGCGAAAATTCACGCGAAAGACGAGGGGCAGGGACGGCGCGGCTCTCCGTCAGCAAAGAGAACGCGAGGGCGGGGTTCGCGTGTCGGTCGCGTTCGCGGGTAGCACGAACGAGGGAGCTGCTCCCTTATCTAAACAAAGCGCAAGTGAGGGAGACGCGGGGGGTTATCGCGCGAGGCGGTCGCTCTGGGAAGGCGGCGCGGGGAGGTGGGGTTCGCGGCGGTCGCGCGTTATTCCTTCCCGGCGAGGGCGAAGAGCTCGCGCGCGATGCGCTCGGCGGCGTGAGGGGCGGCGAGAGAGGCGGCGGCGTCGGACATGCGCGCGGCGCGCTCGGGGCGGGCGAATAACCCCTCGATCTGCCCCTCGAGGCGCTCTGCGGTGAGGCTCTCCTCGGGCAGGAGCAGCGCCGCGCCCGCCTCGGCGAAGAGCGCCGCGTTCTTGGTTTGCTGGTCGCTCGTTACGTTTGGAGAGGGGATGAGGATCGACGGGGTCGCGAGCTGCGACAGCTCCGAGAGAGTGAGGGCGCCCGCGCGGCAAATGGCGAGATCCGCTGCCGCCATCGCGCCCGCCATATCGGTGAAATAGGCGCGCGGCGATAGGTTGGGAAACTCATCGAGGCCCCGCGCGCGAAATTCGGCGTCAAAATCGCGATAGTAGCGATCGCCCGTCGCGTGCAAAAAGAGCGTGCCCGGGTGGGCGCGGCCGTAGCCGTCCATCACCTCGAGCATCGCCTCGTTGAGCGCGCGTGCGCCGAGGCTCCCGCCGAAGGAGACGACAATGTGCGAAAAGCGCCCCTCCGGGTCAAGCTCGCGCCGCGCGGCGGCCTTGTTCGCCGAAAGGAACTCGCGCCGCAGGGGCGTGCCGGTGAAGAGGACGCGCCTTGCCGTCGGCAGCAGGTCTTTTGTCTTCTCGAAGTTGACAAAGACAACATCGACCTTGCCCGCGAGCATTTTCGCGGCAAGGCCTGGCTCGGCGTTGCTCTCGTGCAGGGCTGTGGGGATATGAAGATCGGCGGCGGCGCGCAGAGGCGGGTAGCAAACGTAGCCGCCGGTCCCGATAACAAGGTCGGGGCGGAGGCGGCGCAGCAGCTTTTTCGTCTGCGCCACCGCGCGCACGGTGAGCGCCGCGGCGCGCAGGTTCTCGAGCGACAGCTCTCGGCGAAGCCCCTCTATTTCGATGGGGTAAAAGGGATAGCGCGGCGGGACGAGGCTGCGCTCGATGCCGCGCGCGCTGCCGATATAGGAAATCTCGACCGGCTCGGCCTGCCGCTGCCCGGATTCGTCAAAGTTGCTACTCCTATTCGCCTCGGCGGAATTTGCCGGGGGAGCTTTCGCGCTCTCCTCGCCCTGCGCCGGCGCAGGAGAGGCGCCGCGCGAGGCGGCGTAATCCTCAAGGGCGGCGCCGATGGCGAGCGCGGGGTTGACGTGTCCGCCGGTGCCCCCTCCGCTGAGAATGACCTTCATCGCGACCCCTCCTCGCGCGTGGATAAAGAAACCGCCCCCCAAAACAGCAGAGTGGAAAATGAGGAGCCTCGTGCGGGGCGCGGTGTATGCAAACGTGCAAAAAACGTGGTTCCCTCGCGGGGGGTAAAGCCCGCGTGCAAAGCCTCACTCGATTTTTTCCGTAAGGAGCGGCGCGGGGGACGCGAGCGACCCTACCCGCAACGGCGCGCGGGATACGGTGGTGCGGCACGCTATCCTTCGGTCGCGGCGGCGGCGCGGCGGGCGCGGCGGGATTTTTTCGCGGCGCGCTCGGTTCCCGGCTCCTCAAGGCGCTTGTAGCGCGATATGGAGAGGACGACGCCCATCTCAAACGCGAGGGCGATGAGCGAGGAGCCTCCGTTGCTGATAAAGGGCAGCGAAATGCCGGTGCTCGGGATAAGCGAGGTGACCACCGCGATATTGAGAATCGTTTGGATACCGACCTGCCCGACGATGCCAATCACCGCGAGGCGGCTGAAGGTATCCGGCGCGCCGCGCGCGATCTTTACCCCGCGCGCAACGAGAGCGACGAAAAGCGCGATTACCGCGAGCGCGCCGACGAAACCGAGCTCCTCGCAGATAATGGCGAAGATATAGTCGTTGTCCGCCTCGGCGAGAAAGCCATGCTTTTGGCGGCTCTGCCCGAGCCCGACCCCCATCATGCCGCCGCTGCCGACGGCGTTGAGGCCCTGCAGAATCTGCATGCCGTCCCCCTGCGGGTCGCGCTCGGGGTGCTGCCAGGAGGCGACGCGGTTCTGCACATAGGGAAGGAGCTTGTAGGCGAGAGCGACAACACCGGCGAAGACCCCTCCCGAGAGCAGAAGCAGCAGCTTCTTCCCGCCCGCGCAAAAGATAAGGAGTACCCCAATCGCAAAGAGGATAATCGTCCCCGACAGGTGCTTTTCAAGCAGGACGAGGGCGCAGATCACCATGACAATAGCGCCGGGGATCACCGTCCCGTAGAGCGCCGAGGTGAGGTAGCGCACGCTGCGCGCCTTTCGCTCGTAGCGCGCGTAATAATCGGCGAGAACAAGGACGAGCGCCATCTTCGCGAACTCGCTCGGCTGAAAGTCAAGGGGCCCGATAGAGATCCACCGCCGCGCGCCGTGGCTCGATCTGCCTACCACCAGCACCGCGAGGAGGAAGATCAGCATGAACGGGAAAATGATGCGCGTCGCGCGGCGCAGAAAGTTAATATTGCACAGCGAGAGCAGCAGCATCACCACAATGCCGAACGCCGCGTAAAAGAGCTGGGAGCGAATTGCCTTGTAGCTGTCACCCTCCGCCGTGTAGGAGGTGACATAGCTCGCCGAGAAGACCATGACGCAGCCGAAGGCGAGCAGAATGAGGACGAGGAAGAAAAAGGGCAGGTCGAAGTTTCCCCGCTCAAGGAGAACATCGCCCGAGAGCTCGCGCGCGTGCGCCTTCATCTCGGCCTTGTGCGCCTTTTTCTCCTCTTTGGCGGCTCGCTTTTGCTCCTTTTTTGCCGCGCGCGCCGCTTTTTTCTCCGCCCGCTCGCGCGCCAGCTCGGCGCGGCGCAGTGCCTCCTCCTCGGCGGGAGAAGTGCGAAAGACCTGCTGCGGGCGGGAGGGGATCTCCCGGGGAGATGTGCGGTTCGCGCTCGGGCGCGGGGGCGATCCCGCCGTGCGCGCGGGCGGGGATGATCGCGGGGGAGCGGAGTACCCGCCGCGCGAAGGGTTGCCGCCGTGCGCGGGAGAGCCGCCTCGCGCCGAGCTGCCGGACGGGGCGGGGGAGCTACTTCGCGCGGAGTATCCCGGGGAAGTGCCGCGTCGGGGAGCCCCGACGGACGCAGGACGCGAGGAATCGGGGCGCGGGGACGCAGGGCGCGAGGAATCGGGGCGCGGGGAGCCGCCACGCGCCGGGGTATCGTATGGCGAAAAACGCTCGTCCGAGCGCGGGCGAGCGCTTCGGCGGGGGTCGCTCCCCCCCGCTGCGCCGTTTCCTGCCATCACGATATTCTGTAGCAAAACCTGCCGCAAACGCGGCGACATGAAAATCCGAAAAAGCGCGCGCTCCCGTCACGCGAGGGGGCGAGGGCAAAAGAACCCTCGGCGGGCGAGCGCGCGCCGCGTCTGCCCCCGAAAGTTCGCGCCGCGGGCGGTAACCCCGCGTCCCCCGTTTATGCGGATTGTGCTATACCGGCGGCGTATGGCGGCGTTATGCTCTGCCGCACGCGCGCCGCTTTTATGCGGGGCGGAACCGCGCTCCCATCACAAGAATGGGCGCGGGAGTGGCGCGAGGGGAAAGGACGCGCTGCGCGTTCCCTCGATAAAGTTCGCGCCGAGCGGTAACCCTGCGCGGGGGTGCTCCTTACAACAGGACGCCGAGGAGGGCGAGGGCGCAGGTCGCCGCCGTGACGGCGGTGAAGACGAGGACGATTTTGTTCTCGCTCCAGCCGATTTTCTCGAAGCTGTGGTGAATCGGCGTCATCGGGAAGACGCGGCGGTGCGTGCGCTTGTAGTGGGCCACTTGAATAATATCGGTCAGCGTCTCGACCATCGGGACGAACGCCGCGAGGAAGAGAATAAGCGGCTCGTCGATGAGAAAGGCGAGGCCCGCCACCGCCGCGCCGAGCAGTAGCGACCCGGTATCCCCCATAAAAATCTTCGCGGGGTGGTGATTGAAGGGGAGAAACCCGCAGAGGATGCCGAAAATGCCGCCCGCGAGAATGGCGGCGGCGATATGGCCGGTGAGGAGCGCCGCCACCGCGAAAAAGAGCGCGATCACGCCGACGACAGACCCCGCGAGGCCGTCCACCCCGTCGGTCAGGTTGACGCTGTTGACCGTCCCGGTGAGGAGCAGGAGCGCGGGGACAATCGCCCACGCGCCGAGCGGCAGGCTCTTATCGGTGAAGGGGAGAGGAGTAGTTCCGTCAAAGAAGCCGCACATCGCCATCGCGAGGAGAAAAACGGCGGCGGCGGCGAGCTGCAGCGTGAACTTTTGCCCCGCCGATAAGCCCTTGTTCTCACCGCTGCGGTGCTTGGCAAGGTCGTCGGCGAAACCGATTGTTCCATTGAGGGCGGCGTAGCCGAGCACAAGGAAGGCGGGCAGAAGCTGCTCTCGCCCGGCAAAGGAGAAGAGAAAAAACGCGGCGATAATGAGAAGCGCCGGGAAGAAGGCGAGGCCCCCCATCGTCGGGGTGCCCTCTTTGTATTGGTGCCAGACCGGCCCCTCGAGGAAGATGTGCTGCCCCATCTTTTTCCCGGTCAGGCGCGGCAAAAGACCGCGCAGGGCGAGCGCGACGGCAATCGCGCAAACTGCCGCGCAAAGGAGGGGGAGCAGGTTCCGCATCGTGAGTGAGGGGGGAGCGGGGCGGCGATGGCGCGAAAAGAAGCGGTGCGGGAAGAACGCGCGGAGTGAGAGGCGTGCGGAGCGTGGGACAGGCGCGGGTGGGTTACAGCATCTCCTCGAGCAGCTCGGCGATGGATTCAAGGTGGAGGGCGCGGCTGGCCTTGATGAGGACCTTGTCTCCCACGCGCAGCTGGCAGGCGAGCGCCTCGGCGACCTGCGCGGGGCTGCTGTCCTCGGCGAAGCTCTCGACGATGGGGACGCCCGCGCGCTGCGCCGCCTCCGCCGTTATCTCGGCGAGATCTCCCACCGTGAAGAGCACCTCCACGCCGCGCCGTGCCGCCTCCTCGCCGAGGCGGCGGTGAAAGTCGCGCGAAAAGTCTCCGAGCTCGCGCATATCGCCGAGGAGGGCGACGGCGCGCCCGCCCTCGCGCGCCACCATATCCGAGAGAACCGTGAGCGCCGCGCTCATCGACTCGGGGCCCGCGTTATAGCAGTCCTCGATGAGCGTCTTGCCGCGCCGCTCGACAACCTGCTGTCGCAGCGCCTCCGGGCGGTAGGAGAGCAGCCCCCGCCGAATGTCCATCTCGCCGAAGCCCATTTGGCGGCAGACGGCGTAGGTGAGCGCGGCGTTGAACACATTGTGCTCCCCCATCACGGGGATGGCGATGCTCTCTATCGGGTCACTGTGGCGGGGGAGAAGATCAAAGGCGGTGCCGTTCTCGCCGGCGCGCACGTTCGCGATGCGCCACTCGGCGTCCGCGTTATGCCGCGCGACGTAGACTGCTCCCTCGATGCCCGCGAGAAGCGGCTCATCGCCGTTTAAAATCAGCACGCCGTCGCGCGGCAGACCCTCGACGATTTCCATTTTCGCGTCGCGGATCGCCTCGCGGCTGCCGAGCTGCTCGATGTGCATATTGCCGATGTTGGTGATCACCGCGATGTCCGGGCGCACAATTCGCGTGAGGTAGGAAATCTCCCCGCGCGCGCTCATCGCCAGCTCATAGACGGCGGTGCGGCACTCGGGGGTGAGGGTGAGCAGGGAGAGCGGCAGACCGATTTCGTTGTTGTGATTGCCCTCGCTGCGCCCCGCCTTGCCCTTGCGCGAGAGGACGGCGTAGGTCATATCCTTGACGGTCGTCTTCCCGGCGCTGCCGGTGATCCCCGCCGTGCGCGGGGCGATTTTTGCCTTGTGCGCAGCGGCGATTTTGCCGAGGGCAAGAGCGGGGTCGTCGGTGCGCAGGACAAAGTCGGATAGGCCCGCCGGGGCGTCGCGCGCGATGGCGAGAACCGCTCCCCCGGCGATGGCGGAGGCGACATAATCCCCGCCGTCAAGGCGCCGCCCTTTGAGGGCGATAAACGCGGCGCCGGGCGTGGCGTCCCGCGAGTCGGTGGTGAAGGAAGTGATGACATCCTCGCCGCGCGCGCTCACCGGCAGCCCCATCGCCGCCTCGACGTCTTTGCGGCGAATGCCGCTGCAGGATACGGTCATAAACGAAAGATAACGAAGAAGAGAGAGAAAAAAGGAGTTCTGCCCGCGCTTCGCGCGGGAGACGTGGGGGTTACGCTGCGTCGTCGACGTCGGTGTGGACGCACTCGACCGTGACGACAGAACCTTTCGGCAGAACCTCGCCCGTGTGATCCTGCGAGGCGACGATGGCGCCGCTGCCCGCGTCGTAGTTGACGGCGCCGGTGATATTTACGCAGAAGCCCTCGCTTGTGAGGCGGCTGATCGCCGAGCGCACCGAGAGGCCTGTCACCTCCGGGACGGTGGCGTTCTCATAAGGGACGCTGCCGTCCTCGCGAAGTTCGGTGAAGAGCGTGATATGGGAGTGCGCCTTGCTCACCGTCTCGCCCGCGGCGGGCAGCTGCGCGAGAACCGTCTCGCCGCTCCCAACGACCTTAACCTCGATGCCGGCGGTGTCAAGCGAGGACTGCACCTCGGAGACGGGTTTGGTGAGATAATCACCCACCGGCATCGATAGATTGGCGAGCTCCTCGTCGCTGTAGGCGCGCTCGATACCGAGGTAAGGCAGGATGCTTGCCATGGTGCCGGCGATATAAGGCGCCGCGACAACGCCGCCCGCGCGGCTGCTCCGCCCGTCTGTGTTCGGCTCATCGACGACGATAATAACCGAGACCTGCGGGTCCTCGGCCGGCGCGTAACCGACGCAGGAGCCGACGCGCAGGTCATACTCCCCGTTGAGAGGGTTGACCTCGGTCTTTTTCTCGGAGGTACCGGTCTTCGCCGCGATGTTGTACCCCGCGACATAGGCGTTGCGCGCGCCGCCGTCTCCCGACACGCCATCGGCGAGGATTTGCGTCACCGTCTCACAGGCCTGCCGCGAAACGACCTGCCGCCGCTCCCCGCCCTCAAATGACCAAACGACGTTTCCCGCGCTGTCGGTAATCGATTCGACAATGTGCGGGCGCACGAGCTCTCCCCCGTTCGCGACGGCGGAAACCGCCGTAATCTCCTGCAGGGCGGTTGTGGTGAAGCCCTGCCCGAAGGCGCTGACCGCGAGGTCGATAATCGAGAAGGCGGAGGGGTCGTAGCTGACGCCGACAAGCTCGGAGGGAAGATCGATTCCCGTGGGCTCGGTGAAGCCGAAATCGTTAAAATAGCGCAAAAACCGCTCCCGCCCGAGCAGCATCGACACCTGAATGAGGGTCGGGTTGCAGGACTGCTGGAGCATATAGGTGAAATCGTGCGTGCCGTGCCCGCCGGTACTCGCGCAGGCGATGCGGGTCGTGCCGGTGTTGTCCACCCATCGGCCGGTGCAGGTGAAGGTGCTCGCGGGGGTGATCACCCCCTCGTTGAGGGCGGCGGCTGAGGTCATCACCTTGAAGGTCGAGCCGGGGTTGTAGTCGTCTGAGATGGTTTTGTTGTTCCACATCTCATAAAGAAGGTCATTGTACGCCGCCCGGTACTCATCGCTGCCCTCGGTGAGATTTTGCGCCGCGAGGCGGTCGGCGAACTCTCCCACCAGCGTATAGGGGTCGTTGAGATCGAAGGTAGGGTAGGTGGCCATGGCGAGCACGCCCCCGGTCTTGACGTCCATCACCACCCCGCAGGCCCGCTCCTTCGCGTTATTCTCCTCGTAGGTTGCTTTCAGCTGCTCCTCCAAGGTGCGCTGCACGTTTGTGTCGAGCGTGGTGTGCAGATCGTAGCCGTCTCGCGCGGGGACGTTCTCCTCGAAGCCCTCCTCGCTGTTGCTGCGCGAGTAGCGCGTTATGCCGTCCTCGCCGCGCAGCGCCTCCTCGTACTGCATTTCAAGGCCGAACAATCCCCCGTCGGTGCCCATCACGCCGATGACCTGCGCGGCGAGGGACCCTTGGTCGTATTGGCGCTTGACCGTCTCCTCGAGGTGAATCATGCGGCTGTAGCCCTCTCCCGCCGCCTCCTGCCTATCGATAAAGGCGCGGATTTTGTCTGCCTGCTCGCCGCCCACGTTCTTCGCTATCGTCTCATCGCGCCGCCCCTCGCGCTGCGTCGCGGCGTAAATCTGCTCGGGGTCGATGCCGAGGATCTCCCCGAGCGTATCAGCGATGAGGCGAGGGTCGCCCGCTAAGTCCTCGTCTATTTCACTTGCGCCTGTCGGCTTCCCGGCGATGTCGTCGGGGGAGATAAAGACGCGGTAGGTGACAAGGTTGGAGGCGAGCTTCTGTCCGTCCGCGCTGTAAATTTCGCCTCGGTGCGCGGCGAGGGGTGTTTCGCGCGAAACGTTGCGCAGAACCTTGCCGAGGTACTCCTCGTGGTGCAGCGCCTGCAAACTGAAGAGCCTCGCGACAAGGCCCACCGTCAGCAGCGCCATCAGAATGAGCACCGCCGTGAGGCGCGCGGGGAAGGAAAACCCCACGCCGTTCTTGTCGCGCTCGCGCTTTTCGGCGAGCTTGCGGTCACGGCGGGCAAGGCGCGCCTCGCGGCGCTCAAGGCGCGCGACGCGGCGATCTCCCGCCATATCCACCGGGGCGAGAGCATTCTCCTCGGCGGGGGCGCTTGCGGAGCGGCGATCGCCATTGCCGTGCGAGGAGGAACTCCCTCCCGGGCGCGGCGCGCCGGAGCCGCCGCGCGGGGCAGGGTCGCGCTCATCCTCGCGGCGTGGCATAGGCGGTTCCTTTCAAAAGAGGGAAAACGGGGGGGCGCGG
>CAZYCC010000024.1:3312-6965 GCA_964645985.1 uncultured Lachnospiraceae bacterium | reverse complement strand
GGGCGCGGGGCGCGGGGCGGCGCGTTACTGCTCCGGGGCGGGGGGATGAATGAGGCCCTCGCCGTCGCGGATGTTGCTGCCGATAGCGGAGAGGACCGAGGTCAGCACGCCCTCATCCTCCTCTTTTTCGTCGTATTTCTCCACCGTGTCCTCGCGCGGGATGTGCACGGTCACGCTCGAGAGATCCCCGCTCTTGAGCAGCCCCATCTGCTGCGCGCGCTCCTCGAGTTCCGAGGAGGTGTTCTTGCGCGATAGGCGATCGGTGAGGTCTGTCGCCTCCGAGCGCAGGGCGTTTATCTCGTCGCCCAGTGCGTTCACCTCGCGCGTCACCTCGTTGACCTTGACCTCGTTGATGACGAAGAGCATCAAAATGACCATGCACAGCAGAACGAGAAAAATCGTCCCGGGGGAGATCTTTTTCTTTTCCTTCGCGCGCACCGTGTAGACCTTGGGCTTTGCCGGCGGGGCGAGCGTGGCCAGGGAGCTCTCGCCGAGGACGATCTCGCGCCCGCGCTCGTCGTTGACGCGCGCGGGGGAGGAGGTGCGGGCGGGGGCGGAGGTTCTCTTTTGCGCGGGGGCTGCCGCCGCGCGGCGGTCCCGCGCCATTCGATTGTCGCTTTTCGCCATCGCGCGCCTCCTTGCGGGTGGGGAAAATGGGGGGAAGTCGGAAGTATCGGTGTCGCGCGCGGCAGCGGCGGGCGCTGCGCGCGGGGAGTTTCCGGGGGGATTCCCACGCGGCAGCGGTGCCGCTTGCGGGGGGACTACCGGCGGGTAGACGCGCGGGGGAGTTGCGTGCGGGTTGGGGAACGGTCGGCGCGCTCAGGACAGTGCGCGCGGGAAAGTTATCGGCGGCGGGTGCCCGGAGCGATCGGCGCGGCAGCAGCGAGGCGGCTCGCGGGGGCGCGGGTCACGCCTCGTGCTTTTCAAAGACGCGCAGGCGGGCGCTGCGCGCGCGGGGGTTGGCGGCAAGCTCCTCCTGCCCCGGTGTGACCGAGGGGAGCGCGCGCCCGCGGGACTTGCCGCCGCAGACGCAAACCGGGAAGTCGGGCGGGCAGGTGCAGCCGCGCGCGAACTGCGCGAAAACTCGCTTGACCGCGCGATCCTCTAAGGAATGGAAGGTGATAACCGCGAGGCGCGCCCCCTCGCGCAGGAGCGGAACGATGGCGCACAGCGCCGGCTCGATGGCGTCAAGCTCCCGGTTCACCTCAATGCGGATCGCCTGAAAGGATCGCCGCGCGGGGTGTCCGTCCTCGCGCGCGGCGGGAGGAACGGCCGATCGGATAATCTCGGCAAGGCGCGCGGTGGAGGTGATGGGTTCGCGAGCGCGCTCTCGGACGATGGCGCGGGCAATGCGGGCGCTGTAGCGCTCCTCGCCGTAGCTGCTGAGAATGCGCGACAGATCCCGCTCGGTGTAGGTATTGATGACATCGGCGGCGGTAATCCCCCCGCTTCGATCCATGCGCATATCGAGCGGCGCGTCGGCGTGATACGAAAAGCCGCGCGCCGGGTCATCGAACTGGTGCGAGGAAACGCCGAGGTCGAGCAGCGCCCCGTCAAGCGAGAGCACGCCCTGCTCGAAAAAAATCCTCTCAGCGTCGCGAAAGTCTCCCCGAAGAAGCGTAACGCGGTCGGCGTAAGGGGCGAGCCGCTCCCCCGCCGCCGCGAGCGCGTCCTCGTCCCGATCAAGCGCGAATAAGTGCCCGCTCGTGAGGACTCGCGCTATGGCCTCGCTGTGGCCGCCTCCGCCCACCGTCCCGTCAAAATAAATCCCGTCGGGGGTGACAGCGAGCGCGCGCAGCACCTCGCGCAGGAGAACCGGGGTGTGGTAGGACACCGCTACAGCCCTATTGAGCGCAGCGCCTCCACAACCCTCTCGCGGTCGATGGCGGCGCGGTGAGCGGCAAGCTTCTCTGCATCCCAAATCTCGGCGAAGCGCCCCGCGCCGAGCACTTTAATCGCGCTGCCGGGCGAAATGGAGGCGTATTCTTTGAGGCGGGGCGGCAGGAGAATGCGCCCGTGGGAATCAACCGTGACGCGCTCGGCGGCGGAAAAGAGAATGCGAAAGAGATCTCCCCCGGTGTAGAGCGGGATGTCCGCGGTCTTCTCGGCAAGCGCCTCCCACTCGCGCTCGGAGTAAAGGCGGATACAGGGCTCTAAACCCTGCGACAGATAAAGCACGCTCCCGAGCTCCTCCCGCATCTTCGCGGGAAGAAAGAGCCTGCCCTTATCGTCCACCGTGTGGTCGAAGGTACCTGTCAGCATAGGATAGAGCGAAAGAAAACGGCGCGGGGCGCGAAAACCCGCGCGGGGGATTCGTGAAAGGACGGTCGGCGGCGCGAGCGCGGGATATGCCGCAGCGAGATCGCGCGAGCGCGGCGCGAGGGCGCGGCGCAGGGAAAGACGATTTCGGGGATGGGAAAAAGGGGAGTGGTTCCCACTTCCTCCCATTTTGGTATCCTAATCCCCCACCCCGCTCCATTATAGTCGCCTTGCGCAAAAAAATCAAGAGGGATTTTCGCGAAAAATGCCGATTTTGCGAAAAAAATTCAGGAAAACCCCCTTCTCGCGCATGCAAACAAATCACTTGGGAAGAAAAATAAGAAAACCGGGAAAAGGATCGGCGCGCGGGAGGCGCGGCGCGGCGAAGCGGAAGGGGACGCGGGGGCGCAAAGGTCGCACGACGGGGGCGTGCGGCGGTGTGGCGACGGGACGAGGCGGGGGCGGAGCTATCGCCGCGAGCGAGCGCCGGGAAATATCGCGGTGGGAAACAAACGGGGGATGTGCAGGGTGTAGCTCCTCGCGAGGGAGAACCGGGGGTAACCCGAGCGGAGGGTATGCGGAGGGAGTGTGACGGGGACGCGGCGAGGCGGAGGGGCGCGGTCCCGTAAAGAAAACCCCCTCCGGGGGGGAGGGGGCGTTACGGGGAGTTCTTTTGAGAGACATATTATCTTCATTTTATCGACAGGATTTCGTCATAGACAGGCGGAGGCAGCATTCGGCGCAGGGCGGCGGTGTCATCGCGCGAAAGAGCGGCGCGCACCGCGCTCGACCGTACCTCGCGCAGATCCGGCGGCGCGGGGAGCAGCACCGTGCGCAGCGCGGGGTTGCGCGCATGGTTGAAGAGCGCCATTTCGCGCTCGTAGCGCAGGTCCTCCTCATCGCGGTAGCCGCGCAGGGAGACGCGAATGCCGCGCGCGCGCGCGTAGTCGGCGAGCATTCCACCATCGCTTCCCACCCTCGCCGATGAGATCTCCCCGCAGGCGAGCGTGAGCAGGCGCAATCTCTCCTCGAGCGAAAAGAGGGCGTTCTTTGCCTCATTAGCGAAAATCGTTGCGTAAACGACGCGGTAGTGCGCCGCCGCCTCGCGCAGCAGCGCGAGATGCCCGTTTGTCACCGGGTCAAAGCTCCCCGCGACAAGCACCGGCTCATCGGCTATCCCGCTCGGCAGAGGAGCGAGCGCGTCCTCCCCGCGCGGGGGGAGAGTGTCCCGCGCGCTCATCGCCGCGCCTCCCCGGCGAAGGGTTCGCGCGGCGCGGCAGAAACACTTTTCCCCGCGGGAGCGGCGAGGCGGGCAGGCGCGGCGGCGGCAACTCCCCCGGGGGCGGGCGGCTTCTCCTCGGCGGGAGAATCGGCGCGGTCGACGGCGCGCCCGC
>CAZYCC010000024.1:0-3212 GCA_964645985.1 uncultured Lachnospiraceae bacterium | reverse complement strand
CGGCAATCGCGCATTTGCGCGGTTTTCGGTGAAACCACCCCCACGCTGCGAGCGCTATCTCGAAAATTGTACGAATAAGGCAGACGCGATGTGTTGGAGGTTGAACGAGGCGTTATGAGGTGGGAAACGCACGTTTGAGCAGAGGCTCACGGGAGCGGCGCGGCGTTCGCACGGGGGGTGTAGAAGATGTTGCGATAATACGAACAATATGTATTATTTGTGGAATTTACTTGAACAAGATGTGATGTGGGTTACTCTCCAAGCAGACCCTCCTCGACCGCGCGGCGGATGGCGGTGGCGTCTTTTTTCGTGATGCCGGGGATGGCGGCGAGGGTCGCCTCGTCCGCCTCCCGCACGCCCGCGCTCCCGCCGAGCGCGCGCAGGAGAGCCGTCGCTTTCTTCTCGCCGATACCGGGAATTTTCGTCAGCACCGAGGTCGTCAGGCTCTTGCGCTTGCCGCGCATCATCCGCCCGACCGTGTAGCGGTGCACCTCCTCTTGGATTTTGTAAATCAGCGTGAAGACCGCCGTCTCGCCGGCGATGGCGATCTCGCCCTCGCCGTCCGTCAGTGTGCGCGTCTTATGATATTCGTCCTTGACCATCCCGAAAATAGGCAGCTCGACGCCCCGCTCCGCGAGGAGCGCGCGGATGGTGTGCACATGGCCCACCCCGCCGTCAAGGAGCAGCAGGTCCGGCAGGGGCTGCGTGTCGGCGTGGTCGAGGCGGCGAGAGATCGCCTCGCGCATCGCGGCGTAGTCGTCCTGCCCGGAGACGCCTCTAATTTTGTAGGTGCGGTAGCCGCTCTTGTCGGGCGCGCCGTGCACGAAGAGAACGAGGCCTGCCGTAATCATCTCGTCCCCTAAGTTAGAAATGTCTACCGCCTCTATGCGCTCGGGGAGAACCTCAAGGCCAAGGAGGGCGGCGAGGCGCGCGAGCGTGCGGCTCTCGCGCAGTAGCGACGCCTCGTGCTCTCGCGTCTTCTGCTCCGCATTCTCGAGGAGCAGGCGGCAGGTCTCCTTTTTGTCGCCGCGATATGGGCGGCGAAGGCGCACCTCCCCGCGCCCCATCGCCGAGAGCGAGCGCTCGAGCGTCGCGCGGTTGTCCTCGGATAGCTCAACATCGAGGTCGAGCTCGCGCGGCATATCCTCGCGCGCGCGGTAGAGCTCGTACAGGGCGGAGAGCACCGCCTCCTCGCGCTCGGCGGCATCGGCGAGAAGGTCGGAGGAGAGAATGGTAAAGGAAGTATCGGCGAGGACCCCCTCGCGCACGAGCGCGATGGCAAGGCAGGCGCAGGTCTCCCCCTCAAAGAGCACCGCCGCGTCGTAGAAGGCGTCCGGGGACCCTACCGTCTTTTGTTTGTCAAGGAGGCGCTCGAGCGCCCGCAAACGGTCTCGCGCCGCCGCCGCCGCCTCGTACTGCTGCCTCGCCGAAGCCTCCTCCATTTCGCGCCACAGCGCGTCGCGCACGCCGCGCGACGCCCCGCGCAGAATCGCCTCCGCCTCACCAAACAGCTCCTCGTACTGCTCGCGCGAGAGTTCTCCCGTGCAGGGTGCGGCGCACTCGCCGATTTGCGCATATAGGCACGGCCGCGCCTTGCCGATGTCGCCGGGGAAGCGGCGCTTGCAGGAGGGCAGCCCGAGCGCGCGCCGCAAACTGCCGACAATGCCGTAGGCGTGCGCCATCCCTTGATAGGGGCCGAAATAGCGCGCGCCGTCGCTATTTCGCCGCCGCGTCACCGTGAGAGTCGGCCACTCGTCGGCGCTGCCGGGAAAGAGGCGAATGTAGGGGTAGGACTTATCGTCTCGCAGCTTGATATTGTATTTCGGGCGGTGGAGCTTTATCAGCTTGTTCTCGAGCGCGAGCGCCTCGATTTCGGTGTCGCAGAGGATGTAGTCAAACGATCGCACGAGCGAGACCATGCGCGCGGTTTTCGGGGTGTGCTCGGCGCCCTCCTCAAAGTAAGAGGAGACGCGGTTGCGCAGCGCCTTGGACTTGCCGACGTAAATAATCGCGCCGCCCGCGTCCTTCATCAGGTACACCCCGGGGAGAAGCGGCAGCTCCGCCGCCCGCGCGCGCAGGGAAGGAAGAGGAGAGGGCATAGGAAAACGAGAGGCAAAGACGGGAAACACCTATGATAGTGTAACACAAATCGGGGAGGGAGGCAAGAGAGAGAGCGGCGCGGGGGGAGCGCTGCCTCCCCCCACGATAGAGAAACCCACCCCTCCCGGGGTGGGTTTCTCCGCCGCGCTGATCGCGCGGCTGATGTCATTGCGCGGATGGATTGGCAAGGTTTGCGGGAAAAATCCGCGGGATAAGCACTATCTATCCCAAAAGGAGCTGTACGCGAGGAAGACGTTCTCCTCGGTCGCGGGAGTGCCGTTAATCTTGATCTCGTTTGCGCTCAGGAGATCTGCGATGCTGCTCACACCGAAGATTCTTGTTTCAAGGGCCTTGATTGTTTCCGGGTTATTCTCGATGTCGGTCCCATTCAGGAGAATGCTGTACGGGGATTTTTGAAACCTACCGGGGTCAAAGGTCGAGTTGAGATGGCAGCCGGTCAGGCTGATCGCGCCATCGGTAAGGCTTGTTGGATTGTTCACAAGGAACGTTCCGTAACTGGGATCGTATTCACTCTCGTCAGGGTAACTTTCATCCCAGAAAACATCTTCATTTGTCGCCGTGTAGGTCGCGTTGATGGTGACGTTATTGAAGACAACCTTATTTCCCGGGATGTCGTTCATTTTGACGCCGGTGCGCCCTTCGATAGTGCAGTCGGTAGCGGTCGCTTGCGTGCCCGCCTCTAAAACCAAGCCGGTTTTGAAATCTCCCTGAATAATCACATTCTCCAAAATGACACTGCGGCCTTTGCCGAGGACAATACCGGCACCTGAATAGTTCGCCTCGTCGGTGTGCTTGATGGTCACATTCTTAATCACCGCCGGTTCGGTCGGTTCTGTCCCATCGCCGATCTGTTCCAGCCAAAATACGCCGTTTTCCGTTCCGTTTTTTTTGGAATAGTGACTGATAATCTCTTTCCCGCCTCCGTCGATCACCATTCCCGGACGCACCTCAAAAAATTCTTCACTTCCTGCGTCATCAAGGTCAATATCCTCGGTCAGCTCGATATATCCAACATCGGGATCCGCAAACGCGTTCTCTAACTCCTGCGCGCTGCCGACCGGCGTTGGGATGGCGTCCTTCGCGGGGGCGTC
>CAZYCC010000023.1:0-20751 GCA_964645985.1 uncultured Lachnospiraceae bacterium | reverse complement strand
ACAGAATATGGTTTGTGTAGTATTGCCGGAATATAAGGGAAAGCCCCTCGCGCTCGCGAGGAGATAGAATAAGGAAGCAAAGTGCGCGATAAAGCGCGCACAAAAAATCCCCCGCCCGGGATGGGCGGGGGTTTTTGATTACGGTTAGGTTTGCGGTTCGGCAGAGCCGCTTGTCAGCTGTTCGGCAGAGCCGCTTGTCTGCGGTTCGATGATGTCGCTTGTCGATGGTTCGGCGGAGCCGCTTGTCGTTTGCGCGCTCGCGCTGTCACTACCTGCGGGATTGACGGGCGCGGCCGCGAATCTCCCCGTCACTTCCCCGTCTCCCTGCGGGGTGTAGGAGAAGGTTTGCTCGGCGCTGAGGAGGGTGTCGCCGGAGTACCAACCGGCGAAGGTGTAGCCCTCGGCGGGGGTCGCGGTGAGGGTGAGAGGCTCGCCCGCCTTCGCGACCGTCTCGCCCGCGGGCGAGACGCTGCCGCCCTCACCGGCGCTGACCGTTACCTTGTAGCTGTCGCGCACGAAAACTGCCGTGTAGGTGACGCGCTGGAGCGCGGTGTCGCTGCGGCGCGCGCTCGTGCCGCCGTCATCCCAACGATCGAAGCGATAGCCCTCGCTCGGCACCGCCTCGACCTCCTCGGTCGTAGACCATGCTTTGAGGGTCTGCTCGGGGTTGCCGGAGATGCTGCCGCCCTCTCCCGCGCGATAGGTCACCGTCACGTTGCCGGTCGCCTTGTCGAAGCGCGCCGTCACGGTAAGATCCCCATCATTCGGCGTGTCGGTGCGCTCATTTGCCGCCATCCCATCGCTCCAGCCGCGGAAGACATAGCCGGGATCGGCGACCGCGCGCACGGCGCTGCCGGAGGCACCCGGATCGACCGTTTGCACGGTCTCGCCCTCGACATGGCCGCCCTCCTGCGCCTCGTAGGTGATGTGGAAGGAGCCGCGCTCGAAGAGGGCAGTGATCGTCTTGTCCTCGGTGATGCTGTCGGAGCGGGTGGGGTTAGTCTCGCCGTCGTCCCAGCCGAGGAAGCGGTAGCCCTCCAGCGGGGTGGCGGTGACAGACGTTCCGGTCTGCCCGGCGGCGAGCTGCTGCGGCGTTGCTCCAACGATAGTTCCGCCGGTCGACGGCAGATAGGTGAGCGTGTGCACAGCGGCGTCCCTCTCGAAGAGGGCGGTCACCGCGAGGTTCTGCGTCGCCACATCGGTGCGCTCGGGTGTGGTGACACCGTCGCTCCAGCCGGCAAAGAGATAGCCGGGGTTAGGCACCGCCGTCACGGTCGTGCCGTGATAGCCCTCGAAAACATTCTGGAAGGCACTTCCCTGAATCGATCCGCCCTCGCCCGCGGCATAGGAGAAGACATAGCTCTTGTCGGGCAGCGCCTCCGCCGTGAACTCGGCGACGAGGTTGAGATCGCCCTTGATGAGGTCGGTGCGATCGGGCGTGGTGATGCCGTCGCTCCAGCCGCGGAAGGCGAACCCGTCTGCGGGAACCGCGCGCACCGCGCTCGCGCTCGCGCCGTGGGAAACGTGCTGCACCGTCTCGCCCTCGATACTGCCGCCGCTGCCCGCGCTGTAGGTGACGGTGTAGGGCGTGTAGGTATAGGTCCCGTCGGCGTTCAAAACCGGGGTGAGCGGCAACGTGCCGCGATCAAAGCCGTAGTAATTCCACCCTTTCGCGCGCTCGTCGTACCACGCGGTGTAGGCAGCTGCCTCGGCATCGGTCAGCTTGCAGGTGTCCTTCGTCCAGACATACTCGTGCGGGGAGGGGTCGAAGTGATACCAGCCGTCGCCGAAGTCGACGAGCAGCCAGCAGAAGTCGCCGAGGCGCGTCCCCGCGCGGTTGACAACCTTGTACTCGATGCCGAGGCAGTCGAACATCGCCCGCGCCATCGAGCTGTAGGTATAGTAGTCGCCCTTGCGCTGCGTGAAGCCGTAGTACGCCTCGGTGAGGTAAGCGCCCGACTTATCGGAGGTCGCCGCCTGCAGGGCGCCGTCGCCGGTGAGATAGGTGAAGACCGTGCGAATCTGCTGCTCGCGGGACATCGCGGGGTTGGTAATGCCGCCGAGGATACCGTTGACGTAAGACTTCACTTCCTCATCGCCAACCGCCTTGTGCGCAACCGTGACGTTGATTGTCTTCTCGGCGGTGTTGCCGTCGCTGTCGCGCGCGGTGATCTTGACCGGGTAAACGCCGGGCGCGGCGGTGTTGAGAGCAGAGCTATCGATGGTGACGCGCGAGGTATCAGTCAGCGGAATGTCGCCGTCCTTGCCATCCTTGACGCTCACATAGGCGGAAAAATCGACCGTCGCGCCGACTTCCACCGAGAAGTCTCCCCCGACGATGAGCGGCGCCTCGGTCGCGTCGGTGACATAGACGAACACATCGACCGGCACCTCGACGGTGTTGCCGCCCGCGTCGGTGACGACTACCGTCAGCGTATAGCGCCCGTCGGCGGCGAAGGTGTAGGTTTCCTTATATTTTGCGCTTGTCTCGGTCGCGTCGGTAACGCTCGCGAGCAGAGTCGCGGGGTCGGGCATATCGGTGGAGAAAAGCTCCACGCCGGTCTTTGGCTCGGCGACAGGCGGGATGGTGTCTGTCGCGGTGAGCGACGCGTAGATGATGTCGTCAGGATATTGCGCGCAGCGCAGAGGGATCTCGGTGTCTCCCGGAGTTTTGAGCGAGGCGAAATCAAAGCCGGGGTCGAGGGTCATCCCCTCGATGCCATCGACAAAGGCGGAGATGTCGGGGGGCGTACTGCCAATCTCAAAGGAAGGCTTGCCGAGGGCGGTGGCAATGTAGACGCGGGTGTCTATCTCCACACGGTTGCCGGTGGGGTCGGTGAAACGCACCTTGATCGGCTGCACGCCGGGCTTGGTTGTGTCCACTTTGGACGCCTCGATCGCCACCTTGCCGCCCGAGTTGTCCTTGACATCTCGCACGAGGTCGCCCTCGGTCAGCGCGGCGCCGACGCGCACGAGCGCGCACTTGACCACCGCCTCGGGCGGGGTCGTGTCGGTGACAATCAGCTTGACCTCGCGATTTTTGCCCTTATAAAGAATGGTAAGCGAGTACTGCCCGGTGCGGCGCAGGTCAAAGACACCCGAGACGAGCGAGGCGGTCTCGCCGGTTTTGTCGCGATCCTTGATGAAGCCGGAAACATCGAAGTTCTCCGTGCCGACCTCAACGGTCAGCTCATCGTAGAGCTTGCCGGGCGGAAGGGCACCGGTCGCGAAGAGGACGGCGAGGACGATGCCGACCAGCAGCACACCTCCTGCCACAGGCAGGGCGATTTTCAGAGCTTTCTTGCGCTTCGCCGCGCGCGCCGCCTCATCATCGGGCAGCGGAGCGGGAGCGACCGGCGCGCGCTCGGCGGTGGGAGCGTCTGCAAAATCATAGCCGGGAAGGGAGACCGCATCGACCTCGCGCGTCGCGCCGTCAGGGAAGTCCTCGGCGAGATCGTCCGCATAACCGCCGTCCTCCTCGGTGTCCTCCGCCGTATCCTCCTCGAGTTCAGCGCTGTCCGGGAAATTTTCGTCGGGGATGACCTCATCCTCCTCGTCAGATTCGTCGGGAAATTCTTCACCCGAAAAATCCCCGCTCTCGGGTAGAGGCGTTTCCTTTGGGAGGGGCTCATCCTCGGCGGTGTCATCAAGGTACTCCGTCTCCGGGGAATCGTCCGCACCGCGCGCGGGGGTGTCGTCCGCCGCAGCAGCGCGCGCGCTATTCTCTCGCGGGCGAGGGGAGGGGCGAGCTGTCGTGTCGCCCTTCTCATCGGCGGGAGTGATGTCGCCTGCCGCCTCGGCGGGCGCCTCGGAGAGAGGTTCGCCGTCGGTATCGTATTCCTGAGAGGGCGCGGCGGGGGGTTGATCCTTTTCCGCTGGTGTCCCCGCAGGGGACGCTTCCGCGGGGGCCGCGTCATCGCCGAGGATCTCGAGCAGCAGCCGCTCGGTCTCGTCCTCGACAGAAGGGGCGTTGGGCTGCGCGGGCGGGGCCGCAAACAGAGGGTTGACCGCCGCCGTCGGGCGCGGCTGCCCCTCCTTTACCGAGAAATAGTATCGTGTCATAAAAATCCTTGAGAAATGAAACCCCGCAAGGGGCGGAAAGCGAGACAGGGCGCGGCGCGCGAAATAGGCGCTCCCGCCGGGGCGGGCGCTCCCGCGTTATTCCCCCGAAGGGCGGAAATCGGCGAAAATCGCGCGAAACGTGAAAACAAATATAATTGGACAGGGTAAGTTTAGCACGGGGAAGAAAAATTGTCAAGCCCTCTCGAGAAAAAGCGAAAGGAAACGAGAGGGAGCGGTCGCGAGATGCGCGGCCCCACCCTCTCGGGCAATCCACGCCGGGGCGCGGACGCGCGAGGGGCTTCTCCTGCGCGCGTGTGCCGCGCCCTATTTTTCGCGCGAAAGAGAGGCTGTGCGCTTCCCTTCCCGCGCGATCTCGCTTGACATTTTCACGGGGCGGGGGTATAATGGGGGCATGATGAAGGGGCAGGGTACGCGCAGTCAGCAAGACCTCTCCCGCCAAAAAATCTTTATCCTCAAAAACGAGGCGGTTCTGCCGCGGCTGTCTTCCCTTCCCCACGTGAGGGTCGCGTTTCGCGTCAAATCGACAGGGGCCGTTTTGCTTGCGGTCGCGATGGATGCGACTCGCATTCCCCGTCGGCTTTCAACCGCTAAAGCTGCCTTTCACTTTTTGCAGCGAAGCCGCGCCTTGCTTACATCGGGCGGGGGTCGTTTCATTTTCGGGCAAGGACAGCGCGCCTTGCCCTCTTCGAGCAAAATCGTTTCGCTTTCAACCCCCGAGAGCGCGCCCCCGCGCCCGACCGCTAAGACAGTTTCTCTTTTCTCTTTGTTTGTGAGATTATGCAACTTTCGACATCTTTATTTGGAATTTTGCCGGGGGATGAGGGGATGCCGCGCGCGGTGGAAAAGTTTACCTTCACCGGGGAGAGCGGCGCGTCGGTCGCTGTTCTCTCACTCGGCGGAATTTTGCAGTCGCTGCGAACGCCCGACCGCGCGGGGGCGCTCGATGAGATTGTCTGCGGGTTCGATGATCTGCCGGGGTACCTTGCCGAAGGGTACTTCGGGGCGATCATCGGGCGGGTGTGCAACCGCATCGGCGGGGCGCGCTTTTCGCTCGACGGGGAGAGCTACCCGCTCTTTGTCAACTCGGGGACGCGCGACTGCCTGCACGGCGGGCGTGAGGGATTCAACCGCAAGATCTGGAGGGCGAGCGCATCGGTGGATGAGCGCGGGCGCGGGGTGCTGCGCCTCACGAGGACCTCGCCCGACGGGGAGGAGGGTTTCCCGGGGACGCTCGACGTCGCCGTCACTTACACCTTCGCCGATGAGGGCGGGTGGCAGACGCTCTCCATTCACTACGAGGCTACGACCGACCGCGCGACGGTCGTCAATCTCACCAACCACAGTTACTTTAATCTAAACGGCATCGCCGGGGAGGACGTACTCGACCACCGCCTCGCGCTCGATGCCGACCGCTATATAGAGACAGACGCAGACCAAATTCCGCTCGCGGAGCCGCCGCGCCCCCTCGAGGGTACGCCTTTCGATTTTCGCCGGGAAAAGCCGATCGGGCAGGGGTTTGACCATCACTTTGTCTTTACCGCAGAGCGGCAAAACGGTTTTGTGCGCCGCCGCGGGACACTGTTCTCCCCCGCGAGCGGCAGGCGGATAACCCTCTACACCAACCTCCCCGGCGTGCAGCTCTACACCGGCTGCGTGATGAACGGCGCCATCCCCTTCAAGGGTGGCATCCCGCAGACCCCCCTCCACGCCGTCTGCCTCGAAACGCAGTTCGCTCCCAACTCCCCCAACCGCCCCGACTATCCCCCCATCACCCTCCGTCCCGGAGAAAAATACGACTTCACTACGGTATACGAAATAGGGGTAGAGGAATAGCGCACAAGCGCAAAAGCGACGCGTGAGCGGCGATTTTGCGGAAGGAAAAGCGCGCGGAGCGGCAATACTCCATCGCAAAGCGGGGGAGTATGGCGGGGGAGAGGAGTGCGCGCAAAGCCACCCCGCTCATGAGGGAGCAGCGGATATTACGACAGAGGCAGTCTGGTTTTCCGAAAACTGAACCGAGGAACGGCAGTGCAAATTACGATAACGGCAGTGGAGCTTCCCCGAAAATAAAAGCTAAGGGGGAGCAGTCCAAATTACGACAGTAGCGGTGCGATTTTCCCGAAAACAACCTCCAAGAGGTAGCAACCGTAATCTCGACAAAGCGGAGTTTCCCCCGAAACAAAAGTTTGAGTCTTTCCGTAGGGGAGGAGAACTCCCCGAATTTTAAAGGTTTAGCAAATCAGCAAAATGCAATCTTTGCGTGAACTCTACAAAGTCGGGCACGGCCCGTCCTCCTCCCACACGATGGGCCCGGAGCGCGCCTGCCGACTTTTCCGCGCGGAGAATCCCACCGCGGAGCGGTTTGTCGTCATCCTCTACGGATCGCTCGCACTCACCGGGAAGGGGCACTGCACCGATTCTACCGTGCGCGATACCCTCGCGCCAACGCCGGTTGAGATCCGCATGGACACCACGACCCCGCTCTCCGCTCTGCCGCACGAGAACACCATGGATCTCATTGCCTACCGCGGCGGGAGGGTTCTCGCGCGCATGCGCGCGCTCTCGGTGGGCGGGGGAGAAGTGCGCGTCGAGGGGCGACCGGACATCACCTCGCCGGATATTTACCCGGAGAACTCGCTCACAGAAATCATCACCCTTTGCAGCGATCGCGGCGTGCGGCTTTCGCAATATGTGATGGAGCACGAGGGGCCGGACTTTCGTGAGTTCCTCTTCGATATTTGGCAGGTGATGAACGACTGCATCGCCGACGGACTGCGCACAACCGGCATGCTCCCGGGTGAAATGCATGTGCGGCGTGTCGCGCAGCAACTGTATAACCGCCGCCATATCGACGAGCGCCCGGTGACGCGCGAGAACCGCATCGTCTGCTCCTACGCCTTCGCCGCGAGCGAACAGAACGCCTGCGGGGGAAAGATCGTTACGGCGCCGACCTGCGGGGCGTGCGCGGTGCTCCCCGCCGTCCTCAAATATATGCAGGAGCAGAAGGGCTTCTCGGATGATGACATCTTCCGCGCGCTCGCGGTCGGCGGGCTCATTGGCAACCTCGTCAAAAAGAACGCGTCGATCTCCGGGGCGGAGTGCGGGTGCCAAGCGGAGATCGGTACCGCCTGCGCGATGGCGGCTGCGGCGCTCGCGGAGCTCTTCGAGATGGGCCCCGCGCAAATCGAGTACGCCGCCGAAATGTCGCTCGAACATCATCTAGGTCTAACCTGCGACCCGGTGTGCGGCCTTGTGCAGATCCCCTGTATCGAGCGCAACGCCGTCGCCGCGATGCGCGCGCTCAACGCACTCTCGCTCGCCAACTTCCTCACCGGGACGCGCAAAATCTCCTTCGATATGGTCGTGCAGACGATGTACGAGACCGGAAAGGATCTGTCCTCGGTCTACCGCGAAACCTCCACCGGGGGTCTCGCGAAGCTCTACGCGCAAGAGACCGGAAAGGGGTAAGTCGCCCCGCACGCGGGCCTTGTTCGCAGGCAGGGCTGGCAGAAATGCCGGGTTATCGTCTTTTGAATAAGGGGCACAGCGCGCCGCGTCCTCGGTATAGTGAACGAAACGCGCAAGGACGCCGCGCCATCGGTACAGTCTTCCTTTTTTTATGCGAAATTTGAGTAAACGTGGGCATCGGGCCGCCGCTCTCCTCGCGGCGCTCCTCGCGGGGGCAACGCTTCTTATCTCCTGCGGGGGAAAGGAGGAGGAGGGCGCGGGATCGGGCGCGACGGACGAGGGCGCGTGGGCGGGGCGCGACAGCAGCTACACCGAGGACTATCTGCTCTCACCCGAGAAAAGTATCTGCTTTCGCCTATCCGATGATGGCAAATCCTACGAGGCGTATGACAGCGCGAGCGGACATCGCTGCGGGACGCTCGACTTCGTCGAGCGCGGCGGGAAGGGCTTGTCGAAGGACGCGGGCGGTGTGCTCGAATTTTCCGACCGAGACGGCGATGGCTACGGAGACTTCGGCGTGCCGCTCGCAAACGGCGCGCTCGTCTGGTACAAGGTCGACCGCAGTGCCGACCCCGCGAAGGAAGACAACATCTTCACCTTCCTCGAGCTGCAAGCCCGCGCCAACCCGCGCGATGAGAACTGAGCGGGCAGCGTGGAGTAATCCTCTCGGCGGAGTGTCACCTCTCCCCGCGGGTGGCCGCACGGTTCTTTGTGCAAACGCGGTTCTGCCTCTCTCCAGCAAAAAAGACTTTGTACAATGCGCACGCGCACTTCCCTTCCCGGGGCGATTCGCCATTGCCGCGACGCGCGCATAAGCGGGCGCGCAAACTTCCCCGCCGCAGGGCCTGCGGACAGGTAGTTCGCCGATCTTTCGAGGTGAAATTTGCTCTTGCTATGTCGCCCTTCTCTGCGCGTCGCTTTCCCTTCGCCGATGAGGCGGCTTCACTGATTTCCTAAGGCACTTGACGTATAACGCGCGCGCTGCGCGCTGACCTTTTTCCCACAAGGGGGTTTTTATGTCCCAACTGTTACTGCCGACCGCGCTTCTCGAGCGGGTGCTCGCGCGGCTGCTGTCTACCGGCGCGGACTTCGCCGAGGTCTTCGCCGAGGACACCCGCAAAAATTCACTTCACTATATCGACGGCCGGCTCGAGTCGGTGACCGACCACACGATCGCCGGCGCGGGGTTGCGCGCCTTTAAGGGGCTGCGCTGCGTCGCCGCGTCCACCTCCGACACAAGCGAGGCGGGTCTACTGCGCGCGGCGTCGCGCGTCGCCGAGATTATCGGGGAGGGCAGCTCCGCGCTCTCGGTGCATCTCATCGAGCGTATTCCCGCCGACGTGCATCCGATCGGTCGCGTGCCGGATTCTGCGCGCAAGGAGGAGAAAGTCGAAATTTTGCGGCGCGCGGCGGGGGGCGCCGCCGGCTACGACAAGGCGATCGTTCAAGTGAGCGGCACGCTGCGCGATGACGACCGCCGCATTCTCATCGCCAACAGCGACGGGCTGCTCACGAGCGATCGTCAGGTGCGCACGCGCCTCGGTATCACCGCCGTCGCCGATCGGGCGGGCGATCGTGAGTCGGGATTCTGTGGGCCAGGGCGGCGGATGGGTCTGGAGATGTTCGACACCATCTCCCCCGAGGGGACCGGCGAGGAGGCGGCGCGCACGGCGCTTGCCAATCTCGGTGCCGCCTACTGCCCCGCCGGTCGCATGACCGTCGCCATTGCCAACGGGTTCGGCGGGGTGATCTTTCACGAGGCGTGCGGCCACTCGCTGGAGGCGACCTCGGTCGCCAAAGGGGCATCGCAAATGGCGGGCAAGCTGGGGCAAAAGATCGCGAACGAAAAAGTGACCGCTGTCGACGACGGCACCATCCCCGGCGCGTGGGGCAGCATCAACATCGACGACGAGGGCACGCCTACCCGCCGCAATGTCCTCATCGAGCGCGGGGTGCTGCGCGGCTACCTCATCGACCGCTTCAACGGGCGGCGGATGGGAATGGAGAGCACCGGCAGCTCGCGCCGCGAAAACTACACCTATGAACCGACCTCGCGCATGACCAACACCTTCATCGAAAACGGCAACGACCGCAACGAGGACATCATCGCGTCAATCGACAACGGGCTGTACGCCGCGAAAATGGGCGGCGGGTCGGTCAGCCCCGTGACCGGCGCCTTTAACTTCGCCGTTGCCGAGGGGTATCTCGTGCGCGGGGGCAAAATCTGCGAGCCGGTCAAGGGGGCGTCGCTCATCGGGACGGGGTCGGAGATTCTCATGAACATAGATATGGTCGGGCAGGATCTGCTCACCGGGCAGGGGATGTGCGGATCGAGCTCCGGGCAAATCCCGACCGATGTCGGTCAACCGCTCATCCGTGTGAAGAGCATCACCGTCGGCGGAAGAACGTGAGATGACGCACGAGCGGGGCGGGCTGCCCGGTAGGGCGGCGCGAGAAGGGGTCTTCCTTGTTTTTACATAAACCGGGGGGACGAAACAAGCGAGCCGGGGGTAATCGGCATGGCGGCAGAAACGACAAAGGTGTCACAGGCATCACAGGCTGAAAAGGCGGAGAAGCCGCCGCAGCCGGCAGGATCAGCGTCGCCGAGAAATACGGCGGCAGGCCCTGCAAAAGACGATTCTGCGGGGGCGGAACACCGCAATGTAAGTCCGGCAAAAGTTATCTTCTCCGGGGAAATTTATCCCGGCAAGTGAGCCGGCGAAAGGCGGCATAGCCGGGAGCGAAAAAGGAGTTATCGATGGGCAATTTGGATGAGCTTTGGGGGGCGGTCGAGCGCGCGTGCAAGGACGCGGGCATCGGCGAATACGAGGTTTATTATTCGAGCGGCAGCAGTATCTCCTGCTCCGCTTATCGCGACGACATCGACGAGTTTTCCTCCGGGGAGAGCGCGTCGCTCTCGCTGCGCTGCCGGGTCGGCGGCAAAATAGGCTACGCGTCGACAGAGCTGCTCACCCCCGAGGAGGCGGCGCGCCTGCCGCTGCGGGCGGCGGAGAACGCGCGCATCGTTGAGCGGGAGGACGAGGCGGATCTCTACGACGGGTCGGGCGAGTATCGCGCTCTTCCCGAGGCACCCTTCGAAATGCCCTCGGCATCCGCGCTGAAGGAGCAGACACTCGCCTGCCAGAGGGCGGTCTACGCGGTGGGCGAGGATGTCGCCGACGGCACTGAGTGCGGCTGCTACGCGGGATACGGGGAGATTGCGCTCTACAACTCGCGCGGCCTGCGGCTGCGCAAAAGCGCGGGATCGGTCGGCAGCGCGCTCTACGCGATGATCGATCGCGCGGGCGAGAAACAGGGCGGCGGCAAGAGCGTTCCGCGTTTCCCGCAAGGAGAGGAGCGCGCGCAGCTTGCGCAGATCGCCTACCAGAGGGCGGCAGACCGCTTTGGCGCGGTGCAGCCGGAAAGCGGGCGGTTCGATGTCGTCTTCGATGAAAACTGTATGCGGCAGATTTTGGGAGCGTTCATCGGCGACTTTTTCGCCGAAAACTGCCAAAAGGGGCTGTCGCCGCTCAAACGTGAGCGCGTCGGCGAGGTTATTGCCTCGAGCGCGGTGACGCTTGTAGACACGCCGTTTTATGAGGGGAATCCCTTCCAAATTGCCTTCGACGGAGAGGGCGTGCCGACGCGCGAGAAGAAAATCCTCGACGGCGGGCGGCTCGTGACCCTCCTCTACAACCGCAGCGCGGCGGCGAAGGACGGCTGCGAGAGCACCGGCAACGCGTCGCGCGGCAGCTCGTCGATTGGGACGCGGCACTATACGCTGCTACTGCAGCCGGGGGAGAAAAGCAAGGACGAGCTGCTCGCGGCGGCGGACGGCGGCATCTTCGTTACCGATATGAAGGGCTTTCACGCGGGCGCGTCGGCGGTAACCGGCGACTTCTCTATCGACAGCGAGGGCTTCCGCATCGAGGGCGGGCGGCAGGGGCGCGCGCTCAAGTCGTTCACCGTGTCGGGCAATTTCTTTGATTTTCTGCGGGCGATCGAGGCGGTCGCGCGCGAGTTTGAAGAGCCGCACCCCGGTTACGGCACCATCATCGCCCCGGCGACGCTCGTGCGCGGCGTGAGCGTGGCGGGGGAATAGCGAGGTCTGCGGCGGGGATGAAGATGGAGGGGAGACCTCTTAGATGCGTAACTCAGGAAGCACCGCTTTGCCGTCATTTGCGCTGCCCGATCCGGTGAAGGGATAGAGCGAGCGCGCTTTGCCGGAATTTCGTGCGCCGCCTCTCGAGTTCAGGTTTTATAAGAAACCGCGCTGTACCTAATGAAAATTGAGGTGTTTTCTCTCAGATTTTGTGTTGAGTGACCAAAGCGCCTCGATCGGAAGAACTGCTGTTCCCTGCCCTATCCCCGGATTCGCCGGCCGAGGCTGTATCCCCCCCGAGGGGGAGAAAATACCCTTCCCGCAAATCCGAAGGTTTTAGGAACCATACCCCGGCTCACCCGGAAACGGGAAAGACAGGGGCTTTTGCCCCTCCGCACCCCCTTGGATGCCCTAAAACGATAACGATAAGCAAAGCGTTTCCCGTTCGGAAAAGGGATTTCGGAAAAGAGCAAAAAATCTCTTGAGGATGTAATTCCCACCGCTTCGCCAAGGGGAGGGCGTTTTCGTTTGGAAGCGAGCCTGCTCCCGCGCGATGTGCGCTTTCTTCGCCGGGAGGCGCGAATCTCGCGTGGCGCGAGGGATTGGCGCTGCTCCCCGCGAATCGCCTCACGTTATCCGCTATGCGCTCATTCCCCGCAGTTTTCCCTCGTAAAAAATCCCCCGACCGAACGGTCGGGGGATTTTTTTCGTGCGCTGCGCACTCGTTTACTCCACCACGGCGTCCCCGGCGGTGAAGGCGTCGAGCGAGTGCTCTTTTACCTGGACGCAGACATAGCCGATGCCCGCGTCGGAGGAGGCGAAGATCTGCCGACGGGCGGCGGGTTTGACGAGGAGGGCGTCGCCCGCCGCGAGCGGGACGCGCTCGCCGTCGAGAACGATTTCGCCCGCGCCCTCGAAAACGAGATAGATTTCCTCGTTCTGCTTGTGCGCGTGCACAAAGGGGACGCTGCCGCCGGCGGGCAGCCGATTGACGCTGATCTCCGCCCCGGTGATGCCGAGCGCGTCGTGCAGCTCGACCCGCGCGCCGCTCGCGGCGCTCGTCTTGGTGTAGTTTGCCATTGTGAGCCTCCGAATGGATGAGATATTGTAACAGTGCTTGTTACAACCGCAGTATACACCATCCTCAGCGCGCTGTCAAGAGGGGGAGCGTGCTTTTTTGAAAAAAATTACGCTGCCTCTATTTGCTGCGCCTCGGGGTAATCTCACGGGGCCCGCCCTTCTTGCGCGGCTGCTCGCGCGCGTACGTCTTTCGCAACATCGGCGATCGTGACGCGCGCCATCTCCCGCTCCATCGCATCCTGCACCGCGGCGAGCCGCCCGCCGAGCGCAGCGCGGATGTTGCGCCCGACAGGGCAGGCGGGGTTGGGGTTTCCGTGGAATCGAAAGAGGTCCCCCTCCCCCTCCCCGGTGCAGCCGAGCGCGCGCGAAATGTCAAGCAGGGTGATCGTCTCGGGGTCTCGCGCGAGTGACGCGCCGCCGCCTCCCCGCGCGACGCGCGCAAGACCGGATGATCGCAGCTGCCCAAGCGTTCTCCGGATAACGACCGGGTTGACCCCGACACTGCCCGCGAGAAAATCGCCGGTTATCTTTCTCTTCCCGGCGAAGACATCCAGCGCGACGAGGATATGCACCCCCACTGCCAGCCGCTCGGAAATTTGCATAACTTCGCGCTAACCCCCGATCCGCTCGTGCAGCTCTTGCAGGGAGGTGACTTCGCTATTGCCGTTCTGCCGGACAATGGCGATGCCGGCGGCGGAGGCGCGGGCGGCGGCGATCGTCGTCATATAGGGCACATGCGCCTTAATCGCCGCCTTGCGCAGATAGCTGTCGTCGGTCATGCCCGCCTTGCCGACCGGAGAGTTGACGATGAGGTCGATTTTGCCGTTCGTGATGAGGTCGAGGATGTTGGGGCGGCTCTCGCCGAGCTTGCTCACGCACTCGGATTCGATTCCCGCCGCGGAGAGCGCCTCGTGCGTACCGGATGTCGCGAGGATGTGGAAACCGCAGCGCGCGAACGCCGCCGCGACCTCGACCGCCTCCGCTTTGTCCTTGTCGCTGACCGAGACGAGCAGATTTCCGCCGAGCGGAAGCTTACTTTGCGTCGCCTCCTGCGCCTTGTAGTACGCCTCGCCAAAAGAGGGCGCGAGCCCAAGAACCTCGCCGGTCGAGCGCATTTCCGGGCCGAGCAGCGGGTCGACCTCCTGGAACATATTGAAGGGGAAAACCGCCTCTTTCACGCCGTAATAGGGGATGCTGCGCTCTCGCAGGGAGGGAACCGGCGAGGGGCGCCCGGTCAGCTCGCCCGTCAGGATGTCGGTGGCGATCGGCACCATACGGATGCCGCAAACTTTTGACACGAGAGGCACCGTGCGCGAGGCGCGCGGGTTCGCCTCGAGGACGAACACCTTGTCGTCCTCGATCGCGTACTGCATATTCATCAGTCCCCGCACATGCAGTTCGCGCGCGATACGGCGGGTGTATTCCTTGATGATGTCGAGATTTTTCTGCGAGATGTGCACCGAGGGCAGCACACAGGCGGAGTCTCCCGAGTGAATGCCGGCCAGCTCAATGTGCTCCATCACGGCGGGGACGAAGACATCCTTGCCGTCGGCGATGGCGTCCGCCTCGCATTCGGTCGCGTGGCGCAAGAAGCGATCGATTAAGATCGGGCGGTCGGGCGTGACACCGACGGCGGCGCGCATATATTCCGCCATGCTCTCATCGTCATAGACGACCTCCATGCCGCGCCCGCCGAGAACATAGGACGGCCGCACCATCACCGGGTAGCCTATTTTTTGCGCGATGGCGATTGCCTCCTCAACGGTGGTCGCCATCCCCGACTCGGGCATCGGAATGCGCAGCTTTTCCATCATCACGCGGAAGCGGTCGCGGTCTTCCGCGAGGTCGATGACCGCGGGCGAGGTGCCGAGGATCTTGACGCCGTTCTTTTCGAGGTCTGAGGCGAGGTTGAGCGGGGTCTGCCCGCCGAACTGCGCGATGACACCGAGCGGCTGCTCCTTCTGATAGATGCTCAGCACCTCCTCGAGGGTGAGCGGCTCAAAATAGAGCTTGTCGGAGGTATCGTAGTCGGTCGAGACCGTCTCGGGGTTGCAGTTGACGATGATCGTCTCAAAGCCGAGCTTTTTCAGAGCGAGCGAGGCGTGCACACAGCAGTAGTCGAACTCAATGCCCTGCCCGATGCGGTTGGGCCCGCCGCCGAGGATCATAATCTTCGGCTTGTCGGTGCGGACGGGGTTCTTGTCCTCGGCGTTGTAAGTCGAGTAATAGTAGGCGCTATCCTTTGTCCCGCTGACGTGAACACCCTCCCAGCATTCCACGACTCCGAGCGTTGTGCGCCGCGCCGAAATGTCCCCCTCAGGAACGCCGAGCAGGTCGCTTATATATTTGTCCGAGAAGCCGTCTTTCTTCGCGCGCACGAGCAAATCGTCCGGCGGCAGCTGCCCCCGATAGGCGAGGATTTCTTCCTCCTCCGTGACCAGCTCCTTCATCTGCTCGATGAAGTAGCGCTTCACTTTAGTAATCTCGTAAATCTCCTCGACCGTCGCGCCCGCGCGCAGCGCCTCGTACATCACAAAATGCCGCTCGCTTGTCGGGGTGCGCAGCATCTGCAGGAGCGTTTCCTTTGGGAGGCTGTCGAAATTTTTCGCGTGCCCGAGGCCGTAGCGACCGATCTCGAGCGAGCGCACCGCCTTCTGCAGCGCCTCCTTGTAGGTCTTGCCGATGCTCATCACCTCGCCGACCGCGCGCATCTGCGTGCCGAGCTTATCCTCAATGCCCTTGAACTTCTCAAACGCCCAGCGCGCGAATTTGAGGACGACATAGTCGCCGCCCGGCGTGTAGCGGTCGAGCGTGCCGTATTTGCCGCAGGGGATCTCATCGAGCGTGAGTCCCGAGGCGAGCATCGCTGAAATGAGCGCGATGGGGAATCCGGTCGCCTTGGAGGCGAGAGCCGAGCTGCGCGAGGTGCGGGGGTTGATCTCGATGACGACGATGCGGTCGCTTTCGGGGTCGTGCGCGAACTGCACATTCGTCCCGCCGATGACGCCGATCGCCTCGACGATGCGATAGGCCTGCTCCTGCAACCTTGCCTGTATCTCGGGCGAGATGGTGAGCATCGGCGCCGCACAGAAGGAGTCTCCGGTGTGCACGCCCATCGGGTCGATATTTTCGATGAAGCAGACGGTGATCTTGTTGCCCGCCTTGTCGCGCACGACCTCCAGCTCCAGCTCCTCCCAGCCGAGCACCGACTCCTCAACGAGAACCTGATGTACGAGGCTCGCGGCGAGTCCTCTCTCGCAGACGACCTTCAGCTCCTCGCGGTTATAAACGAGCCCGCCGCCCGCGCCTCCCATCGTGTAGGCGGGGCGCAGCACGACCGGGTAGCCGAGCCGCTCGGCGATCGCGAGAGCCTCCTCGACGCTGTAGGCAACCTCGCTTTTCGCCATCTCAATGCCGAGCGAGGTCATCGTCTTCTTAAACTCGATGCGATCCTCCCCGCGCTCGATGGCATCGACCTGCACGCCGATCACCTTCACGCCGTACTTGTCAAGTACGCCGGCGCGCGACAACTCCGCGCACAAATTCAGCCCGGATTGCCCGCCAAGATTTGGCAAAAGGGCGTCCGGGCGCTCTTTTTCGATAATTTGGGTGAGGCGCTCGAGGTTAAGCGGCTCGATATAGGTGACGTCGGCGATTTCGGGGTCGGTCATGATCGTCGCGGGGTTGGAGTTGACGAGGACAATCTCGTAACCGAGCCGCCGCAGCGCCTTGCACGCCTGCGTGCCCGAGTAGTCGAACTCGCAGGCCTGCCCGATGACGATGGGGCCGGAACCGATGATGAGAACCTTGTGAATGTCGCTGCGTTTTGGCATAGAAACCTCTAAAAAAGATGAGATGATGGGAGGAAATCTGCAAAGTAGGAACCGCTCGCGTCGGGGTCGCACTCTTTTCGCGCTTCGCGCGCTTGCGGCGCGAGGAGGCGCGATTTATCTCATGCGCAAAGCGATAGCCGCCGCGCGGCGATCTATCTGCTTATAAAAACAAATACATGAGGAAAAACGCTGCGGCGAGGAGGAGAAAGACGAGAATGCCGGGGGCGAGCAGCAAGCGCGCCTCGCCTCCCTCAACGATCGGAGCGGGAGCCGGCGCATAATCGATAACGCCAGGGGCTCTCTCCACGCGCAGAACCTCGCCCTCGGGAGCGGGGGCCGGCGGCAGGCGGAAGCGCTTGCGGTAGACGATAAACAGCACGATCCCGCCGATTATCAGCGCAAGAATCCACAGCCCATACCCAGCAAGAATGAGGGCGGAGGTGAGGGAAGGCCCGGTCGGCTCCTCCCCCGCGAGAATATTGCTAATGCCGGGCAAACGCAAAAACAGCATAGGGAGAATAGACCCGACAAAGTTAACCATCATGTGCAGCGCGATGGTGTAGCGCACGCGCCCGGTGTGCAGATAGAGAAAGGCGAAGAAGCAGCCGAGGAAAAGAGCGTAGAAAAATTGCGTGAAGTTACCGTGAAAGAGCGCGAAGGATAACCCGGAGAGCGCTATGGCACATCCGCTGCCGTAGCGCGCGACGCGGTCGAGCAGAACTTTGCGGAAGGCGAGCTCCTCGAAGATCGGCGCGAGGATGACGACGAAAAGAAAGGTATACCCGATGCCTAAGCCCTCGGTCAGCTCATCGAGACCCGCGCCGCCACTCCCCGCAAAGCGCGAGAGCAGGGAATCAACGGCGGATCCGATGGAGCTGCCGAGGTAGAGCAGCGGAAAGCAGAGCAAAAAGGCGAGGGCAATCTCCTCAAGCGACATCTTCTTTTGCACAATCGGCGCTCTCGTCTCATCGCGCTTGCGCCGCATTAAAAGCGCGAAGAGAGGGATCGCGACGCCGTAAAAGGAAATCGAGGAGATGAGGATACTGAGCAGGGGAGTCAGCTCAACATCGAGCAGCGCAAGAGCGGCGGCGAGCGCCGACGGCAGAAGCACATACAGCAGCAGCATCACCGAAAGGCAGGCGCCCGTGCGGCTGTAACAGCGCCGCCCCGCGCGCAAATTCTCCTCGGCAGACCGCGTGGTAGTGACGCGCGCGGGCGAAATCGTGGTGGATGAAGAAGAATAGTCGGTCATGGCAAAACTCCGTTCTTGTTAGTTTAACATAAAGAAGGGGGTTTGTAAAGAGGTTGACAAAGCGCGGGAAGAATGGTAAAATGACCTTGACTGAGCGAGCGGAGAACGTCAGACTCCCCTGTTTTCGTTTTCGCGTCGCATTCACGCGCGCGAGACGCCCGATCGCTTGCCCCGCGAGCGGCCGGGGGCGTACAGTGCATTTTTCTCGTGCTTGCGGGCGAAAGCACCCGTTTGCGGCTCGCTCAAGATTCAGCCGCGATCCGCAAGACTGCTCGCGGCGCGCCGTATCCTCCCGCGAGGTTGCAGCAAAATATCACTTTTGCAAAAAATGTTATAAAATCGCTTGTCCGTCGCTTCTATTAAGTCACAGCCTCGTTCGTACTTTGATTTTTTCAAAAAAATATCTTTTTTCGAAAGGATTGCACAATGTCTGCAAAGCCCATTTTCCGCGGAGTGGGAACCGCGCTGATCACCCCCTTTCGCGATGGCCGGGTCGACTACGACGCGTTTGCGAAGATCATCGAAGCGCAGATTTCCGGCGGCGTAGCCGCGCTAGTGATCGCCGGAACGACCGGTGAGAGCGCGACTCTCTCCGACCGCGAGAAACTCGACACAATCGCGTTCGCCGTGAAAACCGCCGCCGGGCGAGTCCCTATTATCGCCGGAACCGGCAGCAACAACACCGCGCACAGCATTGAACTCTCGCGCGCGGCGATGGAGGTTGGCGCGGACGCGCTGCTCGTCGTGACGCCCTACTACAACAAAACCTCGCAGCAGGGTTTGGTCACAATGTACAAAACCATCGCCGATTCGGTGGAGATTCCTATCATTATTTACAACGTCCCGTCGCGTACCGGTGTCAACATCGAGCCGGCGACCTACGCGGCGCTCGCCGATCACCCGCGCCTCGCCGCGATAAAAGAAGCGAACGGCAATATCGCGGCGGTCGCCGAAACGGCGGCGCTTGTCGGCGACCGGATGACTTTGTATAGCGGAAACGACGACCAGATCGTCCCGATTTTGTCGCTTGGCGGGCAGGGGGTCATCTCGGTGCTGTCGAATGTCCTTCCGCGAGAGACTACAGAATTGTGTCAAGCGTATTTTGACAAAAAGCCCGAGCAAGCGCTGTCGCTGCAGCTGCGGCTGCTGCCGCTCATCAAGGCGCTCTTCTCGGACGTCAACCCAATCCCGGTGAAGGAGGCAATGGCGATGCTCGGCTACTGCACGCCCGAGTTGCGTCTCCCGCTCGTTCGCATGTCGCCCGACAAGCAAGAAAACCTCCGCCAAAAACTTGCCGACGCAGGTCTACCGGTGTAACAGATACGCAAAAGCAGGAAGTTTTTCGCGGATAGTAGACCATTATACCGAATTGGCTGAATCGGAAGTTAATTTTCTTGAAAGGAGCTTCGCACACAATCGGTCCTATCGCGAACGGATATTTCGCCAGAGCGGGTCGATAAGGGGCGCGCGCTCAGTGAACTACGCACCCGGAGCGCCGAGATTCGCGACTCAATCCTCCCGCGCGCCGCTCGAAAAAGGTCGCAAGGCGGAGTTGATGTTCTCGCATTGAAATCGCATTTCGCTGTTTCTGTTACTACTTCGAGCGAGTGCGATCGGTGGATTTCGGGCTCGCGGGGTTTGCCGATTTTGCCGTGTTCAAAAGGTCATACCGCGACGAAAATATTTTACTTTTTGGTTTTTAGTATATCCTCTAAATAAATTTATGCAAAATGAGGTTCCAATGAACATCCTTCTCAACGGGGCGCTCGGGAAGATGGGGGCAGCGCTCACGCAGCTCATTGAGGAAAGTGACGATATGACGCTCGCCGCCGGGGTCGATCCGCGCGCAGAGGCGGGTGACGCGCGAGGGGTGATCCGTTCGCTTGACGAATTTCGCGGCGAGGCGGATGTCCTCATCGACTTTTCGCACCACAAGGGAACCGGTGCGCTGCTGCGCTTCGCGCTCGCGCATCACATGCCGACCGTCATCGCGACGACCGGGCAGACCGACAGCGAGAAGTCGGCAATCGTTGCGGCGTCGCGCGAAATCCCGGTTTTCTTTTCGGCGAATATGTCGATGGGCGTTGCCATTCTCGCAGACTTCGCGCGCCGCGCCGCTGTACTTCTGCCGGACGCCGACGTTGAGATTGTCGAAGCGCACCACAATCGCAAGCAGGACGCGCCGAGCGGCACCGCGCTGCTTCTTGCAAACGCCGTGAAGGAGGCACGCGGCGGCGGAAAGATCGTCCTCGGGCGCGAGGGGCAGGGCGCGCGGCGCCCCGGGGAAATCGGCGTATCTGCGCTGCGACTCGGCAGCGTCGTCGGCGAGCACGAGGTCATCCTCGCGACAGATGAGGAGAGCATCACGCTCAAACACACGGCATACAGCCGCGCCCTCTTCGCGCGCGGCGCCCTCACCGCCGCCGCCTTCCTTATACATAAGAGCGCGGGTCTGTACGATATGCGCTCGATCGTCGGCAAGTGAGCGACGAGGCTCGTACAAGATAGTACAAAATCTTGCGGAATAAATACAATTATCGAGCGGACTTTGTATAACATAGATCTACTCCCGGAGTACCCGACAGAAAACCCGAGGGGGAATGCAATCTTCCTCTTACGAAGCACATTGGTTCAGGGAGAGGAGCGCGTCCAAGGCGAGCTGTTCGTGAAAAAAATCTGCTCAGTTCCCTCTGCCCTTCAAGCGGATAATCGCACGAGAATATCCCGGCGTTGCGGGGTGGTCAATGTCCGGACCGAAATTTTGCAATGCAACCGCATTTATCCCGGCTCGCTCGGGCAGGCGAGGGCGGTCTTACACACTGCTCCGCAAAAAGTGCAACGCGGGGATAGTATTATTTTTGCGCAAAACTATCACGGAAACTTGCTACGGGGCAGGATCGATCGAGCAACTTCTCGCGAAGCGTAACGGGTCG
>CAZYCC010000022.1:18364-20922 GCA_964645985.1 uncultured Lachnospiraceae bacterium | reverse complement strand
CTTCCCTTCCCTGCCGACCGAAAAAAGGAGCGATTCGCGAAATCGACCTTGACACCCCCTCTTTTTTCTGCTATACTACCTCCACCGGAGGTAGTGATGACCGATTGCGCGCGCGCGGCGTCGATTGCGCGGCTGCCCGCCGCCCTTGAGGCGGCGCCCCTCGCAAGTTTTTTTCCGGGGGCGAACCCCGGCGTTTTCGTATTTCCCGGCTTCTGCGATTGCCATGTGCACCTTCGCGAGCCGGGTTTTTGTTATAAGGAAGACATCGCGAGCGGGACGGCGGCGGCGGCACGCGGCGGGTTCACGGCGGTCTGCGCGATGCCAAACCTTGACCCGGTGCCCGACTGCCTCGATAACCTGCGCCCGGAGCTTGCCGCCATCGACGAGCGCGCCGCTGTGCGCGTCGCCCCGTTCGGCGCTATTTCGCGCGGGGAGCGGGGAGAGGAGCTCTCCGATATGGCGGCGCTCGCGCCTTATGTTATCGGGTTCTCGGACGATGGGCGCGGGGTGGAGGACGAGGGCCTTCTGCGCGCGGCGATGGAGTGGGCGCGCGAACTTGGAAAACCGATCGCCGCGCACTGCGAGTTTGCCTCCCTTGCGCAAAATGGCGTGGTAAATGAGCGCGTCGCATCCGAGTGGGGTCTGCCGCCCAATCCGCCGCAAAGCGAGTGGAGAATGGTCGAGCGGGATCTGCGCCTCGCCGATGAGACCGGCGCCGCCTACCACGTCTGCCATGTGTCAACAAAAGAGAGCGTTTCGCTTATCCGCGAGGCGAAAAAGTCAGGGGTCAATGTCACCTTCGAGACCGCGCCGCATTATCTCCTCCTCGACGATGAGAGCTTGCGCGACGATGGCGCCTACCGCATGAACCCGCCGCTGCGATCGCGATCCGACCGCGAGGCGCTCCTTGAGGCGGCGGCGGATGGGACGCTTGACGCGATTGCGACCGACCACGCGCCGCACTCCGCCGCCGAAAAGGCGGGCGGGCTCGCGCACAGCCTCTTCGGGGTAGTCGGGATGGAGACCGCCTTCCCCGCGCTGCACAAGGGTTTGGTCGAGGAGGGCGTGCTGCCGCTCGCGCGGCTTTTGGAACTGCTCTCCTCGCGCCCGCGCTCGCGCTTTGATCTCCCTACAGGTGACGATGTCACCGTCTGGGATCTTTCGGACGAATATCTGCTCGACCCCGCGGACTTTTCCGGGAAGGGGCGCTCGACCCCCTTCGCCGGGATGCGTGTGCGCGCGCGGCCTCTCGCCACCCGCGCGCGCGGCAGGTGGGTCTACCTCGATGAGCCGCGCCTCGCCGCGGCGATGGGGTAAGGCGCGCCTTTTCCGCAAGGAAGGAGCCGCGCGGCCTCGGCCGAAACCCCGCGCTCCGCTCTCTCTAAAAATACCCGCACGGTCTCGCCCGGCGCATCTCGCTAATCCTTCGATCCACGACGAGCAGGGGATCGCCCTGCCGCCCGGGCGACACGGAGGGAACGCTTTGCCCCACCACGCGAGGCGAGCTTTCGCGCCATGTTCTTTTGCGCGGGCCGCGCGAGGGCGCTGTTTCCCGCTCGGATTTCGGCTTTGCACGCTCAAACCGCCGCCCGTGCGCGGAGGAATCCTTCTCACGCGACTGCTCTCGGAGCGCTTGACGGATTTTGGCGGGCTTGGAGCGCGCTTTTTGCGCAAGTGTGCGATGACGCCGCCGCGCGGGGCGCTCTTCCTTTTGCGGTAGTGGCCGCCCGGCGGCAGGGCGGCAAGGCGGCACTGCGGCGCCGCTTTTCGTGAAACATTTTTTCTTATGCGGCAAGCAAAGCTCATCATTCTCTCAAACGAGGAAATCGCGGCGGGGGTATTTCGGCTGCGCCTGCGCGGCGGCTGCGATGATTTCACCGCGCCCGGGCAGTTTCTGAACCTCGCGCTGCCGGGGGTTTTCCTGCGCCGTCCCTTCTCGATTTGCGACCTTGACCCCGCCGCGGGGGTCGTTACTATCATCTATAAGGTCGTTGGCGAGGGAACGCGCACGCTCTCGCGCCTGCGGGAGGGGACGCTCGACGCGCTAAGTGGCCTCGGGAACGGGTTCGATACCGCCCCCTCGGGCTCCCGCCCCTTGCTTGTCGGAGGAGGAGTCGGCGCGCCGCCGCTCTATCTGCTCGCGCGAGCGCTCCTCGATGAAGGGAAAACCCCGGCGGTCGCGCTTGGATTTCGCGGAGCGGAGGATGTCATCCTCGCGGATGAGTTTCGCGCGCTCGGGGTGCGGACCTTCATTTTTACAGAACAAGAAAGCGGCTTTGCGCGGGGTCTTGTCACAAGCGCGCCGCCCTTCGCGCAAAAAAACTACAGCTATGTCTACGCGTGCGGCCCTCTCCCGATGCTGCGCGCGGTCTACGAGGCGAGCGCGAGCTCAGGACAGTTCAGTTTCGAGGCGCGGATGGGATGCGGGTTCGGCGCGTGCATGGGCTGCACCGTAATGACGACGGGCGGCCCGCGCCGCCTCTGCCGCGAGGGTCCGGTCCTGCGCAAGGAGGAAATCGTCTGGGAGTGACTGCTCCCGCGCGGGGGGCGCGGCGTTT
>CAZYCC010000022.1:12808-18264 GCA_964645985.1 uncultured Lachnospiraceae bacterium | reverse complement strand
GTTTCCCGCGTTTTGCGGATCCCTCTCGCGCGTTTTCTCCCGGATAAGTTCCCCGCGGCGTCCCATGAGAGGAATCTCCCGCGCGGGGTCGCGCTTGCCCCTCTTCCCCTGCGGCGCGAGGCTCACCCTCTCGCCTCCCGCTATCCTGATTGCGCTTATGCCCACCTGCCCGGATATTTCAACCGCGCTCTGCGGCGTGCGGCTCTCCTCGCCCGTAATTCCGGCGAGCGGAACCTTCGGGTTCGGCTACGAGTTCGCGGAGCTGTACAACCTAAACACGCTCGGCTCGATTTCGATAAAGGGGACGACGCGCGAGGCGCGCTTTGGCAACCCGACGCCGCGCATCGCGGAGACTCCCGCCGGGATGCTCAACGCGGTCGGACTGCAGAACCCCGGCGTGCGCGAGGTCATCGCGCGCGAGCTGCCGCGTCTGCGGGAGGTTTATCGCGGGCCGATTATGGCGAATGTCTGCGGGTTCTCGCCCGAGGAGTACGCCACCGTCGCGGCGGCATTTGACCGCGCGGAGGGGGTTGCCTTTCTCGAGGTCAACATCTCCTGCCCGAATGTTCATGGCGGGGGGATGGCGCTCGGGGTCTGCCCGAGCGACGCCGCAGCCGTCACGCGCGCGGTGAAGGACGCCACCACGAAACCGGTTTTAGTCAAGCTGTCGCCAGCGGCGCCCGACATTGCCGAGATAGCGCGCGCCGTCGAGGCGGCGGGCGCCGACGCGGTCAGCCTCATCAACACTCTGCCCGGGATGCGCATCGATTTGAAAAGGCGCGCGCCCCTGCTCGCGAGCGGGCGCGGGGGGCTCTCGGGGCCCGCCCTGCTGCCGATCGCCCTGCGGATGGTGTACGATGTCTTCGAGGCGGTGCGAATCCCGGTTGTCGGGATGGGCGGGGTCAGCACGGCGCGGGATGTTATTGAGATGATGATGGCGGGCGCCTGCGCCGTTGAGGTCGGCGCCGCGAACCTTATCGAGCCGCTCGCCTGCAAGCATATCGTGAAGGACCTGCCCGGCGAAATGGAGTCTCTCGGCATCGCGAGCCTGCGTGACATCATCGGCGCGGCGCACCGGCGCGATTAAGGCGTGCCTAATACCGTGCCCCATCGCGCCGCCGCGCCCCGCGCGGCGCGCTTGCCGTGAGGGTTGCCCCTTTAGCGCGGCGCGATTATCGTGAACGACGGTAAAATATCCCCTCGAAACGCGGGTTTCCCGGCGATCTGTGAGCCTTCTATTGGTTGAAAGCGAAATATTTCCGCAGTTCGCAATCGGCGCGGCGATCTGCCTATCGCAACTTTGTTTCTTATAAAATATTCCCCTTTGAGGTGCCAAAATGACCCTTCCCGATTCCTCGCGCGTCATTCTCGCCTGCGATTTTCCTTCGCTTGAGGAGACGCTCGACTTTCTGCAAAAGCTCGGCGATCGCCGCCCCTTCCTCAAGATTGGGATGGAGCTGTTTTACGCCGAGGGGCCGAGCGTCCTGCGCGCCCTCAAAGAGCGCGGGCACCCGATCTTCCTCGACCTCAAGCTGCACGACATCCCGCACACCGTCGAGCGGACGATGCGTGTGCTCGCGCGGCTCGGCGCGGATATGGTCAATCTGCACGCGGCGGGGACGCGCCCGATGATGGAGGCGGCACGCGAGGGGCTCACGCGGGAGGACGGCTCGCGCCCGATTCTCCTCGCGGTGACGCAGCTGACCTCGACCGACGAGCGGCATCTACACGAGGATCTGCTCATCGGAGCGACGATGGAGGGGACGGTGCTGCATTACGCGCGCTGCGCGCGCGAGGCCGGCCTTGATGGTGTCGTCTGCTCGCCGCGCGAGGCGGGGGCGATCCACCGCGCCTGCGGGGAGGACTTCCTCGCGGTGACGCCCGGCGTTCGATTGATATTCTCCCGCACCGACGATCAGCGCCGCGTGATGACCCCCTCCGCCGCGCGCGCGGAGGGCGCCGACTATATCGTCGTCGGGCGACCGATCACCGCCTCCCCCGACCCCGCCGCCGCCTACGAGCGCATCTGCAAAGAGTTCTCGGGGGGCCCCGAGAGCGAGGGGTGAGGGGCGGCTCTTTCGCAAAATAGGATTTTGCCGCGACCTATCTCGACGCGCGAAGCGTAGCAGAGCTTGCGAAGCGCCACCCGGGCGCGCGAGAGACGCGGGCGACGTGAGGCGGGCGGCGCGGCGATGTTTTCCGCAAAATTCTATTGTTTTCCCGCGAAACATTCGAAAATGCAGGGGACTCGGGAATGTACACAGCCCCCTTCCTATAAATTACGGTTCGTTTTTTCACTGTACTCTCTTCTCCCGGAGGCGTTATGTCCAAACAAACAGTCGCGCGAGACCTGCTCGCCGTGGGGGCGGTGTTTTTGCGGCCGGAGCAGCCGTTCACCTGGGCGTCCGGCATCCGCTCGCCGATTTATTGCGACAACCGCCTGACCCTCTCCGACCCCGCCGTGCGATCCCGCCTCGAGCGGGAGATCGCCGATTGCCTGCAGGAGCACTTCCCGCAAGCGGAGCTTTTGATGGGCACGGCGACCGCCGGCATCGCGCACGCCGCGATCGCATCGCACCTGCTCTCCCTGCCGATGGGCTATGTGCGCGGCGCGGCGAAGGATCACGGGCGCGGCAACCGCATCGAGGGGAGGCTGCTGCCCGGGCAGAAGACGGTCGTCATCGAGGACCTCATCTCGACCGGGGGGAGCGTCCTCGAGGCAGTCGAGGCGCTGCGCGAGGCGGGCGCGGATGTGCTTGGGGTCGTCAGCATCTTCACATACGGGATGGAGCGCGCGGCGGTGAGCCTATCGGCGGCGGGGGTTGAGAACTATTCTCTCACCGACTTTGACACGGTCATCGAGGAGGCGGCGGCTCTCGGGAAAATCAGCCCCGCCGCGCTGCCGCGTCTGCGCGCCTTCCGCGATAACCCGAGCGACGAGAGCTGGACCACCGAAAAGTAGACCTTCCCGCTCGCACACTCGCCCGGGGCGCGGCGCGCACGAGGGGGCAAGCGGGAGGGTCGCTCTGCCGCGCGAAGCGCGCGAGCGCAGCGCAGCGCGGCGCGACCTCGATGAGAGAACCGCCGCTTTTCCCGCAAGACCCACCCGCCGATCTCCCTCCCGCCGCGCCGTCGTAGCCCTCTCCCTCGCGCGCCGCAGCGCGGCCGCTGCTTTACGAGAACATTTTTCGCGGGGGAGAGGCGAGGCAGCTATTCCCACCATAGGAGGCGATTTTTGCGCAGTTTGATTGACATCCAAGACCTCTCGCGCGAGGAAATCGGCGCGCTCATCGGCGTTGCCTGCGACATCTCCGAGAACCCCGACCGCTACGAGGATCGCTGCCGCGGGCGCAAGCTCGCGACGCTCTTTTACGAGCCGTCGACGCGCACGCGCCTATCCTTTGAGGCGGCGATGTTAGATCTCGGCGGCCGGGTGCTCGGGTTCTCGGAGGCGGGCGCGTCATCCGCGGCGAAAGGCGAGAGCGTCGCCGACACCGCGCGGGTGGTCAGCGCCTACGCCGACATCATCGCGATGCGCCATCCCAAGGAGGGCGCGCCCTATGTCGCCTCACAGAAGGCGAGCGTCCCGGTCATTAACGCCGGGGACGGCGGGCACAACCACCCGACGCAGACGCTCACCGATCTGCTCACCATCTACCGCGAGAAGGGGCGGCTCGGGGGCTTGCGGGTCGGGTTCTGCGGCGACCTCAAATTCGGGCGGACGGTGCATTCGCTGATTGCCGCGCTCGCGCGCTATGAGGACATCTCGGTCGTGCTCATCTCCCCGGACGAGCTGAAGCTGCCAAGCTACGTCAAGAAAGACATCCTGCAAAAAAACGGCATTCCCTATCTGCAAACGAAAAACCTCGACGAGGTGATGGGCGAGCTCGACATCCTCTATATGACCCGCGTACAGCGCGAGCGGTTTTTTAACGAGGAGGACTATCTGCGCCTCAAGGACAGCTACATTCTCACCCCGGCGAAGCTGCGCGCCGCGCGAGAGGATCTGACTATCCTCCACCCGCTGCCGCGCGTAGGCGAAATCTCCGCCGAGGTCGACGATGACCCGCGCGCCGCCTATTTTCGGCAGGCGGCAAACGGCAAGTTCATCCGCATGGCGCTCATTCTCTTCCTATTGCAAGCGGCGGGTAGGCTGCGAGAGCAGGACGAGCTACCCGCCTTTTCCCCCTTTACAAAGTAAATGCCTATGAACATCGACGCCATTAAGAACGGCATCGTCATCGACCACATCCCGGCGGGGCGCGGGATGCGGCTGTACGAGCTTCTGGGTCTAGACGAGCTTGACTGCCCGGTCGCGGTCATTAAGAACGCCTCCTCCCCGCGCATGGGGCGCAAGGACATCATCAAAATCGATGCCGATATTGCCGTGGACCTTGACATCATCGGCTATGTCGCGCCGAATGTCACCATCAATATCATCCGCGACTGCAAGCGGTGCGAAAAGCGCACGATAGACCTCCCGCAGCTGCTGACCGGGGTTATCCACTGCAAAAACCCGCGCTGTATCACCTCCACCGAGCCGGCGCTCCCACAGCGCTTCAAGCTGACCGACCGCGAGAACCGCGTCTACCGCTGTGTCTACTGCGAGACGCGATCAGACGAAACCTACGACACCCGCCCGCAAGGGTAAACCCTCTCCCTCCCCCCTATGTCCACACCACCCGATCTCAGTAGACCCCGCCCGCTCTCCCTCCTGCAAGAGGCGATCGGCTACTCCTTCCGCGACCCCGCTCTCTTGCAGACCGCGACGACGCACTCCTCTTTTTCCAACGAGCACCGCGCTCTCTGCCCGGGCGGATGCAACGAGCGGCTTGAATTCCTCGGCGACTCGGTGCTCTCGCTCATCACCGGTGAATATCTCTACACCGCTTATCCCGAATGGGACGAGGGGGATTTGTCGATTCTGCGCGCGCGCGCGGTCTGCACCGAGGCGCTCGCCGGATACGCCGCGGCGCTCTCGCTCGGAGAGTATCTCCTTCTCGGGCACGGCGAGGAGAAATCGGGCGGGCGCACGAAGGCGAGGACTCTCGAGAACAGCTTCGAGGCGCTGCTCGGCGCACTTTACCTTGACGGAGGGCTCGCGCCGGCGCGCGCGCTCGTCCTGCCCTTCCTGAAAGAGAAAATCGCCTCGGTCGCCGACGAACAGCTACTCTGCGACTACAAATCCGCTTTGCAACAAATTATCCAGCAGGACGGCGAGCAGCAGCTCGCCTATGTGGAGACCGGCGAGAGCGGCCCGCCGCACGCGCGGGTGTTCCATGTCGAGGCGCGCCTCAACGGGGCGGATATTATCGGGCGCGGCGAGGGGCGCAGCAAGCGCGCCGCCGAGCAGGCCGCCGCCCGCGAGGCGCTCGCTCTCTTCGGAAAGGAAAAATAAGCACCCGCGCACAAGTCCGTGCGCAAAATCCACGCCTGCGCGCGGAGGTAGACGTTCC
>CAZYCC010000022.1:7327-12708 GCA_964645985.1 uncultured Lachnospiraceae bacterium | reverse complement strand
CGCCCATCGTGAGGAAAACGGTCCCGCGCGAAAGTATGCGCTCGCGCACGAGTTTGCATAAAAAGCCGCCCGGCGGGCGGCTTTTTTGCGAGGTGTTTCCACGAAACATCTCAAAAACAAAACCCCCTTGCGGGGGTTGGAGGCGCCACCCGGAATCGGACCGGGAGTGAAGGTTTTGCAGACCTCTGCCTTACCTTTTGGCTATGGCGCCGCGCTGTTTTTTGCAGTATAGCATACTCCCCCCGCGCTGTCAAGCCCTCCGAGAGGGAATTTTTCCGCGCGGAGCTTTCCCGCGCGCGCTCAGGATCCCTCCTCGCGCGCGAGGGCGTCAATGTCCGCGAGGGCGCGCTGCGCGAGGGCGGCGTTTCGCGCGCGCCGCCCACCCCCCACCCGCTCGGGCAGCGGCTCAACGATGCCGAAGTTCGCGTTCATCGGGTCAAAGCGTCCGGTGCCGCTCCCCCCGCTGACATAGCGCGCGAGCGCGCCGGTCACCGTGGTCGGGGGGAAGGGGAGGGGCGGCAGACCCCGCGCGAGGCGGGCGGCGTTCAGCCCGGCGACATGGCCGCTCGAAATCGACTCGACATATCCCTCGACCCCGGTCAATTGCCCCGCGAAGAAGATGCGCTCCTCGCCCCGCAGGGAGTAGATGTTCGATAGCAGATCCGGGGAGGGCAGGTAGGTGTTGCGGTGCATGACGCCGTAGCGCAGAAACTCCGCGTGCGTGAGGCCCGGGATGAGGCGGAAGACCTCGCGCTGCGCGGAGAAGGTCAGGCGCGTCTGAAAGCCGACGAGGTTGAACATCCGCCCCTCGCCCTCCGCGTCCTCGCGGCGCAGCTGGACGACGGCGTAGGCATCGCGCCCGGTTGCGGGGAGAGGCAGACCGACCGGCTTCATAGGGCCGAAGCGCAGCGTGTCGCGCCCGCGCGCCGCCATCACCTCGACCGGCATACACCCCTCGAAGACCGGGAGAGCCCCGTCCGGCGCGTCGACCTCGTGCAGCGGCGCCGTCTCGGCGTGCACGAGCGCGTCGTAGAAAGTGTCGTAGCACGCGCGATCCATCGGGCAATTGAGGTAAGCGTCCCCCTCTCCCTTGCCGTAGCGCGAGGCGAAAAAGGCGACCTCTCGGTTAATACTATCCCCTGCGACAATCGGCGCGACCGCGTCATAAAAGTGCAGCGGCGCGCGGCCGCGGCAGATATTTTTCTCAAGGAAGGCGGCGAGCGGCGCGCTCGTTAGGGGCCCTGTCGCGACAACTACCACCCCGCGCGCGGGGATCTCGCTCGCCTCCTCGCTGACCACCGTAATAGCGGGGTCGCGGGAAATCATCTCGGTAACCGCGCGGGAGAAGACCTCCCGATCGACGGCGAGGGCGCTGCCCGCGGGAAGCGCCGCCGCGTCCGCCGCCGCAAGGAGCGGCGAGCGCAGGTGCCGCAGCTCCTCTTTAAGTAGACCCACGGCGACCGTCGGGTCATTGGAGCGCAACGAGTTGCTGCACACAAGCTCCGCAAAGAGAGGCGAGCGGTGCGCGGGGGTCATCGCGGCGGGCTTGCCGTCTATGAGGGTGACGGAACATCCCGCGCGAGCTGCGACCAGCGCCGCCTCGCATCCGGCAAGGCCCGCCCCCAACACGGTGATCTGCGGCATATATTTGCAAAAAATAGAGCACAATCACGTTCACGCTGCTTGGACGCGGCGTGAAACGAGGGCGAAAACGCTGCAACTCGGTCGAGCGGGACGCTCGGTCGAGTACTCGGTCGATCGGGACGCTCGGTCGAGCGGTCGGTTAAGCGCTCAGTCGCCGCTCAAGTTCTTGATGACCCCGCCGATGATGGCGGCGATCACGCCGAAGGGAAGCGCCTTCCCGAGGTAAAGGGGGATCGCCGCGAGCGGGTTTGCCGGGCGAACGGCGCGCTGCACCGTGTCGAGAACGCCGCTCGTCTCGGTGAAGAAAAGCGCGAAGGCGAGCACGGTCAAAAGCAGGGCGGGCAGGAGCACTTTGTGCGTCAGGCGGTAGGCGAGCAGCCCGTAGACAATGCTATACAGAAATACGGCAAGGTAAACCGCAAACCCGATGAGCAGGCGGTAATTTTTCTCCTGCGGCAGGAAGAAAAAGACCGCGCGCAGCGCGATGAACAGCGCCGCGCTCCCTCCCACGAGCACGGCCCACCGCGCGGGCAAAGAAAGGCGCCCCCCGCGACAACGATTCCGCGGCATAAAATCCCTCCGAAAAAAGTATACCACGGCGTGAGGGGGGTGTCAAGGGAGAGGGCGGCCCCGCCAGCGGTCGGGTATTCACCGCCACGCGCTCCCCCGGGGCGGCGGGGGATTTTCGCTTGGGCGAAAACGAGACGGGGCGAGAGTCAACGAGGCGCCGGCGACAAAAAGCGAAGCGAAAACAAAACCGCGCGGGCGACGCGAGAATGCCCCGCTCTGTCCCCTCTCGGGAAAATTTTCGGGAAAAACAAAAATGACTGCATTCGGGGCTTGCCATCACCCCGGAAACGAGCGGGCGCGGGAGACGCCCCGGCGGGAATTCGGCGTGGGGGGAACGCCCCCGGGGTCGGTGCGCGGCCCCTTCTTTTGCGGGAACCGGATCTATCCGGGCGAGGGGAACGCCTCCGGCGGGGGGGTACGTCCCCCCGGGGTCGGTGCGCTGCACCCCCCCCGGAAGATCTCGCCGGTGTTTTCTCTGCCCCTCCCGCGCGCCATCGCCTCCCCTCCTCCTTGCCAGATTGGCTCGACGCGCCGCCGAGGAGAGGCGCGCGGGAGAGGTTTTCGGTTTTCTTTTCCCCGTAAATTTTTTGTAAATTCGCGCGGAGCGGGTTGCATTTTTGGGCATTTTTGGGTATAATGAGGGGTAGTTGGTCGGCGGGGGTGCGGCGGCGCGCGCTGAGTGCAGCCCCCGCTGCGATTTTTATATCGCGTATTAGAGAAGGGTGCTTTGGAGTATGCTATGAGTGAAAAGACAAAGACCGATTTTGAGAGCGCAGTCTCTCACCTGCGCGGCTCGGGGAAGGCGTATGACGCGCTAACCTCGCTCTTTGACGAGGGCAGCTTCGCCGAGATCGGGCGGTTCGCTAAGGCGAGAACCACCGCCGCCGATGATCGCGCGGACGGCGAGTTTGAGAGCGTTATCGCCGGGTACGGCGCGGTAAACGGGCAGCTCGTCTACGCGTACGCGCAGGACGAGGGCCGCCTTCACGGCGCGATGAGCGCCGCCGCCGCCCGCAAAATTACCTCCGCCATCGACGCCGCCGTTAAGGCGGGAGCGCCTATTGTGGGGATTCTCAGCTCGGCGGGGGCGAAGGTCGAGGAAGGGGTCGAGGTTCTTTCGGGGTACGGCGAGGTGATGCGCGCGGTCGCGGCGGCGTCCGGGATTGTGCCGCAAATAAGTGTTCTCGCGGGGAACTGCGGCGGGTGCCTCTCCACCATCGCCGAGATGACCGATTTTGTTATCGGCACGGAAAAAAGCAAATTCACCGTAGCGCCGCCCTCGGTTCTTGCCGCGGGGGGAGAAAAAGACGCGGGATCGATGAGTCTTGCCGCGAAAAACGGCAGCGTCTGCCTTGTGGAAAAAGAGTTATCCTCGGCGATTTCGCGGGCGCGGCAGCTTCTCTCCCTTCTCCCGCCCAGCGCCGATGAGGGCGGCGCCTACAGCGTCGTTGAATATGACGCCTCGCGGCAGGTTACGCAAATCGAAAGTATCGCGGGGCTTGCCGCGGATCTCACCGACCCCGGATGCCTCCTTCCCCTCTCGGAGAGCAGCGGCGAGGAGACGCTGACCGCGCTCGGCTCGGTCGACGGGCTGACCGTTGGAGTCATCGGCGTTTCAGGCGAGCTCTCCCCCTTCGGCGCGCGGAAAGCGGCGCGCTTCGTTAGCTTTTGCGACAGTTTTTCGATTCCTCTGCTCACGCTCGTCGACTGCACAGGGACCGTGCGCGACGCCGGCGCGGAGAGCGTGCCGCTCGCGGCGAAGCTCGCGCAGCTCGCCTCGGTCTACGCCGAGAGCACCGTCCCCAAGGTGACGGTCATCGCGGGGCGCGCGATCGGCTGTGCGGTGCCGCTGCTCGGCTCGAAAGCGCTCGGCGCGGACATCGTCTACGCGGTGCCGGGGGCTACTATCTCGCCCCTTTCGCCCGAGGCGGCGGTCGAGTTCTTCTATAGCGAAAAAATCAAAGCGGCGGAGAATCCCGCCGCCGAGCGCGAAGCGCTCATCGCCTCCTACCGCGAGCGCGAGGCGAGCGCCCTCACGGCGGCGCGCGGCGGCGCAATCGACGACATCCTGCCGCTGCCCGAGCTACGCGCGCGCGTTGCCTCCGCGCTCGAAATGCTCTCCTCCAAAAGAACGGGCGATGAGGCGCGCGGCAAGAAGCACGGCGTGCTGCCGCTCTGAGGAGGCGGGGAGATGAACACTATTTTGCAAGCGCTCGATGCGGCGGGGAAAATGCCGCTCTCTGAGCGGCTCTCGACCGCCGGGACGACCACGCTGATGGGCATGGTCACCGTCTTCGCGGTGCTCGCCATCATCATGTTTATCGTGATGCTGATGGGCAAGATCTTCGGCGTGAAGAACAAAAAGAAGGGCGAGGACGAGAGTGACAAAGTCACTCAGCAGCCCGCCGCTTCGCCCGAGCCTCCCGCCGATAGCGCGGGCGAGGGCGAGGAGGCGCAAGTTATCGCCGTGCTCACCGCCGCCATCGCCGCTTACCGTGGCTCCGGCGCTCCCGCCGGCACCACCCCCGAGGGCTTCCGCGTCGTCTCCTTCCGCAAAAAGAAGAAGTAATCCCGCGAGGAGCGTGCTCGCGGGGCGGAACGTGCGGCGAGGTGCTACACCTCGCGGCCGCTCGGCGCGGAGGGCTGCCCGACTTGCCGACTTGCCGACTTGTCGCGTTGCCGCGCTGCCGAGTTTTCATCTCGCCAAATCGCGCCTCGGTGCCTTGTCATTCGATCGGCTTGCCGCCTCGGGGGGACTTCCCCGGGTGAGCGCGTGATAGGCGAGGCGGCGGCGCGGGCAACTTTCCCCATTTCGAGGGGCTTGCCGCAAGCCTCGGGAGGGGGGGAGCGGCGTTTGCCGGACGCTCGCGGCTTTCGTGGGGCTTCCCACGCTCTTTCGATGTAAGCCGAGAGGTTGCTCGCGACAAGCTAAGTTTTCCGAAAAAATATCGGGCGCACCCCTACCCGCCGCAGGGGGTACCCCCTCTCCCGCTAGAGCGCGGGGGCAGCGCGGGGGGCAGCGCGGGGGCGCGAAAAATCGCACCGCGCCTCCCGCAAATAAGATAAGACCCCTCTCGCGGGGGCGCGGGGGCAGGGCGGTGATTTTCGTTTTTGTTTTCTTTATCCGCAAAGGAGTTTTTTATGAAAAAATACAGCATCACGATCAA
>CAZYCC010000022.1:0-7227 GCA_964645985.1 uncultured Lachnospiraceae bacterium | reverse complement strand
CCGGGCAGAGCGTCAAGAAGGGCGACGTGCTCGCGGTGCTTGAGGCGATGAAGATGGAGAACGATATTCCCTCGCCGCGCGACGGGACGGTCGCCGCCGTTGCCGTGCAGGCGGGCGCCTCCGTTCAGACAGACGATGTTATCGTCACTCTCCAATAAGCGCGGGCGCGAGCGAAAGGATAAAACTTCGTCATGGCCGAATCGATACTCAATTTTCTGCGGCAAACCGGCGTATATCAGCTCTTTGCGGGCGGAGATTGGCTGGAAATCCTCAAATCGGTGATCATGTGGGCGATCGCCGGGATTTTGGTCTACCTCGCCATCAAGCGCGGCTTTGAGCCGCTGCTGCTCCTGCCGATCGCCATCGGGATGCTCCTCGGCAACCTGCCCGGGGTGAATCTCTTCCATCTCGACTTTTTCATCGGCGACCACACCCTCGCCGAGGTCGTCAAGCAGACGGTTAACGAGGGGGGCCTGCTCGATCTGCTCTATCTCGGCGTGAAGCTCGGGATCTACCCCTGCCTCATCTTTATCGGCATCGGCGCGATGACCGACTTTACGCCGCTCATCTCCAACCCGAAGTCGCTTCTGCTCGGCGCGGCGGCGCAGCTCGGTGTCTTCGTCGCGTTTAGCGGCGCTCTCATCTCCGGGTTCTTCACCCCGCAGGAGGCGGCCGCCATCGGCATCATCGGCGGGGCGGACGGGCCGACCGCCATTATGGTGACGAAAATCTTAGCGCCGCACCTCTTAGGCGCGATCGCGATCGCCGCGTATTCTTATATGGCGCTGATTCCCATGATTCAGCCGCCGTTTATGAAGCTGCTCACCACCAAAAAGCAGCGCAGCATCGTGATGACCAACCTGCGCGAGGTCACCAAACTTGAGAAAATCCTCTTTCCCATTGTCGTGACGGCGGTCGTCTGCCTCATCGTCCCGGACGCGGGTCCGCTGATCGGCAGCCTGATGTTCGGCAATCTGCTGACCGTCTGTGGCGTGACCGACCGCCTCTCCAAGACCGCGCAGAACGAGCTGATGAACATCGTCACCATCTTCCTCGGCATCACGGTCGGGGCGACGGCGGCGGCGGACAACTTCCTCTCGGTGCAGACCATCCTCATCATCTTCCTTGGCCTCGTGGCGTTCGCCATCTCCACCTGCGGAGGCCTTCTCGGCGGCGTGGTGATGTGCAAGCTGACGGGGAACAAGGTTAACCCCCTCATCGGGTCAGCGGGGGTCTCCGCCGTGCCGATGGCGGCGCGCGTCTCACAGAAAGTGGGGCAAAGGAGAACCCGTCTAACTTCCTGCTCATGCACGCGATGGGGCCGAATGTCGCCGGTGTTATCGGCTCGGCGGTCGCCGCCGGAGTTCTGCTCGCGCTCTTCGCGCATTAGCGCGCACGCCGCCGCGCTCTTTGCTCCCGGCAGCACGTCCGGACTCACCTAGGCTGCGTTTCCGTTCATCGCGCGGGGCGGGATCGCCCCTCCGGCGCGGTGCCCATACGCAGGCGGCGGCGCAGCGCGCGACGCTCCCGACGGGGCGCGCCCACGCGCATTTTGTTTCGTTCTTTTCCACCACAGGCGGCTGAAAATCGAAAGCGAGATTGCTATGTCCAAACCATCCCCCTCCACCAATCCCCCCAAGAGCGCTCCCGCGCCGTCCGCCAAGACCGCTCCTCATCCGGTGAAAATCTGCGAGACGGTGCTGCGCGACTCGCACCAGTCGCTCATCGCCACGCGCATGACGACCGACGAGATGCTGCCCATCCTCGAGGCGATGGACGATGTCGGCTACTACTCGCTTGAGGCGTGGGGCGGCGCGACCTTCGACGCCTGCCTGCGCTTCCTTAACGAGGATCCGTGGGAGCGGCTGCGCAAAATTCGCGCGCGCGTCAAGAAGACCAAGCTGCAAATGCTCTTTCGCGGGCAAAATATCTTAGGCTACCGCCACTACGCCGACGATGTCGTCGAGTATTTCGTGCAGAAGTCGATTGCCAACGGCATCGACATCATCCGCATCTTCGACGCGCTCAACGACGCGCGAAACTTAGAGACGGCGATTAAGGCGACGAACAAAGAGGGCGGCCATGTACAGGTCGCGATCTCCTACACGACAGGGCCTGTCTACACGACCGAGTATTACGTCAACTACACACGGCAGCTCGTCGAGATGGGGGTCAACTCGATCTGCATCAAGGATATGGCGGGCCTGCTGAAGCCCTACGACGCCGAGGTGCTCGTGCGCGCGATCAAGGAGGCGTTCCCCGATCTGCCGCTCGAGCTGCACACCCACTACACGGCGGGTCTCGCCTCGATGACCGCGCTCAAAGCGATCGAGGCGGGCTGCGACATCGTCGACACGGCGATCTCGCCGATGGCGATGGGCACCTCTCAGCCGCCGACAGAGCCGATTGTCGCCGCCCTGCAAGGCACGCCCTACGACACGGGTCTGGATCTCGCGAAGCTCGATGTCATCAGCAAGCACTTCACAAAACTGCGCGAGAAGTACATTGCCGAGGGGCTGCTCGACCCGAAGGTGCTCAAAGTCAACGTCAACGCGCTGCTCTATCAGGTGCCGGGCGGGATGCTCTCCAACCTCATCTCGCAGCTCAAGGAGATGAACAAGAGCGACAAGCTCGACGAGTGCCTCGCCGAGGTGCCGCGCGTGCGCGCCGACGCCGGGTATCCGCCGCTCGTCACGCCCTCCTCGCAAATCGTCGGGACGCAGGCGGTGCTCAATGTCATCTACGGCGAGCGGTACAAGTCTGTGACAAAGGAGTTTAAGGCGCTCATACGCGGGGAGTACGGGCGCACCGCCGTGCCGATCGACCCCGCCTTCCAAAAGAAAATCTTAGGGGACGAGGAGCCGATCACCTGCCGCCCGGCGGATCTGCTCAAACCGGAGCTCGATGAGCTGCGGAAAAAGGCGTCGGCGTACGCTACCCAAGAGGAGGACGTGCTCTCCTACGCGCTCTTCGAGCAGGTCGCGACGAAATTCTTCGAGCGGCGCGCCGCTGCGAAGCTCGGTTTAGACGACGCGGCGGACAAGGAAACGAAGGTCCACCCGGTGTGACCACCTGCGCAACACCCGGCGAGAAGGCGAACCTCGCCGAAGTAGCATCAGAAAACAAAACCCCGCGCGAGTTCGCGCGGGGTTTTGGGTTGGGGGAGGGACGTGGGAGAGGCAAGGCTATCACACAGGAAAGACGGAGAGGGGGAAAACCTCGCGCCGGATTTCGCGAGGAGCGCGGGGCGCGATTACGCCGGGGCGCGGGGCGGCTCCTTGCGAAGCGGGGGGCGGTTACTCCGGGGCGTTGTCCGCACCGAAGTAAATTCGCTCGAAGTTGCCACCGAGAATGGCGCGCTCCTGCCGCTCGGGCAGACCGAGCGCGAGGAAGCGCGCAAGCTCCTCGCTCGCGCTCCACATCGGAAAATCCGTGCCGAAGAGGAACTGCCGGTATCCGTAGCGGTCGATGAGCTGTAGCACCCGCTCGCGCGGCAGATATGTGAGCGAGCTGGAAGTGTCAAACCACAAATTGGGGTTGCCGGGCGGCAGAACCTCCACCTCATCCCAGACGCGGTAACCGCCGAAGTGCGCCGCCTGCACGCGCAGATCCGGCACCCGCTCGAGCAGGCGCGCAAGGCGTGTGGGTGAGGAGAGATCCCCGCGGTTATCGCCTATGTGAAAAAGGACGGTCATCCCGCGCCGCGAGAGCGCCCGGTAAAAGGGCAGCATCGCCGGGTCATCGAGCGCGAAGCCCTGAAAATCCGGGTGGAGCTTGACCCCGCGCAGCCCGAGGGTCGCCGCGCGATCAAGCTCGCGCTCCCACCCCTCATAGGCGGGGTGCATCGCGCCGAGGCCCACAAAAAAGGGGTGCGCGCGGCAGGCAGCTGCGATGAAGTCGTCGATTGGCTCTACCTGATGTGGCGAGAGAGCCGATGAGCAGACGAGAGTATGCTTTGCCCCGATGCTCTCCTCCTCGCGCAGCAGCGCCCCCACCGACGCAGGAGCGTGCATCGGCTCGCCGTAAAATTCGCCGATGTTGCGCGACGCCCGCTCGGCGAGGTCGTCTGGGAAAATGTGCGCGTGCGCGTCGCAAATCGGGGGGAGCATAGGGGCGGTTCTGCGGGAGGAAAGGCGCGGCGCCGCGAGAGCGGGCGCGGGAAAACGCTTCCTAAAATATAAGAACAGACAAGCGGGAGCGAGGTTTGCCCTCTCCCGGGGACGCGCTCCTGCCGGGAGCGGCGCGGCGGTGTTTCGAAAAGCACTCGCTACACGGGAAAACTCGGCGCGCGTCGGTTTAGCGCGGCTCGCACGCCTCTTTGGGGGAATCTTCCCCGCAAAGGAGAGCTGCGAGCCCCTCCCGCGAAACGCCGTGAATGGGCGGCAGAGCTCGCAAGCGCACGAGGATTTCCCGTCGCTCAAGCGGGCAGCCGGAGAGCGCCGCCTCCCAGTCGCCGGGGTCGCAGGAGGAGAAAAAATCGCCCGCGAGCGTCACGCCGGTGAGGACACCGCCGCGCGAGGAGAGGCGCGCGCGCAGCGTTCCGCCGGGGAAGTGCCCCACCCGCTCGACCTCAAAGGGAGGATTGCGCCCGAGGAGCGCCGCGCGCGAGGCGAACTCGTTGCGCCCAAGCTCCTTTGCAGCGCTAAGAACACTCTCCGAGAGGGGGAGGGCGCCATCGTCCCCCGCCCGCGCGAGAATGCCGCGCAGGAGCGCCGCGGCGAACTCGTCGGCGGTCATCGAGGAAAGGCGCGGCGGCAGGTGCTCGCGAATGTTGGTGACGCGATCGCGCACAGAGCGAATACTCTTTGAGCGAAACTTGACCGGGTCGACGGTGGTCAGCCGCTCCATTGCAGAAAGGTCTGAGTCGAAGAGCAGAGACCCGTGGTGCACGAGCGTGCCGCTCTCGCGGTAGCCCGCGCTGCCCGAGATTTTCCGCCCGCAAAGGGTCAGATCGTTGCGTCCGGACAGCTCCGCCGGCACGCCCATCTCGCGCAGCGACGACGTGACGAGGTCGAGCTGGCGGCGAAAAGGCGGCTCATCGTCGCGCGCGGGGGTGAGAAATCCGAACTGCCACCCGCCGAGATCTGTGTAAATCGTCCCGCCGCCCGATCGCCGCCGCACCAGCGCGACCCCCCGCGCCCGCGCCTCCTCCGCGCGCACCTCCTCGGCGAGGTTCTGATAGCGCCCGATCATGACCGTCGGCGTTGTGCGCCAGAGCATGAGCAGGCCCGTGTCTCCGGCCGCGCCGCGCCGCGCGAGTGCGAGCTCCAGCCCGAAGAGAAAGAACACATCGTTCGACGGCGGGAGAAGAGTATACATAAAAAAGATGAGAAATGTTTACATTCGGTTCATCTTTTAGGCGAAAACAACAAAATCGCGCGAGGGGTGCGGGAAAATTTGTCAAACAGGACGAAACACCGAAAAGGTTCGGCGAACGGAGCGCGCGGGGAATTTGGCGGGGCGGGCAGCGGTAAAGCCAAAGCGACGACCGTTTGTCGAGTGTGACGAAACAGCGGCGAATGTCACGGGGAGCGAAGCGCGAAGCGGCCCCTCTCGCGGGGATTTGGCGAGGTGGGAGGAAAAACGGGGGTTCTGAGAAATTCCGCTATGCCCGCGCTCGCGCGGGTGCGGCGCGGGTGCGGCGAGGGGGCAAAGGTCGAAGCGACCCCCTCGCGGGGATGTTCGGTGGGACGGGCGGGTGCTCGCCGGACGGGGCAAAACAACGGCTCTTTCGCGAGGGGGCGGAGTGCGCGGGGTAAAATTTACCGTTTGGGCAGGATATGCGGCGTGATGGTCAAAATATCGCGCGGAATCGGTCGGGGAATTGCGGGGAATAACGAAACGCAATGGGGCTTGCCTAGGAGAGCGAGGGCGCGCGCTTCACTGCCCTGCTCTTTCCTTTGCCGAGGCGAACGCCTCGTCCGCGTGATAAGAGCTGCGCGCGAGTGGCGAGGCGATGACTCCGCGAAAGCCCATTTCAAGCGCTGCCTCGCGCAGCTCCTCGAACTCCTCCGGCGGAACATAGCGCACGAGCGGCGCGTGCGCGGGGGATGGCGGCAGATACTGACTGATGGTGACAATATCGCACCCGGTCGCGCGAATGTCGGCGAGCAGCTCTAGGACCTCCTCCCGCGTTTCGCCGAGACCGAGCATAAATCCGGTCTTCACGAGACCCCGCGGCAGGTTTTCCCTCGCGCGCGCGAGCACCCCGAGAGAGCGCTCGTAGGTCGCGCGGGCGCGCACCGACGGCGTCAGGCGCCGCACGGTCTCCATATTGTGCCCTAGCACATCCGGCGAAGCGGCGAGCACCTCATCAAGCGCGGCTCTGCTGCCGTCAAAATCCGAGATGAGCAGCTCGACGGCGGCGTCCGGCAGAGCCTCCCGCAGCGCGCGCGTCACCGCGACAAACTGCCCCGCGCCCCCGTCGGGAAGATCGTCTCGCGTCACACAGGTGACGACGACATGGCGCAGGCCCAGCCGCGCCGCCGCCTGCGCGAGGCGCGCCGGCTCCTCGCGGTCGAGCGGGTCTCCCACGCCGGTCGGAACATCGCAAAAGCGGCAGGCTCGCGTGCAATGCTCGCCGAGGATGAGAAAAGTCGCGGTGCGGCGGCGGTAGCACTCGCCGATATTCGGGCAGGAGGCGGCGGTGCAGACGGTGCGCAGCCCGAGCTGCCCAAGAATGCGCGAGGTCTGCTCGACCTCGTGCGGGTTATAGGATACGCGCAGCCACGCGGGGCGAGGTTCCGAGATCACCTAGGAGCCTCCGGGGAGAGATCGCCGCCGGGAGCGCGGGGGTCATTTTCCTCATTTGAGGGGGAGCGGGGCGAGTCGCCTCCCGCGAATGATTCGGCGGGCGGTTCCGCCGCCGCGCGCGAGTTGCCCTCGCCGCAGGGTTCGGCGATGTCGAGGGTCATCACGGGGGAGCCGACCGTGAGGCGGTCGCCCTCCTCGCGCAGCAGTTCTCGCACGGTTCCCGCCTCCTCCGCCTCGACCGAGCAGACGACCTTGTCGGTCTCCACGTCAAAGAGCGCCTCGCCCGAGGCGACCGCGTCTCCCGGCCGCTTGAGAAAGGCGCAGACCACGCCCTCGCGCATCCCCGGCAGCATTGCCGGTAAAAGAACGGTTTTCGTCATACATACCTCATCTAGCGGGAGAAGTATACCACAAAATCAAGGCGAATGCAAGGCAGACGCGGCGGGGGCGAGGGGTCAGGTTATGTCAAGCCTC
>CAZYCC010000021.1:12590-21355 GCA_964645985.1 uncultured Lachnospiraceae bacterium | reverse complement strand
CGAGAACCTTCAGTTCAGAGACTTCACCTTCACTTGGGATGACACGCTGGAATACGATCTCGATGAAAACTACCAACACATTGATGAATCCCATCTTGGAGACCTTATTGTTTCGCTGGATGGACTTGGAAGTCACGGAGCGGCCTCTTTTTGTTGTTTTCCCGAGGAAAGCAACACATATAGTTTGATGGGAGTTGCAAAAGCCCTTGACGGTATAGGGAAGCCTCACAACCTCCGCTTCCGTTGCTATCATGTAATGGTAGACGAGTTCAAAAATATAGTAGATTACAACGGGAAGGACGCGATCGCTTTTGTCGTCGCTGCCAAATAATCTATCAAATCAAGATTCACAACGTTGTGCGCCGATTTCGGCGCTTTTTCTTTTCCACAGAAAGAAGGGTATCAAAATGAGAACAAAATGGAAACCGATGACCTTTGTCGCGGCGGGAGCGCTGCTGCTCCTGCTCGCGATGTTCCTCGCTCTGCCCGTCAACGCCGCTTTGCCGGATTGGGCGGACGGAAAACCTGTCACCATAACCTACGAGAACCTCACCGACACAAGCGGCGACAAAATTACCGTGACGAATATCGGCGTCGCCACGACAAGCAACCCGATGGAGTTTTCGCGAAGCAGCGCCAACCTCAATATGCACCGCTACACCGCGCACGGCGGGAGCGGGAACAGTATGCAGGTCTTCTGCATCGAGCCGGGGAAAGGGTTCGACGACCAAACGTACAACATGCAGGATCTCGGAAACAATCCGGCGGGGACGCTGTATGAAAAGCTGGGGCAGAAGACGATAGATTTTGACGGTTGGGACGGTCCCGCTTCGCAGCGTATGCTCAACCTCGTGCTGCAGTTCGGCGTGAACGGGGAAAGGGCAGTCGGAATCGTGGCACGAAACTCCCCTGCTCTGTCTCTCGAGAAAAGAGAAAATATGTGCGGATAGGGGGATAACCAAAATTCTCTCCTCGATCTTTGGCGGGTGGTTTCTTACTCTTTTTTTCTGTCTTTCTCACTGCTCCGGCAGGGAGATCATCGCTGCCATCACGCCGCGCGCGCCGCCGCTGCCGCGGTGGGAGAAGAAGCGCGCGGGATCGCAGCAGGTGCACGCGGCGCAGATGTCAATATGCTCGGGCAGAACGCCCGCGCGAAGAAGGAGGGCGCGGTTGAGCGCGGGCAGATCCGCGAAGAGCTTTCCCTCGCGCTCCGCAGTGACGCGGCGCGCCATCTCCTCGCCGCAGGACGAGGCGATCGCCTCCCGCACCTCCCCTCCGACCTCAAAACAGCATTCGTGAATACCGGGGCCTATGGCGGCGCGAATCGACGCGCAGCTCGCCCCGAGCCGCGTCATTGCCATAACCCCCCGCGCCGCGATCCCAGCGACGCTCCCGCGCCATCCCGCGTGCAGCGCACAAACCACCCCCGCCTCGCTATCCTCTAGCAGAATCGGCAGGCAGTCGGCGACGCGCACGCAGAGCGTCACGCCGCGCTCACGCGTCACAAGCCCGTCCCCCGCGGGAAGGTCGCCGCTCGCGGGGGAGGGGAGGCGCTCGATTGCCGCACGGTCAAGGGTCAGCACATCGCTGCCGTGAACCTGCGCGAGAACGGCAACGCGCGCGGGAAGCCCCGCCGCCTCGGTGAAGCGGCGGAAGTTTTCGCGCACGTTCTCGGCCGTGTCGCCGCGCGCGGTAGAGAAATTGAGCGTGGCGAGATGCGCGGCGCTCGAAACGCCTCCCGCCCGAGTGGAAAACCCGTGCGGCGAGCGCAGGAGCGATGACGAAAGAAACGGTGTGAGCGCGCGAGAGGATTCGACGAACATAAAACAACCTGTGGTTCTCTTGCGCTGGCGCGAAAGCGCCGCGCCCGCGAGAGAAGTAAAATGAAGCGAAAGCGGCGCGAGCCTCGCGCGCCGCTTTGCGGAGAAGGAACCCCACGCGCCGCGAGAAGCTTTCGGCAATCGCCCGGAGTGTGGGAGATGTCTTTGCAAGCATAGCGACGGTGGGTTTGCCCGGCTAATGCTCTATATTCGTCGCAACGGTGGCGGTCAGATCCTCGCTTGTCGGCGCGGTGGTTGTCGCCTTCTCTAAGAGACTTTGCGTCAGCGCGGAGATCTTAGCGCGGGTGTGCGCGTGCGGCGCGACCTCGCGCTCGTATATATCGAGCAGGGACGGCGTGCGCCCAACCCCCCCGCCTTCCGCGGGGAGAGGGGTTCGCGAGAGAGTTTCTTTTTTCAGCGCGAAGTCCCACCCGATCTCATAGCAGCGCGCGGCGCCGAGCGAGACCGGCGGCGTCCTCCCTTCGGAAAACGCCGCGTTAATTTTCTCGATGAGCTCGCGCCACATTCGCTCGTAGTAGTCCTCCATGAGGCGGTCGAGCTGCCGCGCGGCGTAGTTGGTGATAGGTGAGGACGCCCAGACGGTCAGCAGAGCGCGCGCGCTTATCTCCATCAAATCCTCATCGAAGTCGTCGTAATTGTTGCCGCCGGGGGGTTCTCTCCCCCCGCTCGTCTCGCGAAAATCCCTCGCCCTACCGACCCAGGTTCCGAGGAGCGCGTCCTTTTGGTAGGCGCAGAGATGCCGCACAGCTTCCATACAGGAAAGAAACGCCGCACCGGCCTCGCCAAAGACTTTCGCGTCGCCCGCCGAGAGCGCCGCCTTGCAGAGATCGAAGAGGTCGTCCGCCGCGATGGTCGGCAGCATGCGGAAGAGATCTACCGCGTCGTAGACATAGTTCTCGCGCGAGAGGAGCGCGGGGGCGAGCCGCCCCGCCGCCGCAAAGTGCGCGACGCCCTTCTCAAACTCATCCCGGTCGTAGGCGATTTTGTAGTACGGACCCGCGCAGTAGCCGGGCGAGAAGGACGCGTTCTCGCAAATCACGTTATTCTTCGTCGTACCGTCGTAGCTGTCGACACCGTAGACCGTGCGCGAGAAGATCTCCCACGCCGCCTGCAGCTCGTGCTCCGCCTCGGGCGAGATCTCTCCATACCGCCGATCGACATAGCGAGCGAGCCACGCGTCAAAATCAAACTCCTCCTCGGGCGAGGTCCAAGGCAGGCGCCAGTAAAGGTCGAACACCGCCGGGTTGCCAAAGGTGCCCTCCGGCGTGATGCCGACGCCGGCGAGCAGTTTGCCCTCGCTCATCGCCCCGCGCACGAGCCGCGTCATCTCTCGCAGTTTGCCGTGCATCCCGGTGCGCCCACCGTAGTTGTCGAGGTTGCAGAAGATCCACCCGGTCCCGCCGAACTCGCGCGATCCCCAAGTCTTCTCGTCTGTCCACTTGGGATTGGCGAGCGCGGCGAGGTCTAAAATGAGCACATGCTCGCGCTTACGGGATCCGAAGCCCTCGAGCACCTCGCGCATCGGGTTGGACCACCACCCCTGCAATATCCAAACGCCGCGCTCGTTCGCTTTGAGCAGCTCGTCAAGGATTTTCGCCGACATCTCGGCTTTCGAGAGATCCGCGGGGACAATGCCGCCCTCGTGGCAGACATCGCCGCAATAAAAGTTGGTCACATTGCCGTAGATCTCTTCTTGTGTTTGATAGAACAGCTCGGCGAGGTAGGAATAGCCGGGGTAGGTCGTTTTGAGGACGTTCGGGCGGACGAATCCCCCCGCCCACAGCCCCTGCGGCGCAAGGTAAGGCGTCACATCCGGGAAGCCCCTCGCACGCAAATGCTCCCCCGCGATGGCGGCAAAGCTCTCGGGCAGCGCCCCAACGAAGGTTTGCAGAGCGGGCTGCGCGCCCATCACCGTGAGATAGCGCTGGTTCTCGCGCGCGATCTGCAGCGTGTCGAAAATCCAGGTGTCTCCGACCGGCCCCCCGTACCCCTCGAGGTTGCCCATCAGCCACCACGCCTTGTAGCAGTAGCCGCAGACGAAATCCTTTGCCTCATCGGCCGTGTAGCCGAGCTTCTGCAAATAGGCGACCCAGAGCGCCTCGCTCCCGGTGAGGTCGAGGACGAGATTGACCCCCTCGAGCAGGAGATAGTCGAGCTCGCGCTGCCAGTCCTCGCGCCCGAAGAAGGGCATCGTGTAGGAGTGCGTGCAATAATTGTAGGCGTAACGCAAAGAAACCGCGCACTCCCCGGCAAGCGGCCCTTCCGGCAGAGGCAGCGCGGCGGGGGGCGGCAGCGCCATTTGTTTCGTCTGCTGCGAAATTTGCGCGCCGCAGCAGTCCTCAAGATAGCGGCGAACGCCGACCGCGGCGCAGACGCCGTTTCGCCCCTCCACCGCAATTTTGCCGCCGGAGGAAAACACACGGTAACGGTCTTTCTCAGCGGGACACAGGCGAAAATCGAAGCGATCGGCGTACCCCTCGCCCATCACCCGGGTGACAAGACCACGCAGCGCGGCTATCGTATCCTGCGCGCTAAAGCTGTCCTCGCGTCGGGCGCGCGGGGGGATGTCAATGCCGTGAGCCTCGCGCAGCCAGTCCTTGTAGGTAGGGAGAGAGAGGGTGCGGCGGGTCGGGAGAAGAGGGCCGCTCGCCGCCTCCCCGAAGACCGACACGCCCGAGATCATCGCGACCTGCCCTGCGCCGCGCGAGCTGCCGGTGATCATTACGCGAAGGACGCGGGCGGGCGGTGTTCCGGGGAAGGAAAAAGCGCGCGCGGTGTTCTCCCCGACGGCAGGAACGGGGGCGCCCTCCTCGCTTTTCGCAAGGCGCTCGAAGCGCACGCCGTCGCGGCTTGCGTAAAGGATATAGCGAAAGTCGGAAAGAGACGGGACTCGCACGATGACTTTGGTCAGCGAATAATTGGCAAGCAGGTCAATGTCCACATGCTTCGGCACCGCCTCGCCGACCCAGCAGCTCTCGGGGTCGCCGTCTGTCACAAACGAGGCGAACGCTCCGCCGCTGTTCGCCCGGCAGGGCTTATGCAGGGCGAGATCAAGCGGCGCGGAAGCATCCTTCTCACCATAAGTAGGGAGGGAGGCGGAGGAGTTTTTAGGAGAGAAGGCGTCTTCCTCGCCCGAGGTCTCCTCGGCGGGGGCGTCGCCAAGCGGCGATGGCGCGAGCTCGTCCTCGACGCGCGCGTCACCCCAGACCTCGCACTCGGCGATGTGCACCGCCTCATTCGCGCTGTTATAGAGCATCTCGACCTTGACATACCGCGCGAGAACGCCCTCTCCCTCGAGGGTCGTCCCCTCCTCGCTCGCCGGGGTGTCATCGGTCTTCTCGCCGAAGAGCGCATACGCAGCGCCGCTCCCGCGCGAGGTGGAGACGCGGAAGTGGTAGTAGCGCCCGTCGCCGTAATAGGTGATAACCCGCACGCGCCGGACGCGGTGCAGCCCGCCGAGGTCGATAATGCAGGAGGCGGGCGCCGCGCCGCCGTCCCAGTGGACGCGCGCGTCGCAAATCCCATCGGTCACCGCCCCCGCCCCGCCGGTTAGAGCCCACACCGGGCGGCGGTAAGAAAGAAGAACATCGGGCGTTTTTTCGCCGCAGAAGACCTCATTATCCATCGGTTTTTTCCTCCGCGCTCGGGAGCGAGGGTTTTTCCGCTTCCTGTTTTTCCACGCGCACGAATACTTCAATAGGTTTATTTTCGTGGGAGCGGGTGACGGTAATGCGAAGGGGGCCGGCGGTGACACTGTCGCCGCGCTCGGGGATTTTCTCGAGCTTCTCTGCTAGCCACCCGGAGACCGTCGCGGCATCGGTCTCCTCCTCATAGCCGACCGCGTCGAAGAGATCGCCTATCGGCGCGGAGCAGAGTACCCGGTAGCCGCCGTGCGTACGCCGCAGGGCGATCTCCTCCTCGTCGTGCTCGTCGTAAATCTCTCCGACCAGCTCCTCGAGAATGTCCTCCATTGTCACTAGACCCGCCGTCCCGCCGTACTCATCGACGACGACCGCCATGTGCGTGTGGCTGCGGCGCATTTCGGCGAGGAGGTCGCCGAGATTCGCGCTTTCCGGGACAAAGGTGGGCTTCGTCCAGACCGAGGCGACGCTCTCCCCGCCTATGAGCGCGCGCTCGTAGAAGTCCTTTTGGTTGAGAATGCCGATGATGTTGTCGAGCGATTCCTCATACACCGGGATGCGCGTGAACTCGCTCTCGCGAAAGACCGCGAGAATCTCGTCCGGCGATGACGAACGCTCGACCGCGGTCATCCTGACGCGCGGGGTGAGGATTTCGCGCACCTCCATCTCGTTGAACTCGACCGCCTGCCGGATAATGCGGCTCTCGCCCTCGTCGATCTCGCCGACATTCTCCGCCTCGGTGACGATGGTGAGGATGTCCTCCTCGGTGACGGCCTTCTCGGAGCGCAGGTGAAAGAGGCGCAGCAGCAGCTTTTTCCAAGCGGAGAAGATCGCGTTGACCGGAGTGAAGAGGACAAGGAAGACGCGGATCACCGGCGTCACCGCCATCGCGAAGCGCTCGGGAGCTTCCTTGGCGAGACTCTTAGGGGTGATTTCCCCAAAGATCAGTACCAATATCGTGATCACCACGGTCGACACCGCCGCGCCGTTATGGGCGAGCAGCCCGATGAAGAAGACGGTGGCGAGCGAGGACATCGTGATGTTGACGATGTTGTTGCCGATGAGGATGGTAGTCAGGAGTTTGTCGTAATTTTCCTCAAGGGCGAGGGTACGCGCGGCGCGGCGGTCTCCCGCGCCCGCCATACTCTTGAGTTTGAGGCGGTTGAGCGAGCTGAAGGCCGTCTCTGTCGCCGAGAAGAAGGCGGAGAGCGCGAGCAAAACGAAAATGGCGAGAAGTATGGGAATACTGTCGGCGTCCATAAAATCCTATCGACGTGAGGGGAGGGAGCCGCTGCGGCTCACCAAACGAAAAGGGCGATTCCCTGCCCTATCGGGGGGCGAGGGCGCGTTTTTGCGAAAAACTCAAAAAGCGACATCCTCGCGCCGTTTATTTGCAAAGACCCGCGCGCACGAGGACGGGGCGAAGGCGGCGGTGATAGAAGGGGACGAAGCGGGTCATCGCGACATCGAAGAGAAGAAAAGCGAGGTTGTAGAGGAGAAGGAGCAGCAGAAGAAAGGGCAGCGAATAGGAGGAAAGGCCCATCAGCGAGGAAAAGAGCAGCGACAGCCCAACGCAGGCGGCGTTGACCGTGAGCAGCTTCAGCACGGCGCGCGGAAGGCGCGGGAGGCAGTCAAACGTGGGCTTGGCAAGCGGGTACCATCCGAAAAATCCCGTGAAGAGCAGCGGCGCCGCCTTATTCGGCAGGAGAAGAAAGGATAGGATCGTGGCGGCAAGATACGCGCCGAGGGCGGTTCGCCGCCCGAACTCAAGAGTAAGGAACCAAATAAGCAGGGTCGAGAGGGCGGCGAAAGTCAGATCTGCGACATCGATGAGGTTGCCGAGGAAAAGAAAGAGCACAATCAGCGCCGCGCAGAGCGCTCCCGCCGCGATGGCGCGGGCGCGCGAGCGGTTCGGCACGTCATATGCGCGCGCGCGGCGGGGGGGCGAGCGGCGGAGAGGGGGAGTTTCGCCTTCCCGCGCATCCCCGGGGTCGCCCGCGCGCGCGGGATCGCCGGGGGAGCTCGAGGACGGTGCGGAAGCGCTCGCCTCCGTTTGGCCGTCGCCCTCGCGCGCGGGATCGCCTATAGCGGAAGTGTGCTTATCGGGGGTCATAGATTAGGCAAAAACGAAATATGCATTTTTTAAGACCGGCGTATCACCGGGGGTCACCTCGCGGCGCGGAGGAGGCCGCCCGCGCCGTTTCACCGCGAGGGGCGAGGGATTGCGGGGAGGTACGCGTCTGCGGTGCGCTTAACAGCAGGGGAGGAGGTCGCTGCCCATCGATTCGCAGCAGCAGTCGGCGCAGATAAGACCGTTGCAGATGTCGCAAAAGCTGCAGCCCGACTCGCGGGAGGAGCCGCGCGAGGCGGCGCTCCCTTGCTCGCGAATCGCGTCGAGCGCCTGCTTGTACTCGCTGTTCTCCGGGTCCATATAGCACGCCGAGGTGAAGAAGTTTTGCGCGTCGAGCACCCATCCCCGCTGCAGACAAATGCACCCGCGAAGATAGTTCCACTCGGCGCCGCGCTCGGTGGAGGGAACGCTATCGAGCATCCGCTCCGCCATATCGAAGCGGCCGCTGTTAATGTAGGCGCGCACACGAGAATAAAAGGCGGTTTGCCCGTTCTCTTCGGCGCTTGCGCGAGAGGAGGGGCGAGACCCGCCCGCGCGCTCCTTTTGCACCTGCTCGTACGCCTCGTTGATTTCCTTCATCTTCTCGGAGACAAGGTCGGCGAGCGGGTTGCCCGCGTAGTTGTCCGGGTGATACTTGCGCGCGAGCTCGTGGTACGCCTTCTTCACCTCCTCGTCCGAGCAGTCCGGCGAGATGCCCAGCACTTTGTAAGGGTCAGACATAAGTATCCTTTCGCGGGAGGTGTCGCGGCTTTTTGCCACTTCGTTCGAGCGAGGCGCTCCGCCTCAAATCAGGCTTTTTTCGGGAAACAGCACAGATCCTGTCGGAATTTGCACTGCCGTTCCTCGATTTAGTTTTCGGGGAAACCGAAGTGCCTCAATCGTGAGGCGAACTGCACCGCTGCGGGGGGAAGGGGAAGGGGGAACCCCGCTTTGTCGAAATTTCGAGTGCTACCTCGGGGATGGGGTATTACGCATAGGTCAGTGCCTCTCATCGCGATCTTGCGCTGCCCCGCTCGCGCGCGGGGGGTATCGCTCCCCCCTCTACTACCCCGGTACGCGGCGGCGCGCGCAAAACCCCGCGCGCAGCGCGGGAGAGGTTCGAGCGGTGTCGGGCGAAGCCCGATGGACGGGGTTGCCCCGTCCACTTTGCCC
>CAZYCC010000021.1:0-12580 GCA_964645985.1 uncultured Lachnospiraceae bacterium | reverse complement strand
CCCGCGAGGGCGCGGGCAAAGCACGCTCGACCCTCTCGCGGGGGGAGTCTTTGCGCGCCATCGGCGCGCGAAGGCTCCCCCCGCGGTTTTGCGCGCTACTTCCCCTCCGCGCTGTTCCCCCTCGCGCGGGGGTGCGCTTGCGGGAAGAGGTGTGCGGCCTATCTTCTCACTGCGGGTCGGCGCCGGGGCGCTCTTCTATTTTGGCGAGGATCTCCTCCGCTTTGGCGGGCATTCCTTCATTGAGGATGTTTCTCAGTATCCCGAGGATGTCCTCTCCGCCGGGGGCGGGGCGCAGCTTGTCGAGGAGAGCACGGACTGGCTCTAAGAGATAATTGAGCGCGGCGCGCAGGGAGGCGGAGTCGGGGAGGGACTTGAACGGGTTGAAGCGATTTCTTCTGCGATCCTCGGAATAGTCGTCGACCGCGTCGAGGAGGTAGACCCACCGCCCGAGCGAAAACCCGATCTGCCCGAGGACATCGCGCTCGACCGGGTCCTCGGCGCAGGCGGCAAAGAGCGCGCGCAGAATTTCTCCCATACGGTCGGCGAGCGGCTCGGCGCCCTCTCCCGCGCGCTCGGCGTCATCGAGCGCGGCGAAACCGGAGGAAAGCGCCTCCCCGAGAGCCTTGTCCGGGAGAGCCGCCTCGGCGCGGCGACGCGCGCGCCGCGCGAGCGGGAGGGCAAGGCGTGCGGCAAGGCGGTGCAGCCCGCGCTCATCGGCACGCTCGTCCTCGATTTTGTATGCGGTGAGGATCGCCGTCGCGGCGGCGGCGTCGCGCAGCGAGCTATTCTCGGCGGCAATCGGGCGGCGGCGATAAAACTTCAACCCGCACCGCCCGGGCGCAACGCGGAAGCTCTCGCCGCGCAGAGCGGCGAGGAGCAGCGCGAGGAACACCCCATCGTAGGAGAGCGTGAGGCGCGCCGCGTGCCCGACCGCACGCCCAAGCGCGCGGCAGAGCCCGCAGTAGACCCCGCGGTATAGCGTGTTCTCGCGCACATAAAGGTCGGGCGCGACCGGCCGAATATATCCGAACAAAAAGCCCCTCTCCCCTCTCGCGCGCCTCTCCCCCGCGCTGTCCGGAAAAGATCGTCCGGGGGACGCAAGCCGCGCCCGCGCGCGGGAGAACAAAGTCCCCGGCGCTGCCCTCCGCGCGAAAAGAAAGCGGCGGCTCCCTCGCGGGATCGCAGCCGCCACTTCGAGGGTCGCCTTGGCGGCGGGAGACGGGCGCGGAGCGCAGGGCACACCATCCGAGTATATGGAATAAGGCATTATACCATAGTTCGCGGGAGGATTGCCTCACGGGGGGAAAAATTTCCAAAAAATTTACAATCCCACGCCCGTCCCTCGGTATCGCTATGCTATACTCGGGAAAAAGGGAGCGGCGCCCGCGATTGCACGGGAGGGGTTTGCGGCGCGAGGCTTTCCTCGATTGGTTTTGAGGCGGTTATGGCGGTAGTGTTTTCGTCGGCGTGCGGGGAGCGGCCGGTGCGGCTCTGCGAGAGGACGCGGGAGTTTGCCGCGCGCTCTTTGCGAGGGGAGTACGGGGATGAGGCGATGCGGCTGTATGCAGTTTCACTCGATGATGTCGAGGGCTTCGACGCGCTCTCCCCCACCGAGAAGTTCGACATCGCTTTGCGGCGTCTTGTCGAGCGCGTGCCGGTGCGCGTTATCCCTGAGGAGACCGTCTCGGGCAGCGCCTGCCTCGGGCTCGCCTTAGAGGGATATTTCCCGGCGACGCGGGGCGGCAAGCCTGTGATCGGCGCGGTCGACCACCTGACTCTGAATTTCGCGCGCGCGGTGCGCGAAGGAGTCGATTCTTTTGAGGAGCGGATTCGCGAGAGCCGCGCCGCGCCCGGGAGATCACCCGAGCAGCTGCGCTTTCTCGACAGTCTGCAAAACGTCATCGACTGTATGCGGATTTATCACGCGCGCGTCCTCGCGGTGCTGCGGGAAACCCATCACCCGGTGGCGGAATACTTTTCGCGCGTGCCGTTTGCGCCTCCCGAGAGCTTCCGGGAGGCGCTGCAGAGCCTGTGGTTTTGCTTTGCCTTCACGAGGCTGTGCGGCAACTGGCCGGGTATCGGGCGCATCGACCAAATTCTCGGGCCGTATCTGCAAAAAGACCTCGCCATGGGAAGAATAACGATAGATAAGGCGCGCGAGCTGCTCGCCGGATTCTTCATCAAGGGCTGCGAGTGGGTGCGCTCGAACCCGCCGCGCCTCTCGGGAGATGCGCAGCACTATCAAAACATCGTGCTCGGGGGCCTGAGCGACACCGGCGAGGACAGCGCGAATGAGGTCTCCGACCTCGTTATCGACATTGTCGAGGAGCTGCCGATCGGCGACTTTCCCATCTCGGTGCGGCTCTCCGACAAAACAAGCGCCTCTTTCCGCGCGCATCTGGCGCGGGCGGTGCGCCACGGTGGCGGCGCGATCGCGCTCTACAACGAGAGATTAGTGCTCGATTCCCTCATCTCCTACGGATATTCGCCCGAGGAGGCGCGATCCTACGCAAACGACGGCTGCTGGGAGGTGCAGGTTCCCGGCGCGACCTCGTTTATCTACTATCCCTTCGACGCGCTGCGCATTCTGCTCGACCGCACGCTCGATCTCGGCGGGGAGGGCGAGCCGCCGTCCTTCTCCTCTTTTTCCGAACTGAAAAACGCCTACTTCGCGGATCTATCGAGCTTCACGCGCGAGTTTGTCCGCAAGAACTGCATCGAGCGGCGGGTAGTGAAGACCAAGGACGGCTGGACGTGGAAGACATCGACCGCCGCCGCGCCCTACCCGGTTGTCGCACTCTTTGAGGACGACTGCATTGCGCGCGCGCAGGGCTATTACTCGGGCGGGGCGCGCCACACGGTCGTTTCGCCGCACATCGGCGGCGCGCCTGACGCGGCGAACAGCCTGTACGCCCTGAAAAAACTCGCGTTCGATGAGAAAAAGATCTCCCTGCGCGATCTCATCTTGCTTCTGCGGCGCGACTGGGAGGACGGAGAGCCTCTGCGCGTCTACGCGCGCAGCCGCCTCACCTATTACGGCAACGATGCCGAGGAGCCGGGGGGCGATGGCGCGGACGATCTGCTCGCGCAAATTCTCCATGTGTTCGCGTCCACCGCGCTTGAGATGGATAAGGTCTCGCCGGTGAGAACGGCGCCCGGGGTCTCGACCTTCGGGCGGCAGATCGACTGGGCGCCCTACCGGCGCGCGACCCCATCCGGGCGCCACGCACACGAGGTGCTCGCGAGCAACCTCTCCCCGACGCCGGGCGATGACACGACCGGCGCGACGGCGGTTCTGCGCTCCTACGGCAAGGCGAACCTGCGCGAGCTTCCCGGCGGGGTCGCGCTCGACCTCAAACTGCTGCCCTCGACCGTTTCGGGGGAGAACGGCGCGGCCGCGCTCGAGGCGCTGTTTGAGGGGTTTCTCGCCTGCGGGGGATTCTTCCTGCAGCCGGATGTCGTCGACTCGCGCACCCTGCGCGAGGCGAAGGCGCATCCCGAGGACTACCGCACCCTCTCGGTGCGCGTTTCGGGGTGGAACGCGCGCTTCGTCACGCTCGATGAGCGCTGGCAGGATATGATAATCGCGCGCACCGAGCAGGGAATGTAGCGCTCTTCCCGCTTAGCCCCGGCACTCCCGCACTCCCCACTGACTCCCGGCTCTCCCGCGCGCGATTTTTCTTCGCGGCGCAAACCCGGGCAAGGGAGGCGGCGCGCGGTTTTCGGGCGCTTCCCTTCCCCGCTTGAGGGCCGCCCAAGCGGTAGCGGCGCGGGAAAAGCGAAACCTCGCGGGGAGAGGGGGGTTGCGGCGCGCTATAAAACGGACGGGTCTATCGGAAAGCCGCTCGGGGAGCGGTTTTCGCGCTATGCCGGGCTTTATGCCGGGCAACAGCTCGGACTACCCGTGCGGGCTAGTCCGCAAGGTCTTTTTCCGAGGTCGCTTGCTTCTCACAGATATACAGCGCTTTTCCACGCGCGATGGGCCGGGCGTGCGCACGACCGTCTTTCTGAAGGGATGCCCGCTGCGCTGCCGCTGGTGCCACAATCCCGAGGCGCGCGAGGCAACCCCGCAGCTGCTCTTCGCGCCTGCGCTCTGCGTCCGTTGCGGGGGTTGTATTGCCGTCTGCCCGCGCGGAGCGCATACCCTCTCCCCGGAGGGGGAACATCTCCTCCTGCGCGAGCGGTGTTCCTCTTGCGGGGCGTGCGCCGCCGTCTGCCCGGGGGGAGCGATCACAATCACGGGGGAGCGCCACACCGTCGAGGAGGTGTTCGCCGTTATTGCGCGCGATCGCCCCTTTTACGGGAGGAGCGGCGGGGTGACGCTCTCGGGCGGGGAGCCGATGGCGCAGCCGGAGGAGTCTCTCGCGCTGCTCGCGCGCTGCAAGGAGGAGGGCATCGCGACGGCAATCGAGACCTGCGGGCATTTCAACCCCGCGTTTTTGCCGCGCCTGCGAAAGGTATGCGATCTGTTTCTTTTTGACATCAAGCTGACAAACGAGAGCGACCACCGCGCGTGGACCGGCGTCTCAAACCGGAGAATCCTCGCGAATCTCCGCGCGCTCGCGGAGGACGGGGCGAGAATTCGCCTGCGCTGCATTCTCCTGCACGGCATAAACACGAGCGAGAGCCACGCCCGCGCGCTCGCAGACATCGCGGCGGGGATCCCAAACCTTGACGGAGTGGAGTTCCTCCCCTATCACGCGTACGGCAGCGCCAAGGCGGTGCAGTTAGGGCTACCCGACCCCGCCGATGAGACCCTCATCCCGACCGAGGAGGAGATCGCCGCCGCGAAATCGCACTTCCCTGCGGTGAAAACCGAATTTTAAGCAGGGCAGGTCGCGCGCAGGAGCGTGCTATTTCCTCTCGGAAAACAGAAGAGTTCGTGGGAGAGCCGGCGGGGGCGCCGGCTCTATTTTGATATGTTCGCCTTTTCGAGTAGCGGTTTTCTCCGCGAAGAGGCGGCGGGGCAAGGGGTCTCGCGCCCTCTTGACGAGCGGGGGCGGGCGGTGGTATACTTTAATTTAGTAAAAGTTATTCGCGGGAAGGGCGAGCGTAGGGCGGCATCTGCCCTCGCGGGCAAATCGCCGGGGAAGAGGGGGGTCGCGCGCGCCGCGGCGCGGAGCCGCGAAAAGATATTTTCGTTTACTCCATTCATGCGGGAGGAGTTTATGCCGGCAAAGGTTTATTTTTCCAAAACGATCACTGGGGAGATGGTGCGCGAGCTCGCGGCAAACCTCGGGGTGGATCTGCCCGGGCGGGTCGCCATTAAGGTGCACTCGGGCGAGGTGGGCAACCAAAACTTCCTGCGCCCCGCCTTCTGGGAGCCCGTCGTTTCGGAATACGGCGGAACGGTCGTTGAGTGCAACACCGCTTACGACGGAGAGCGCAACACCACGGCGAAACATCGCAAGACGATTTCTCTGCACGGATGGGATAAGTTTTTTCCTTTCGATCTGATGGATGCCGAGGGGCCGGATCTGGAGCTCCCCATCCCCGAGGGAAAGCGGATTCAAAAAAACTTCGTCGGGAAAAATCTTTCGAATTACGACTCGCTTCTCGTCCTCTCGCACTTTAAGGGGCACCCGATGGGCGGGTACGGCGGCGCGCTCAAACAACTGTCGATCGGCATCGCCTCCTCCTACGGCAAGGCGTACATCCACGGCGCGGGAGAACCTTCCGCGATGTGGACCGCCGACCACACTGCCTTCCTTGAGTCGATGGCGGACGCCGCGCTCTCGGTCGTGCGCTTTTTTGAGGGGCGCGCGCTATATATCAATGTGATGAAGAACCTCTCGGTCGACTGCGACTGCTGCGCCGTGGCGGAGGATCCGTGTATGCGTGACATCGGGGTGCTCGCGTCAAGCGACCCGGTCGCCATCGACCGTGCCTGCCTCGACCTTGTCTACCGGGCGACCGATGACCCGGGGCAAGCGCACTTTCTCGAGCGGGTGGAGAGCCGCGACGGCGCGCACACCATCGACGCCGCCGCCGCCCTCGGCATCGGAAATCCTGCCTATGAGCTCATCGAGGTGGCGTGAGCGCGGGCGCCGCTCTTTGAGAATCGTTTTTCGCTTTCCCTGTCTTTCTTTCTTTATCTATGGCGAGCGATAGTGGGCTTTTGTACTGGATCTGGCTGAGCTTGCGCGTTCCGCCCGGGTCATCCGCCGGAGATCTTCTGCTCGACCGCTTTGGCGACGCGCGCGGAGTCTACCGGGCGAGCGTTTCGGATCTGCAGAAGGTGAGGGGGCTTCCCTCGAACCTTATCGCCCCGCTCTCCGACAAGCACGCGAGCGACGCGCGCGCGGTCTTTGAGACCTGCGAGGAGAAGGGCTACGGCATACTGACGCCGGATATGGCGGTTTTCCCGGGGCGGCTGCGCGATATTCGCACCTGCCCTCTGATTTTGTATTACCGAGGGAGCCTGCCGGATTTTTCGCGCGGGGTTTATATCGCGGCGGTGGGGACGCGGCGGTTTACTCCCTACGGGCAGCGCGAGGGGTACAATGTTGCCTTCGACCTCGCGCAGGCAGGCGTCACGATAGTCTCGGGGATGGCGAAGGGGCTCGACTCGGTCTGTCACCGCGCCGCGCTCGACACCGGCGGGATGACCATCGCGGTACTCGGCTGCGGCATCGACATCGCCTATCCCGCCGAGAACCGGGGCTTGATGGAAGAAATCGCGAAAAACGGGCTTATCCTCACCGAGTATCCCCCCGGAACCCCCCCGAAGGGATCCAACTTCCCCATCCGCAACCGCATCATCAGCGGGCTGTGCCAAGGGACCTTCGTTATCGAAGCGGATCATACGAGCGGCGCGCTGATCACCGCGCGCACGGCGCAGGAGCAGGGGCGCACGGTCTTCGCCCTCCCCGGGCCTGTCGGAGAGCGCGAGAGCAGCGGCACAAACGACCTCATCTGCGATTACGCGCTGCCGGTCGTCAGCGCCCTCGACATCCTGCAGGAGTACCGGGGCCTATACGACAATGTGCTGCGGCTAGACCTCATCACGGCGCCGCGCCGCGCCTACGCGCGCTCCTCCGAGTATCCGAGCGGCGAGGAACCCGCTCCCACCGCGGGAGGGCCGCGCGGGAAGAAAACATCGCGGGGAAAGAAAGAGGCGGGCGCGGAAAAGTCCCCGCAAAAAAAGAGCGAGAGCGCGGGCGGCGCGGGGAAGCCGGCAAGCGCTGACGAGTTTACGCCGATTGTCCCGCCCTCACCCTCTCCCGGGAGGAAAAAGAGCAAAGCGGCGCCGCCCCCCGAGCAGGCACCCGCGCCGCCGCCGCCCCAATATCCCGCGGGGTCGCCCGAGGCGAAGCTCCTCACCGTGTTGCGGCAGGGAGGGGAGATGACGGCGGACAATCTCGCGAAAGCTGCGGCGATGCCGGTGCAGGATGTGCTGCCGCTGCTCACCATCCTCGAAATGGAGGGCGCCGTCGAGTCCCTGCCCGGCGGCAAGTTCCGCTCGATGTAGGCACGCGGGGGCGAGGCGCTCCCGCGGGGGCGAGGTAACGCGAGGGCGCGGGAGCGCCGCGCTGCTTTTTCTCATCAAAAAAGGAAGCCGCGCACTTTCTCTATTTCCGGCGGTATCGCCGTTTTGTGTATGCGACTGCTTCTCCTGCCGAATTTGCGCAGCCCTGACGCCCGCGCGTTTGCGCTCAGCCTGCGCGCGCGCTTCGCGGGGCGGCACAAAGTGCTCTTCCCCCCCGATGAGGCGATGAAGCTCGGTCTACCGCCCGCGGAGGTTCTCCGCGAGGAGGCCTCGCGCCCGGAGAGCGCGCGAGAGGAAGGCGCCTCGGGCGCCGCGCGCCCCGGAGAGCCTTTAATCGATTTCGCTCTGCCGCTCGGCGGGGACGGGACGATTTTGCGGCGGGTTCCGCTGCTCGCGCGGCTCGGAGCGCCGGTGCTCGCCGTCAACTTTGGGCAGGTGGGGTATCTCTGCTCGTGCGACCCCGCGCACTTCGAGGAATATTTTGCGCGCGCGCTCGCCGGACGTGCGCGCGCGCGCGAGCGGCTGCTCCTTGCGGGGCAGACGAGCGGCGGCGGCAGCTTTCTCGCCCTAAACGAGGCGGTCGTGCGCCGGGAGGGCATTGCGCGCGCACTGAAAATGACGCTCACGGTGGGGGGGCGGAGGATCTACCGCAGCGCGGCAGACGGCATTCTCGCGGCAACGCCGACCGGGTCGACCGCCTACAACCGCTCGGCGGGGGGGCCGCTCCTTCTGCCCGAGAGCCGCCTGCTTACGCTGACCCCGCTCTCGCCGGTATCCCCCGACGCACGCGCGCTCGTCACCGAGAGCGGAATTGGGGAGATTACGCTCGATTTTCTCCTCGAAGATGACGCGGGCGGGGATCTCCTCCTCACGGCGGACGGCTGCCGCGCACTACCGCTCGGGCAGAGGGCGACCGTCACTCTGCGCGCGGCGCGGGAGACGCTCACGCTCTTTGAGCGGGACGCGCGGGAAACGTAATTTCTTGCAAAAAAGATCGTCCTCTTCAAACAAAGGGGGACGGGGATTATACGCAAATTTTCTTCGATATGTACAAGATTTTATCCAAGCGCGCACTCAACGAGACGGTCACCGAAATGACAATCGAGGCGCCCGCGGTCGCAGCGCGCGCGAGGGCCGGGCAGTTCGTCATTTTGCGGGTCTGCGAGGAGGGCGAGCGCATCCCGCTGACCATCGCCGGGGTCGAGAGCGCGCGTGGCGGCGTTAAAATCATCTTCCAAGTGGTCGGGGCGACCACCGCGAGGCTGAACGCGAAGGAGGCGGGCGAGAGTATCCCCGACTTCGCGGGGCCGCTCGGGCGGGCGACCGATGTCGCGGGGATTTCACGCGCGCTCGTTATCGGGGGAGGAGTGGGGTGCGCGATTGCGCTGCCGGTCGCCCGGGCGCTGCGGGAGGCGGGCGCGAGGGTCGAGGCGATCATCGGGTTTCGCGAGAGGGGCCTTGTCATTTTAGAGGACGAGTTTCGCGCGGTCTGCGAGCAGACGTTGGTCGTCACCGATGACGGCTCGTACGGGGAGCGCGGCAACGTCGTTTCGCCTCTGCGCCGCTACATCGCGGCGGGAGAGCGCTTTGACCGGGTGTTCGCCGTGGGGCCGCTCGTGATGATGAAGTTCACAGTTGAGGCGCTGCGCGGGAGCGGAATTCCGGTGACCGTCTCAATGAACCCGATTATGATCGACGGAACCGGGATGTGCGGGGGTTGCCGCCTCTCGCTTCTTGAGAACGGGCGGCGCGTCACGCGCTTCGCCTGTGTTGACGGGCCGGACTTTGACGGGTACGCGGTCGACTTCGATGAGGCGATGCGGCGCAACCGCGCATACGCGTCCTTTGAGCGCGCACAGCGCGAGCAAACCTGCCGCCTCCTCGGGGGGTAGGGAAATCACCGGAAAATCGCGCGGCCGATGGGAAATCTTTCGGTTCACTCGTTTTGGCGCGAGCGAGAAGCGCGCGGCAGTTTCCCGCCCGGCGCGCGGAGGACCGCCATCGCGGAAAGGGCGCGATGAAAAAATGACCGATTTACTCATCTTTGAGGATATTTATGAGCAATAGCGACCTGCCGCGGCAGGCGATGCCGACCCGCGACCCCGCCGCGCGCGCGCGCGACTTTGGCGAGGTCGCCACCGGGTACGACCGCGAGACGGCTCTGCGCGAGGCATCTCGCTGTCTTCGCTGCGCGCGTCCGCGCTGCGTTGAGGGCTGCCCAGTGCGGGTCGACATCCCGAGATTTATCGCCGCGCTGCGCGAGGAGGGCGAGGCGCGCGCCTTCGAGGTTCTCGCGCGGCAGACCTCTCTGCCTGCGGTCTGCGGGCGGGTCTGCCCGCAAGAAACGCAGTGCGAGCGATCCTGCGTGCGCGGCGCGCGCGGGGAGGCGGTCGCCATCGGCAACCTCGAGCGGTATGTCGCCGACTGCCACCGGGAAGAGGAGAAAAGAAAGCGGCAGGGCGCGGGAGCGTCTGCCTCTCAAAATAGTACAGATGAGGAGCGGAGAGGGCGCGATAGCGGCTGCGGCGGGTGCGGGGCGCTGCCCACAACGCAAAATCGCGACAGCAGCGAGGCGTGCGGCGGCGAGGCATCGCCCGCTTCTCCTCGCTCTCCCCTCGAGGATAGCGCGCTTTGGGGGCATTGCGGGGGGATGGCGGTCGTGGGGTCGGGGCCGGCGGGCCTATCCTGCGCCGGGGAGCTCGCGGCGCGCGGGCACCGCGTCACCGTGTTCGAGGCGCTGCACCTGCCGGGCGGCGTGCTGCGCTACGGCATCCCGGCCTTCCGCCTGCCAAAGGACATCCTCGAGGAGGAGCTCGCCGCTCTGCGCGCGCGCGGCGTATCCTTTCTCTGCAACGCGATTATCGGCAAAACCTATACCCTTGGCGAGCTGCGGCAAGAATACGACGCTGTCTTTCTCGGGTGCGGCGCGGGGCTGCCGCGCTTCATGGACATCCCCGGGGAGGGCCTCGTTGGCGTGTACTCGGCAAACGAATTTCTCACGCGCGTCAATCTGATGGGAGCCTACCGCCCCGGCGCGGCGACGCCGGTGGAGGTCGGGGAGCGCACCTTTGTCGTCGGGGGAGGCAACGTCGCGATGGACGCGGCGCGCACCGCGCTGCGGCTCGGGGCGCGCGAGGTAACGGTGCTCTACCGCCGCTCGGAGAGGGAGCTGCCCGCTCGGCGCGAGGAGGTGCGCCACGCGCGCGAGGAGGGGGTCGCCTTCCGCTTCCTCTGCGCGCCGACGAGAATAGTAGGATATGAGTGCGAGAGCGACCCTCGCGATAAGCGGGCGGGGCGCGTCGCGGCAGTCGAGTGCGCCGCGATGACCTTGGGCGAGCCGGATGAGCGCGGCAGGCGATCGCCGCGGGTGCTGCCGGGAGGCGAGTTCACCCTCGCGGCGGACACGGTCATCATGGCGATCGGCACCTCGCCCAACCCGCTCCTCGCGGCGGAGAGCGCGGGGCTCGCGACAAGCTCCCGCGGCGGCATCGTGGCGGATGAGCGCGGGGGGACGTCTCTGCCGGGCGTATTTGCCGGGGGGGACGCGGTCACCGGCAGCGCGACGGTCATCTCGGCGATGGGCGCCGGCAAGCGCGCCGCCGCAGCGATGGACGAGTGGGCAAGGAACGTCTCGCGGCAAGGCGGAGCGTGAGCGGAAAACGGCAGCGCGGTACAAACAAAAAAAGCGAGCGCGGAGCGCCACAACCCCCCCGGGCGGGATTTTGCGGGCGAGGCGCGAATGCAAAAAACATCAAAAACCCCCGCGCACAGCGCGGGGGTTTTCGGGTGAAACGGGGTTACGGGGCGGCGTGGGTGGTGAGAACGACATCGTCGTCGTAGAAAGTCCAGTTGGACTTATCCCAAACATTGTCGTGAACCGAGGCCCACTTGGAGGGCAGGAAGGTGTTGCCGTTATTTTTCAAAATATCCGCCTCATGAGAGCAGATAATGAACTGATCGTGCGCGGTTTTCTCGCTGCTGTTAATAGGTTTCCCGGTAAACGGGTTTATAGGGTCTGAAAGCACACCCCCCCCGCCGTGGCAAGGGTCGGAACATCTGCGTTCGTCATAAACTCGTCTGATGTCGTAAACTCGGTCGAGCCGAAGTCTTTCATCATAAGGAGCGGCATATAGGCTTCCACATCAACCGATGTGCCGCCCGCGCCATTGTCACTCGTCGCGTTCTCGATAATGAGGTCTTGCACATAGCCCGCCGTGAAGCCGTGGTCGCTGACAAGAATAATTCTCGTGTTGTCATACACGCCCTGTTCGCGCAAGTAATCAAACCAGTTGCCGAGCTGAAGCATCGCCGCCATATTGATTTGGTAGTGAGTCATTTGGATAAGCTCTTTCACTGTCAGCGTACCCCACACCCCCTCAAAGCGCGAAGCGTGAGAGGCATCGTATTCGGTATTGTTGACAAAATTCGCGGGAATGTATTCCGGCTCTTGAAGAAGCGCCGACATATGCGTGGTGTCATTGGTCATTAACAAAAACTTGTTGCCGCTGTCCTTAACCTGCGTCATATTGGGCAGATTTTCAAGCACGCGGAAAGCGCTGTTAAAGTTGTCCGATTGCCCGGAAGAAAGAGAGATACTATACTGCACTTGGTTTGCCGTGGTTCTTGCGTGAAGGTAGTTTCCCTCGTTGTATAAAGTAGGCTGAATGGCAACCGGTAGTATCTTCGTCAAGGCGAAAGAAAAGAAGTTTTGCTCTCTGACGTTGATTCTCTTTTGCTTGAAGGCGTCATCCCCGAAAACGCCGCGTGTATTGTATGATTTAATCTCCGGATAATCATCGTAAATGCTGAGGTCCGGAATCCATTGGTATCCGGCATACGTGGGATCGCACACGGTGACGTCGTAGCCGTTTTGGTTAAAAAGAACCGGCATCACCTTTAGGGCTTCGTTGGTCTTCTCAACGAGGGATTCCCCGCTTCTCCTGTTCATCTCCACGGGCGTGTATTCATACCCTCCCATCAAGGGAGGAGATCCAAAATTCGTTGCGCCGCCGAACGATATTACGTTACTATAATAAGTAAACCCCTCGAACTGCTCCTTTAGCTGCGGCTTTTCCGCCATGAGGTACGGCA
>CAZYCC010000020.1:20215-21817 GCA_964645985.1 uncultured Lachnospiraceae bacterium | reverse complement strand
CTCGCACTCTCGTGCCGCCGCAATTCTGCCGCTCTCCGCTTCGCTCCCCCGCCGCACCGAGGCACGCACATTTCCCCCCGCCCCCGCCCTCGCGCTCCCGCGCGCGCGGCGGCGTTGCATTTCGGGTTCGCTTGTGCTATACTGTGGGCAACTTTTTTCTCGAATGGAAGGAAGCTATGGCACTTTTGCGCAAGATCCCCGAGCGCGAGCGCGGCGAGGCGGGCAAGCGGCGGATGAAGATCCTCGTGGCGGGGGCAGGCAAGCTCGGGCTGACCGTGACGACCCGGCTGCTGCTCGAGGGGCACGATCTGACGATTATCGACAGCAGCCAAGCGGCGCTCGACGCGACCGAGAACCTCGACGTTATCGGTAGAGTGGGCAACTGCGTGACGAACGATACCCTGTACGCCGCGGGCGTGCAGGACGCGGATCTGCTGATCGCCGTCACCGGCAGCGACGAGGTCAATTTGCTCTCCTGCGTGACGGCGCACGCCATCAACCGGGACCTTCGCACCATCGCGCGCGTGCGCAACCCCGCCTACGCCGAGCAGATCGCCTCGATGAAGGATCTCTTCGGCGTGGAGTTTATTGTCAACCCCGAGCAGAAGGCGGCGAGCGAGATAGGGCGCCTGCTACAGTACCCCGCCTTCCTCAAGCGCGACTGCTTCGCGAAAGGCCGCACCGAAATTGTCGAGCTGAAAGTCGAGGCGGGCAGCCCCTTGCGGGATCTTTCGCTGCGGGACCTTAGCGGTGTGGCGGGGTGCAAAGTTCTCATCTGCGCGGTGCAGCGCGGCGAGAAGACGGTTATCCCCTCGGGCGATTTTGTCCTGCGCGAGGGGGACAGCATCTTCGTCACGGCGTCCTCCGACAACCTCAACGCCCTGCTGAAGAACCTCGGCATTCTCACCCACCCGGCAAAGCGCGTGATGCTTGCGGGGGGCAGCAACATCAGCATTTATCTCGCGCGGGAGCTGGAGCGCAAGGGCGTTTCGGTCACGCTCATCGAGCGCAACAAGGAGCTGTGCGAGAAACTGGCGAATATGCTCGACTCTGCGAGCGTCATCAACGGCGATGTCAGCTCGCGGGAGCTGCTCGAGAGCGAGGGTCTTGCCTCCTGCGACGCGATGGTCGCGCTCACGGGCCTAGACGAGCTGAACATGGTGCTTTCGCTCTACGCGCGCAGCTTCGGCGTGCCCAAGATCATCACGAAACTCGGGCGCGTGGAGGATCAGAAGGTGATCGACAGCCTGCCGCTCGGCAGCGTCATCAGCCCGCGCAAAATCTCCTGCGATGACATCGTGCGCGTCGTGCGCGCGCTGCAAAACAGCAAGGGTGCGGCGGTGGGCATTCACTTCATCGCCGATGGCGCGGCGGAGGCGGGCGAATTTCTGCTCGATGAGAGCTGCGATCACTGCGGCGAGCCGCTCAAGGCGCTGCGCCTCAAGCGCAATGTGCTCATCGCGAGCATTACGCGCGGAACGAGAACCGAAATTCCCGGCGGCGACAGCTCCTTCCGCGAGGGCGACACGGTCGTGGTCGTCTCCTGCGGCGGCGGCATCCGCCAGTTCAACGACATCTTCGAGCGCGAGTAACCGCGCCCGC
>CAZYCC010000020.1:0-20115 GCA_964645985.1 uncultured Lachnospiraceae bacterium | reverse complement strand
CCGCGCCGCGCTCCCGCGCCGCGCGTCCTCGGGTTTCCCGGAACCCCCCTTTCCTCATCGCCTCGCCGACTGACCTTGTATGAATTACAAAAAAATGGGGCGATTCACCGCCCAGCTGCTCTGCGTCACCTGCCTCTTTATGCTCCCGCCGCTCGGCATTTCGATTTTCCGGGACAGCGCGCGCGACTCGCTCGCCTTTGGCGTGACGATAGGGGTGGGGCTCGCGCTCGCGGGGGCGCTGTGGCTGCTCTCGCGCGGCGCGCGCAGCGCGTTTCACGCGCGGGAGGGGCTTGTTTGCGCGGGGGTCGGCTGGATACTGATGGGTCTGCTCGGATGCCTGCCGTTCGTCCTCTCGGGCTGCATACCCAACTTTGTCGACGCGCTCTTTGAGACGGTCTCGGGCTTCACAACGACCGGCGCCTCGGTCGTCGCTGATGTGGAGGCGCTGCCGCGCGGTATGCTCTTTTGGCGCAGCTTCACCCACTGGATTGGCGGCATGGGCGTGCTCGTTTTCCTGCTCGCCATTTTGCCGGCGAGCCCCACGGGGGGCGCTATGCACCTGCTGCGCGCCGAGTCCCCGGGGCCGGACGTGGGAAAAATCGTCCCGCGCATGCGCAAGACCGCCTTTATCCTCTACGCTATCTATGTCGTGCTGACCGTCCTTGACGTTATCTTTCTGCTCTTCGGCGGGATGTCTCTCTTCGACTCGCTCTGTATCGCCTTCGGCACGGCGGGCACCGGCGGCTTCGGCGTGCGCAACGACAGCATGATGAGCTACTCGCCCTACATTCAGGTGGTGACGACCGTCTTTCTGCTGCTGTTCGGTATCAACTTCAACTGCCACTACCTGCTTCTCCTCGGGCGCGTGCGGGAACTTTTCAAAGACGAGGAGTTGCGCACCTACCTTCTCATCGTCGCCGGCAGCGTCGCGCTCGTGACGGTCAATATCTTCCATTTGTTCGCGAGCTTTGGGCAGAGCCTGCGCCACGCCGCTTTTCAGGTCGCGAGCATTATGACGACGGCGGGCTTCGCCACCTGCAATTTCGACACCTGGCCCGCCTTCTCGCGGGGCCTGCTGCTCTGCCTGATGATGGTCGGCGCCTGCGCCGGCAGTACCGGCGGCGGGATCAAGGTGGCGCGCATCGTCCTCTTGATGAAGGGGATGGCGCGCAATATCCGTCGCGCGGTGCGCCCGCAGCAGGTGCAGGCGGTCAAGATGAACGGGCGCGCGGTCGACGAGAAGGTCCTCTCGGGGGTGAACTCCTACCTTGCCGCCTATGTTCTGCTTGTGATCGTCAGTTTCCTCCTCATCTCCTTTGACGGTTTTTCGGTGACGAGCAACTTCTCCGCCGTCATGGCCTGCTTCAACAATATCGGCCCCGGATTTGACGCGGTCGGCGCGACTTGCACCTACGCGGGGTACGGCGCTCTCTCCAAGCTCGTCCTCATCTTCGATATGCTCGCGGGGCGACTCGAGATCTTCCCCATTCTCATTCTCTTCCTCCCGAACACTTGGAAGCGCGCCTGAGACACGCAAAACAACCCCCCGGAATCCGCGATGCCGGGGGGAATGCGGGGGCGCGGGGCGGCTCTCCCCGTGAGAGGGTGACGTGGGGGTTCGCCCGCGCGTTTCTCCCCGCGAGGGTGCGGCGAGGGCGTTCGTCCTTCGCGCTGCCGTTTTATTTCCCGCGCGGATCTCCGCGTCGATCCGGCGCATACTGCTGCGCTCCCGCCGCTCTCCGCCGCAAAGGGGAATCCCCGCTCGGCGTGAAGGGTAGAACTCGCCTGTGCAGTTTCTTCCCAAATCCCGCACGCACCCGAGGGGGCGCAAAACAACCCCCCGGAATCCGCGATGCCGGGGGGTGAGGGGAAACGATGGGGAGCGGGGCGCCTCGCGGCGCTTACTCGCGGTGGTCGCCCGGCTCGATGCAGCCGAAGCCGCCGTCGCGGCGCGCGTAGACGACGTTGACCTCGCCGGTCGCGTCGTTCTCGAACACATAGAAGCTGTGTCCGAGCAGCTGCATTTGCAGCGTGGCCTCCTCGGGAGACATCGGCTTGAAGCGGAAGCTCTTGTAGCGAATCGGCGTCTCGCCGCTCTCCTCCTCGGGAAGAGGCGTTCCCGCCTCGGCGGCGTCCTCCTTGAACGCGCCGTCGCGCAGGCGGCGCTCGAGGCGGGTCTTGTTCTTGCGAATCTGGCGCACAATGGCGTCGACCGCCTCATCGAGCGCGCTCTGGTAGCTCTCCGCCGTCTTCTCGGCGCGCACGGTGAGCGCCGCGCTCTGCACGGTCAGCTCGACGACGTCCTCGCCGCTGCTGCGCCGGGTCTTGAGTTTGATGGTCGCCTCGGCGTCCTGCGGGAAAAATTTGTCGAGTTTCGAAAGGCGCTTGGGCGCGACCTGCTCAAAGGCGCGCGGCACCTCGGTCCCCCGCCCGACTACCTGCAATTTCATTTGATACCTCCAAAAGTTGTGTAAATAATATGTCGATAAAATGACCGTAATATGAAGTACTCGTGACCTCCGCGTGACAAACCCGCGCTCACGGCAAAGACCTTTTCACGGCGAGGCAGCTCCGGTTTTCCCACGAGAAAGCCGCGCCGCCCGCAAGGTCGTGCTCGCGCAAAGGGTGAGCCGATTGTCCACGGCAAACCCGCACTAACGGCGAAGTCGATCCCACAGCGAGATCGCCGACGGCAAAGTCGTAACCACGGCAAACCCGCACTAACGGCAAAGCGAGCCGCGCCGCGCTCTCCCCCCCGAAAAGTATACCATAAACCGCGCGCGAATGCAACTCGCCCGCTCCCCCGGCGTGAGGGTTGCCCTCGCACAAGAGAAAAAGACCGCGCGCGGCACTCCCGCCCGAAAGAACCCCGCCGCGACAGTTTCCGCCCGCAAAGGGTGCGCCGCGGGCAAAACCGCCTTTCTCCGCGCAAATTTCAAAGCGCGAACGCTCTACAGAAAAAGAGGATAGCCATGAAGAAAAGAAGAATCGCCCGCGCGCTCGCGGCGCTGCTCGCGCTCGCCCTCGCCGCGGCGCTGCTCTCCTGCGGGCAGAAGCCCGAGGATCCCGCGCCCTCCCCCGACCCCGCGCCGCAATCGAGCGAAACGCCCGCCGCGTCGACCACTCCCACCGCGACGACGAAAATTGAGTGCGAGGGCGACTCCGCCGAGGTGAGCGGCAGCGGCGCCGCCTTTGCCGATAAAAAAGTAACAATTTCGGCGGCGGGCGTTTACGAGCTGACCGGCACCTTGGAGGACGGGCAGATTCTCGTAAATGTTCAAAAGACAGAGAAGGTCACCCTCGTTTTGAACAATGTCAGCGTCAGCTGCAGCACGAGCGCGCCGCTCTACTGCGCCTCCTCCGACAAGGTCGAGATTTACCTCGCGGAAGGCTCCGTGAACAGCTTCACCGACGGCGTAGATTACGAGTTCGCCACCTCAGACGACGAGCCGAACGCCTGCATCTACAGCGCAGACGACCTCTCCTTCGCGGGCAGCGGATCTCTATCCGTCTCGGCAAATTACAAAAACGGTATCTCCTCAAAAAACGACATCAAGTTTGCCGAGGGGGCGATTACCGTCAACGCCATCAACACCGGCGTGCGCGGCAAGGACAGTATTACGGTGGAGAGCGGGAGCCTCACCGTCAAGGCGGGAAACGACGGCCTCAAATCGACGACGCTTGACGCGGGCAAGGGCTTTGTCCTCGTGAGCGGCGGCAACGTCAGCATCGATGCGGAGGACGACGCGCTCCAGGCGGAAAACGACATCTCCATTACCGGCGGGAGCGTGACGGCGCGCGCCGCCGGCAAGACGCTCAACTGCCCCGGCACGCAAAATATCACCCCCAGCTGCCTCATCGAAAAGTGAGCTCTGTTCTATTTCCCCTCCTCGCTTTCGGGAAATGAACATCGCCCACGCGCTCAGCGCGCCGCGCGAGAGGGTCCTCTCCCCGCGCGGCGCGAAAAAGTGACATCTTTCCGCCGCCCGCGCACCGCTCCTGCGCGGAGCCGCGCGCCCCGCGCCGCCCCGCCCGCGCCGCCCCCGCGAGGGACCCCCGCGCCCCGCGTGACCCGCGCGCAGTTTCGGGCAAGAGGCTTCGCCACACGCCGCTTTTGCCTCCGCGCGCCGTTTTCCCCGCGCGGCTCCGCTCTTGCGGGCGAGCAGTGCGTCCCCGCGCCCCCCTGCGTCCCGTGCTAGCGGGTGAACCGCGCGAGCTGCGTTCCGCGTCCCCTTCTTTTAGGTTAGGTGCATTTTGCTTGATTTGAAACCCCCCGCCGCCCCGCTTCCCGCGCGCGAGGATCTCCCCGGCGAGGCGGGCGGCAGCTCCGCCGCCGGGGAGTCCTCCCCCGGTATTCGCGTCACCGCGATGCGCTCGGGCGACAGCTCCGCCGCGGCAAAGCCGCTCCCCAAAGCCGCGCGGCGCGGCGATTCACCCGGCAAAGTGAGCGGCGATTCGCTCGGCAAAGCGGGTAGCCGCTCTTCGCCTGATGAGACCGGCGGCTCTACACTCGGCGAGGTGGGAAGCGATTCACCCGGCAAAGCGGGCGATTCTTCTTCGCTCGGCGAGGTGGGCGGCGAGCCGCTTCCCGAGCCGCTCCCCGGGGACAGCACACCGCCGCCGGGCGAGGGGCAGGGCGCGTTCCTGCCGCGCACAGACCTCCCTCCCGCCGCGCGCTGGGCGCGGCTCGAGGCGGAGGTAGCCTCCTGCCGGCGCTGCGGCCTGTGCGAGACGCGCAAGAATGTCGTCATCGGCGACGGAGATCGTGCGGCGAGCCTCCTTTTTGTCGGGGAGGCGCCGGGCGGGCGGGAGGATGAGACCGGCGTTCCTTTCGTCGGCGAGGCGGGCGAGCTGTTCAATCTCTACCTTGAAGCTGTAGGAATTGAACGCTCGGAGGTGTATATCTGCAACATCCTGAAGTGCCGTCCGCCGCGCAACCGCGACCCGCAGCCCCCCGAGGAGGACGCCTGCATCGCCTTCCTGCGCGAGCAGGTGCGCCTCGTTGACCCGAAAATCATCTGCTGCCTCGGGCGCGTGGCGGCGAGCCGCCTCATCCACCCGGAGTTCAAAATCACGCGCGAGCACGGTCAATATGAACAAAAGGGCAAATTCCTGCTCACGGCGGTCTACCACCCCGCGCTGCTCCTGCGCGACGGCTCGCGCCGCGAGGAGATGCTCCGGGATATGAAGGAACTCAAGCGAAGGTATGACGAAATGATAAAGGAGGAGGGGGAAAAATCCGGGGAATGAGAACCCGCACCGCCGCGAGAAAACCCCGCGAAAGCGCCCGGCGACACGCGGCGAAAACCATCGCAAAACCCGCCCCCTGGGGGCGGGTTTTGCACGCGCGGTGGCGGGGAGGCGCGGGGAGCACGCAAAACCGAGAGTGAAAAACGACAATAGCGGCAGTGAAGGAAAGCGCGATCCGCCAGAGCGAGGGGCGGACCCCGCCGATGATGCCGCGCTCTCGCTGCCCCCGGGTGGGAGCTGTACGACAACGCGTGGGAGGGAGTCCTACACAGCTTGTATTCTGCTGCAAGTGGGCGAAAAGTCCTCGCTTTTGCGGGCAAACTCGGCGAATTTGCCGCGAAAAGAACGAAAAGCCGGTGGTTTTCACGAAAAGCGCGGGGGAGCCGCTCACCCTCCCGCGCGCGCAATCCCCATTCCGCCGCGCCGCGCCTTCGCGAGGGGCTGCATACTTGTTTGAATGAGGAGAGACCGCCGCTCTATGGAGAGGATTCGCCGGTCTGCTCGGAGGTTACGCCGGGTGACGTGACAGCTTCGGTGACAGACCCCGACCCGAACCATAATGCTGTTCCCGGTGACCGCGGCGGACCGTACCTACCTCGCGCGGGTTCTTGCCGGGTGGGAGGGGTACACGGTGGAGTGACCCACTCGCCGCGCCGTCTCTCGCATGAAATCCCCCGGCCGTCCGGCCGGGGGATTTGCGCGGGGGAGGATTGACCTTGCGCCGCAATCTCGCGCGCCGTGCGCGGCGGATTCCCCCACCGGTAGCCGGGTTCCCCGCCGGAGCGCCGCCGGGGGAGGATTTGCGCTCACCTCACGAGCGCAAAACGAAAAACCGCCCCGTTGGGGGCGGTTTTTGAGGCGGGAGTTTTCCACATTTTGCGGTGTTTCACGCGAAACACTCGCGCGGGCGCGGCGCGGCGCTCGGCACTACTCCACGGTAACCTCGCACGCGCCGGTTTGGCGGATGAGGGTGGCGCGGGCGGCGCCGCGCCCGAAAATGGCGTTCATTTCCTCAATGAAGCGCGGCGCGGCGCTCGATGGCAGGAAGGCCTGCATCGTCCCGGCGAAGCCCCCGCCGTGCACGCGGCAGGCGCTCGGCTCCTCTAAAGCGGAGAGAAAATTTTCCGCGGCGTAGAGCGCGACCGAGATAGGCTGCTCGCGCGGAAGGGCCGGCGGCGCGACGTTTTGCAGATAGGCGCGGCTGGAGGCACCGGAGGCGGAAATTTGCGAGAGGAAGCGCCGCAAATTTCCCTCCCGCATCGCGCCCCGGAGCTCTCGCACGCGCTCGTTTTCATCGAAGAAATGCAGCGCGCGCAGCACCGCCCGGTCTCCGCACTTTTCCCGCAGAGAGGGCAGCGCCGCGAGCACCGCGTCCTTGTAGGTTTCGCGCAGGACCGGCGCGCCGAGCGCGGAGGCGACCGCCCTCATCTCCTCGGGGATCGCCGCGTACTCTCCGCCCATATCCGAGTGCGAGCCGCCGGTATCGGTGATGACGAGGCTGTAGCCGAAGGACGAGAGGTCAAAGGGGATGCGCTCGACGAGCGGCGCGCTCGGGTCCTTGAAATCGAGGAAAATATACCCGCCGACAGCGCAGGCGGTCTGGTCGAGCAGGCCGCAGGGCTTGCCGAAATAGACGTTCTCTGCCCACTTTGCCCATTTCGCGATGGTCGTCGGCTCAACCGACCCGCCGGCGAAAAGATGATTGAGGACCGTTCCGACCATCACCTCGAAGGCGGCGGAGGAGGATAGGCCCGACCCCTTCAGCACGGTGGAGGTGGTGTAGGCGCACAGGCCCTCGACCGGCACGCCGTGGTCTCGGAAGGCGCGCACCATCCCGGCAACGAGCGAAACCGACTTGAAGGAGGGGTAATCGGAGGGCGAGAGGCGCGAGAGCTTGACGTGATCGCCCGGGAAGCCCTCGCTGACGATGTGCACCGTGTCCCCGCCGCACTTTGCGGCGATGGCGATGATGTCAAGGTCCACCGACGCCGCGACCGCGAGGCCGTGGTTGTGATCGGTGTGGTTGCCGCAAATCTCGCTGCGCCCCGGCACCGAAAAAATCCGCAGATCCCTCCCGCCTGCCTCGGGGTAAAGCTCGGCGAAGCGGTCAAGAGCGCGTTGATAGCGCCCCTCCTGCGCTCGCAGCGCGCGCTCCCCGTAGAGGCGCGCGAGCGTCCCTCGGAGCGCGCCCGAGGCGATTGCCGCTTTCCATTCTGTTGCGTTCATCGGCTTGCTATCTTTATGGCGAGGGAGGCTGCCGCGGATAGTGGGGCGCAAACGCGCGGTTTTTCGCGATGGTTTCCCGAGCGCTTGTGCGTTCTCCCGGGGTTTCCCGCGCGCTTGCGCGTCCTCCCGGGGCTTTCCGTGGGGTTTGTCCTTATTGAGAAATAGGCGAGCGCGCTCTACCCCTCGCGCAAGGGAAGATTCTCGCCGCCTAAAAGGGCGCGCGAAAGGCGCTCGCCGCGGTAGATGAGCGTTAGGCGAAAGAAGGGCGCGCCCCGCCGCAGTAGGTCGAGGAAGACGCGATCGCCCTCCCATGCCGGCAAGGTGGGGACATCCTCCCACCTAACATAGGACAGCTCCCCTTCCGGGCAGCTCTCCCGCGCGCTCTGCCCCTCTGGCGATCGCGCGGTGTAAAGAAACATCCGCTCGCTCTCAAAGCAGTCCGAGCGAAAATCGACCACCCCACGCAAGGACGCTTCCGCGAGCCGCAGCCCGGTCTCCTCCTCCACCTCGCGCAGCAGACACCGCCGCGGCGTTTCTCCCGGCTCAAGGCGCCCGCCGACCCCCTGCCACTTCCCCGCGGAGCCGTCGGTCTTCCACGCCGCGCGCCGCAGAAGCAGCACCTCCTCCCCCCGAGAGATGTAACAAAGTGTGGTGAGCTTCATTGCGGAAGGGGAATTTACGCGCCGGGAAGATCATACTCCCGCGCCAAGGCGCGAAAAGCGGGCAGGGATCGCTCGATTTGCGCCTTACTCACGCAGTAGCTGATGCGCACATATCCGGGCGCGCCGAAGCTGTCGGCGGGGACGAGGAGCAGCTCGCGCTCTTTCGCGCGCTCGCAAAACGCCGAGGCGTCAGGCTCCGGGGAGCGCATAAAGAGGTAAAAAGCTCCCTCCGGCGGCACGATGTCGTAGCCGTAGGAGCTGAGCGCGCCAAGCAGGAGCGCGCGGTTCTCCTCATAGGCGGCGATGTCGCTCGGGACGTCGACGCAGGCGGCGACCACCTGCTGAAAGAGCGATGGCGCGCAGACATATCCGAGCGCGCGCCCCGCCCCCGCGACAGCGGCGCAGACCCCCTCGCGTTCGGCCGCCTCCTCGCTCACCGCGATGTAGCCGATGCGCTCTCCGGGCAGAGACAGGGACTTGCTGTAGGAGTAGAGCACGAGCGTGTCGCGGTAGAAGTTCATGGGGTAGGGAACCGTGACTCCATCGTAGACCAGCTCCCGGTAAGGCTCATCGGCGAGCAGATAGATGGGCGCGCCGGTTTTTCGCTCCGCCGCGCGCAGAATATCGCACAGCCCCGAAAGGTTCTCCTGCGAAATGACTACACCCGAGGGATTGTTGGGCGAGTTGAGGATGACCGCCCGCGTGCGGGGGGTGAGAGCGCGCTCGAGCGCGGCGAGGTCAATATCGAAGGCGGGAGGATTTGGCGGCAGCGGGACGAACACCCCGCCCGCCCCCTCCACGAAGACCTTATACTCGGGAAAATAGGGCGCAAAGCCGACGACCTCATCGCCGGGGGTAAGCAGCGCGTGCAGCGAAATCGTCAGGGACGCCGCCGCGCCGCAGGTCATATAAATAAGGTCGGGGGTGAGCTGCCGCTCGAAGCGGCGGTTAATCGAGGAGGCAACCGCCTCGCGCACATTCGCGGCGCCGGGCGCGGAGGTGTAGCCGTGCAGGGAAACCGGGTCGCGCGTGAGAAGCTCGCGGATAGTCTTTGTAACGCGCTCTGGCGTGGGGATACTCGGGTTGCCGAGGCTGAAGTCGAAGACGTTCTCCTCGCCGATGCTCGCCTTGCGCGCTCCCGCGTACTCGAAAATGTCGCGTATAACCGAGCGCACCGACCCGAGCGCGCGCATTTCTTCGTTTGGCATAAAAACTCCTTATGGGAAAACCCTCGGCGAAAACTCCCGCGCGGGCATTGCCGCGAGATCTCCCGCGCGGCGGGGCACCGCGCCGCGAAAGCGCAAGGGTGCGCGGATGTGTGAAGGCACGCGCGAACGTATCGAGCGCGGAAAAAGCGTGTGGGTGCGCGGCGCGCCCCCCGTCGGGAAACCGCGCGAGAATCCCCCGCGCGGCGGGTGAGAGAACCCCCTCGCCGGGGTCACTCGCGCGCTCGCTTAGCCGCTTGCCGCGTCGCCCGAGAAATAGGTGTCCAGCCACTGCGCGCGGGCCTTGTACCAGTCGAAGAGATAGCGCAGCTGCCCCTCGTAGCTGCCGCGCAGGAGCAGGTCATTCGGCTCCTTGTAGACCTTGCGCGAGAGGATGTGCCACGCGTCGAAATTCGCCTCGAGTGCGGTGAAGTGCAGCGAGGCGAAGTCCTCCACCTCGAGGATGGTCTCGCGAATTGTCGGGAGAATCTCGCGGTAGCGCGCCGCCGCCATCTCGCGGAACCAGTCATAGCTCATCGCGGAGCTGAACCACAGGTTCTCCTGCGCGACCCCGCGCCGTTCGCCTGCGAAGAGCAGGCGGTAGTCGCCGTGATCGGCGCGGTCGTCGTTTCCCGCGGAGAGATCAAAATCCCAGCAGGGGCCGAAGGTCAGCTTGCCGCCGCCCTCGGGAATGAAAAGATAAAAGCTCGACCAGCCGACGTCGCCGTTCTTGACGTACTCCTCCAGCAGATACGCGTCGACGAAAGAGGGCAGATCAATCAGCTCCTCCATCGCGGCGCGGTCGCCCGCGCGAATGGCGGCGTCGCAGCGGGACAGATAGTCCTCGAGAGTCGCCGCCTGTCCATCGGTGCGCAGGTTGCTCTTGACCGAGAAGGGGATCTCCTCCTGCCCAATGAGGAAGTAGTCGCGCCCCTCCACGCCCTCGGCATAGTGATCCATTTCAAGAAGGAAGCCGATGTCATCCCCCCCGCCCGCGTCGTTTATCGGGACGCGCCCGTCCCCCGCCTCGATTTGCGGGCAGGCGAGGTACACCCCGCGGTAGTCGTCGTTGACGAAGACGGTGACCGGGACGCAGGAGAAGCTGTAGCCGAGGCGCAGCTTTTGCTGCAGGCAGTAGGCGAAATAGTTGCGCAAAAGAGATTTATCGGTATAGTTGGCAATCAGCACCCAGGTTTTCGCGGGGGTGCCGCCGCCGAGGCCGAGGAAGTCGACCTTCTCGCCGAATTTGAGTTTGAGCGATTTTTTCTCGAAGCGGAAGGAGGAGTTGCCGCGCCCGCGCAGGCGCAGCGGGGTATCGGTCATTTCATAGCGCGGCGGCAGATTGCCCACCGAGATGCTGCCGGGCAGGTAGTCCTCTTTATTGAGGCCAAGCTCGCTGTAGGAAAGGCGCACCTCGGGCAAGCCTATATAGTCGAAGAGCGCGGTCAGGCTGCGCCCGGCGGAGGAAAGATCGCCCGCCTCGGAGCTGTCGCCCGCGCGCGTCGCCTCGCGCACGCCGTCGCTCCACATCGTGAAGCGGTAGCCTATCCTCGCGCAGGCGGTCACCGGGGAGCTCACTCCGCCTGTGCGCAGGTCCTGCGTCTCCTCGCCCTCGATATAGCCGGCGGCGGGATTATCGACGCGGTAGGCGATGGTCCCGGGCGGCAGAGGAGGTGTGGCGACCGGGTCGCGCGGCTCCTCGGGGTCCTTCTCGTAGGGGGAGGGGTCGTAGGTGAAGTCTGCGCCGACGCCGGGGACGACAGGCGCGGGCGCGGGCGCGGGCGTTGCGGTGAGGGTCAGGGCGAGCGCGCTCCCCCCGGCTGCGAGCAGGCAGCCGAGGATAAGCGAGAGCACACGCGTAAGACGAGACATAAAGAAAAAGAATTGGTCGCGGAGGCGGCGCAATAAAACGAACGAGAGGGATCGCCCCCGCTCGGGCGAAACAGGGCGAAGTAGGGTGAAGCCCAACAAAACAGGGCGAAGCCCGACAATGCCGTGGGGGCGGCGCAAGGGAACCCCTCGGGCGGCGCAGACCGCGCGAGCGGAGCGCTCGGCGAGCGAGTGGGCGCGCGGGAGTGATCCCCTTCCGGGGTGCGTGGGCGAGCGCGGCGAGGGTTGAGCGGCGTTTGCGCGAGGCGCGCGGTCGGCGAGCGCGGATTTTTGCGGGGGCGAACCGCACAAAGAGCCTATTGTAGTTTATTTAGGCAGTATACCACAGCGGCGGGGGTCTGTCAAGCCGCGAGTTGACAATTTTCCCGCGCCGTGGTATAGTGAGGGCGGAAAAACGCCCCCCGAATGGGAGGCGAACCCCACCGCGCGCCGACACGGTGGACGGGAGACGAAAAAATTTCGTTTTCGCCGCCTCTCGCGGTCGTGTGCTTTTCACCAAGGGCGCGCGGTCGAGGCGAGGCGGGGGCGCGCGGTTATCCCGCCAAAAACGTGCGCCAAAGCGGGGACGAGGGGGTGTGGTGAGGCGGGACGCAGGGGAGCGGAAACGGGAAACCCCGTTTCATTGTCGCCTCTCGCGGAAAATCCCTCTCGCCAAAGCGGCGCGCGGCGCGTGGGGCGGGGGCATCTTTATTTTAACCGAGGAGGAGTGGGTTATGGAAAAAGAGAACGAGAGCGCGGCGAGGGAGCGGCGGGAGCAGTGCGCGCGGGCGGTAGAAGCGGCAGCGCGCGGCGAGGGGACGCTCTACGTCGTTGCGAACGCGCACCTTGACACGCAGTGGAACTGGACGGTGCGCGACACCATTTCGCGCTATCTTCGCCCGACGCTGGAGGAGAACTTCGCCCTCTTCGAGCGCTTCCCCGACTATGTGATGAACTTCGAGGGCGCCTTCCGCTACGCCTTAATGAAGGAGTACTTCCCGGATCTTTTCGAGCGGCTGCGCGGATATGTCGCCTCGGGGCGCTGGAAAGTCGCCGGCTCCACCTGGGACGCGATGGACGCGAACATCCCCTCAAGCGAGGCGCTGATGCGGCAGGTTCTGCTCGGCAACGGATTTTTCGAGCGCGAGTTTGGCGTGAGGAGCAGCGATATTTTCCTTGCCGACTGCTTCGGCTTTCGCGCGGCGCTGCCCTCGATTGCCGCGCATATGGGCCTTACCGGCTTCAGCACGCAAAAGCTCGTTTGGGGGGCGGGCAGCCCGATATTGCGCACCGACGGGAGCGCCGCGCCGCCGCTGCCCGGCGGGGGCAACGTGCGCATGGATCTCGGGCGCTGGCGGGGCCCTGACGGCGGGGAGATCCTCGTGTCGCTGCTCGAGGGCAACTACACCTACCGCTTCGAGCGCGACGGCGACACGCCGATTGCCGCGCGGGAAGATCTCGCGCGCGACATTTCGCGCAACGCGCGCTACGCGGGCGCGGCGAAACACAGTATGTATTACGGAACCGGAGACACCGGCGGCAGCGCGGGAGAGACCTCCGCGCGCATGGTGCAGGAGGCGGTGGACGCGACGCGCGCGGGCGCGCGCGGGGGCGAGGACGGCGCGCGGGAGCCTCTCTTCCGCGTCGTGTCGGCCTCTACCTCGCAGATTTTCGAGGACCTGACCCCTCAAGAGAGGGCGGCGCTGCCGGTCTACGAGGGCGGTCTGCTCATCCCGCACGGGTACGGCGCGATGACCTCGCACACCGCGAGCAAGCGCTTCAACCGCCGCGGGGAGGGCCTCGCGCTCGCCGCCGAACGCGCCTGCCTGCTCGCCTCCTCGCGCACCGGGCGCGATTATCCTGCGGAGCGGCTTCGCGGCGCGTGGGAGATGCTTCTTTGGCACCAGTTCCACGATGACCTGCCCGGCACCGCCATCGCCGAGGCGTACGCCATCAGCCATAACGACTACGCCATCGTGCGCAATCTCCTGCAGAGCGAGCTATCCGCCGCGATCACCTCTACCCTTGACCAAATGGACACCTGCGGGCAGGGTTTGCCTCTCGCACTCTTCAACCCCGCCGCCGTCGCGCGCGAGGACCCGTTGACCCTCACGCTGCCGCGCCGCTGCCTGCCCGAGAACCCCTCCCTTCGCGTGGAGGCGGGCGGGGAAACGCTTCTCCTTCCGGTCGACAGCGAGCAGAGCGAGGACGGCGAGAGCGCCCGCGTCACATTTTCCCCGCCTCTTTCGCCACTCAGCTTGACGGTAGCCTCGCTCGTATCGGCGGGGGACGCCCCCGCGGGCGAGGGAGATCTTACCTATGGGGAAAACTTCCTTGAAAACAGCGCTCTTCGCGTGGAGCTGGACGGCGAGGGCAATGTCTGCCGCATATTCGATAAAGTCCACGGCTTTGAGGCGCTCTCGGGGCCGATTCGCCTCGTTCTCCTGCCGGACAACAATACCCATTGGCCCTCTTGGGAACTGCGCTACGAGGATCAGTTCGAGCAGGGTGAGCCGGTCGGCGAGGTTCCCCGCATTTTCGTGCGCGGGGGCCGCGCGAGCGCGGAAATTGCGGTCACGCGCGCTTATCGCGGCAGCACCTTCATCTGCCGCGTCATTCTCGGGGCGAGGAGCCGCCGGGTAGATTTGCGCTTCGATATTGATTGGCAGGAGAGGGCAACGCTCCTGCAGGCGGTATTTCCGCTCGGCGTAAAGAGCGATACCGCGCTCTTTGACCAGGGGTACGGCGCGGTGCGCGGCGGCGACACGACGAGCTACCCTTATTTTCGCCATAACGTTCACGAGTGGGCATCGATCACCTCGGGCGGGCGCGGGGTTGCCGTCTGCAACGACGGCAAGTACGCGATGGGCAAGCCAAACGGCCACACGCTGACGCTCGACCTCATCCACACGCCAAAGGGCGAATTTCTGCCGGAATCCGCGCAGGACCGGCAGGACCTCGGGAAAAACCTCTTCACGCTCTCGGTTTATCCCTTCGAGGTGAGGGAGGACGGCACAACCGGCGTTCCCGAGGAGGCGGAAAAGTGCAACACGAGCGTTGTTGCCCTCGCAGCACCCTCTCACGAGGGGGGAGGGCGCGCGGCGTCGCTGCTCGCGGGGGAGATTTCGCCCGGGGTAATTCTGCGCGCCGCGAAAAAGGAGGAGCGGGGGCAGAGAATTATTTTGCGCGTGCAGGAGTGCGAGGGGGTCGCGCGCGCGCGCGTGCGGCTGCCTCTCGCCTTTGACGCTCTCGCCGCCGAGGAGACAAACGGCTACGAGGAGCGCGTGGGCGACGCCGCCCTTGAGGACGGCGCGCTCATCTTCCCGCTCGGCAAATACGAATGTAAAACTTTCGCGCTCGCGCCGCGCGCTCACGCCGCGGCCCCTCGCGCGCGGCATATCGCGCTAAATTTGCCTTATTCGCGCAAGGTGACCTCCCCCGAGAGCGACCCCGCCGCGGGCGAGCTTATCCCCGGCAGCGGCGTGTCGATTCCCGAGCAGCTCTTCCCGCACAGCCTTGTCTGCGGCGGCGTGCCGTATACCTTGGGGGACCCCCGCGGGGATAACGCCGCTCCTTGCGCGGGGCAAACGCTCGTTCTTCCCGCGGGGTGCCGCCGCGTGCATCTGCTGCTTTCCTCGGTGGCGGGCGATAGGCAGGCCGCATTCACGGTGGACGGAAGGAGCGAAACGCGCGCGGTGCAGGATGTGCGCGAGGATGTCGGCGCGTGGGATCAAGCCTCGCTTAGGAAGACCCCGCTCTACAAGCCGCAGCCGATCGGGACGGTAATTTCGCACCTGCACCGCCTGCCGCCCTCGGAGGCGAGCGCCTCTTCCACGGCGGAGAACGAAGCGCGCGAGGGGGGAGGCCTCCCGAACTGCGTGCTGCCCTACACCTTCGCCTATCTCTTCACCGCGTCCCTCCCCGGCGGGAGAGAACTTACCCTCCCGCGCGATGAGAACATTCTCCTCTTCGCCGCGACGGCGGAGTGCGATCCGGAGTAACCGGCAACCCCCGCGCGGCGCGAGCGGAAACGGGGCGGAGGAATCGGCGAGGGCGCGCCGCACGGGGGGCACAGGAAACGGCGTGGCGAGCGCCTCTGCTACGGGGAAACCGGCGAACCTCCGCGATGGTGCGAACGTCATCGCCGAGGAAACACAGGAAACAGCGGCGCGAGCACTTTCGCCGCACAGGGAACACCGAAAACGGCGCGGGCAAGCTGCGCCCGGCGCGGATTATCGCGGGAGGGGGAGCGAGGCACACGGGGGAGAGGTCTCGCCGCGGGGGGATCGGCGCGCGTCGCGCCTCTGCTACGGGGAAAAACAGCGAAAGGAGCGCGCGAGCGCCATCGCGGCGGGAGACACCGAAAAGAGAGGCGTACCACGCCGCGCGCAAGGGGGGCGGGAGCGGTGTTATTTTACTTTAGGATATTCACGGTTTTCTTATGAAAATTCGATTGGACGAGCGGACGGTTATCGACATCCCGCTGCCCGGCGGGGACGAGTTCGCGCGCCTCGTGCGGCGCGTGATTGCGCGCGGGGATGCCTGCCTTGACGCTGTGCGCGAGGATGTTCGCGGCATTCGCGAGAAGGACCCCGCCGCCTCCTCAAGCGCCGAGGTGCTGCTGCTCTACAGCGGCCTGCATGCGGTGATCGCCTACCGCCTCGCGCACGCGCTGCATTTGCACGGGCACACCTTCGCCGCGCGCCTCCTCAGCCAATGGACGAAAATGGTGACCGGTGTGGAAATTCACCCGGCGGCGCTACTCGGGCGGCGGCTGTTCATCGACCACGGCAGCGGCGTCGTTATCGGCGAGACGGCCGTCGTCGGCGATGACTGCGTCATCTATCAGGGCGTTACTTTGGGCGGCACCGGCAAGGACACCGGCAAGCGCCACCCGACCCTCGGGGATCGCGTCATCGTCGGGGCGGGGGCGAAGGTGCTCGGCGCGGTGAAAATCGGCGACGGCGCGAAAATCGCGGCGGGCGCGGTCGTTCTGCGGGATATTCCCGCGGGGTGCACGGCGGTCGGCATCCCCGCGCGCATCGTGCGCCGCCGGGGCGTGCGCGTCGACGAGCTCGATCAGGTGCACATCCCCGACCCCATCTCGCAGGAGCTCTGCCATATCCACGCGCGCATCGACGACCTCGCCGAGCGGCAGGGCCTGCCGCGCGAAGACCGCCGCGGCCCCGACTGGGACTGGTACTGCGAGCTGTAAGCGCGCTGCGGCGCGAGCGCGAACGAATACACCCCCCCGCGCGAGAACCGCAACGGCGCGCTGTATGCGGGCCATGCCAACGGAAAGCGAAGCGCGCAAAAGCGCAGGGAATGCGGAAATCAAAACGAATACACAAACCCCCTCGCGCGAGAGCGCGAGGGGGTTTTTCGCGGGGGCGAGTGGGGCGGGGGCGTGGGTAAGAAAACGGCGGAAGCGTGTGACAATGTCAGCGAGGCGTTAGGTGCGGTGAGGAAAACGGGGAGCGGCGTGGGAGCGGCGTGAGCGGGCGCGGCGCGCGCGGGTGCCTTTACTCCCGGCGCGTCACGCGCTGCGCGCCTTGGCGCAAGCGATCCGCAATCGCCCGCAGCTTAAAGGCTCAGGCGAAACAAGTTTCTTTCGCGGCGATCACCGCTTGCGCCGGGGAACTCCCGCTTGCCGGGAGGCAAAGTCTCTCTTCGCTGATTTGAGGAATATTACAGCCCGCGCTGGAAATTTGACCTTCTCGGTAGAGATCCGTCTATCGCGCCGTCTAACAGTTTCAGAATTTGCGCCTTGTCGCGGCTCAGGTATCCGTCAATCGGAACATAGTTGGAGGCGTGATTGCTCGTAAAGTGCAGGTTTTCCAAATTGATGTTTTCCACGAGCGATCTTGTCTCCCTCAGGCAGCCGATGTCATCGAGCACCTGAAAGCTTCCGTTCTCTATATCCGCGTACATCTTTGTCCCGGGAACCGGCGTATAGGTCATCGCCGCTAAATGCCCGGGGCGCATCTCGTTGATCATTTTGGCGGTAGCCGCGGCGTTTTCCTCCGATCGCTCCGCTCCCGCAAGGCCGATTAAAATGATAGAGAACAGATCTATGCCGGAGCGGACGAGATTCTGCCCCGCTTCCAGCATCATCGCCGCGCTCACGCCCTTGCGGGTTTCTCTCAGAACCCTCTCATCGCCGGATTCCACCCCGAGGTATGCCCTTGTCAGCCCCGCCTCATGCAAAATTTTCAATTCCTCGGCGCTTTTTGACAAGGTGCTCCTCGGTCCCGCGTAAGTGGAAATCTCCTCTAAGGCGGGAAAGGCGCGCTTCAGCCTGTGCAGGATTTTCAGAAGATCCGGGGTCCTAACCACAATGGCATCTCCATCGCAAAGGAACACCTTTTTGACGGAACCCCCAAACCTCGCTGCGGCCGCGTCAATATCCTCAAGCACCTCGCCAAGCGGCCGAAAGGCGAATTTTTTATCCTTGAACATCCCGCAGAAGGTACAGGCGTTATGAGAACACCCGATGGTCACCTGCAGGATGTAGCTGTCCCATTCGCTTGGCGGGCGGTAAATCGTTCCTTCGTAGCGCATTCTTTTGTCTCCGTTTTCCATCGTCAATCGGCGCTTCTTTTCGGATAGAGAGGATTCCGCCGCGGCATCAAACCGCCACCGCCGGCATTTGCGGAATTTTCCGTTTGCCTCCGCTATCGGAATCGCCGAAAAGCGAAAAGCCCTCATCGGCTCTTTTCCCGCGACATCAAGGCAACCGCCCCTGCCTACCCTGTCGCGGGGAACACATCAACCGGGGCGACCCCGCCGCGCGCGGGCGCGCGCGGGGTGGTGCAGCGTGGGCGCGCTCGGGATCGCAAGGAGCAAGGGGGAGCAGCGCTTCTACGACGGCTTCTGAGGGGGGTTTCTGCGATGTCTACTTTTCCGTGGGCGATGTGCGCTCCTTCTCTGGGGTATTGCCACCAGTATATACTGCCGGGGCGCGTGCGTCAAGCGCAGGAACGGAAAAAGCGCTCATATATGAGGACTTTTTGCCGGGGAGGCGGGCGGCTCGGAGGGGTGGCGTGAAATGAGTTCGTGCTTGAGGGGATGAATTTGCCGATCGCGGAATACGCGGCGTATGGGACCTCAGAGCGTGTTTTGGGGACGGGGTACCGGAACGGCAGAATTTCTGTCACCGGTGCGCTGTCAGATCTTCGTTTCAGTCCTTGCGCTCCGGCAGGATGGATCGTGTTCCGGGATACCGATCCCGGCACTCCTGCCCGGCGGCGTCGCTGTCCACGGCGAGGACGGGTTCGGCATGGGCTTCCGCGGCGTCCCGGAATATGCGCTCGATGCGCCGGATGTTGGTCACACCGCCGATCCCGCAGTATACGGCGGGCTCTCTGCGTAGCTCGTACAGGGATATGGCGTCGATGGCGGATTCGCAGATATAATATGCTGTCGGAGGATTGTCCGACGGGGTGAAGATCCAGTACGCATCCGGGGGATTCGACATGACCCTGTGAAAGTGCGATCCGGAGACGGTCCCGCGGATTTCGTAGAACGTCCGGTCAGCGCTCACGAAGACGGCATTGCCGTGCGCGGCTTCCTGATACAGCAGGCCGCGGCGGATCAGCGTGCGCACGGTTTCGGGGCGGATGCCGCGGGATTTGATGAGATAGGCATACACTCTGCTGCAGGGGCCGTCCGCCTGTTCTGGCAGTGTCAGGCTGCCTGCGGGTGGGCATATGATAACAGGCGGCGTGGCGGTATACTGCTCTCCCGTCAGGGACGCCACGGCGCCCTGGAAGTCATATCCGAAATGCCGGGTGAGGCAGTCCGCGCTGTTGCCGGTCTCGCCGGTGGCCCGGTCGGTGTAGCCGGTGAAGCCCTTCCTCAGGGTGACGCTGCGGTTGCCCTTCATACGGAGGCGCAGGCCCTCCCGGATACCCTCGGCAGGGCGGCGGGATGCGAGATATGTGAGCAGATCCGTATGTCGGGCAGAGCGAATCTGTTCGGCAGTGAAAGACGGTATGGCGCTATGCAGATCCTTTCTGAAATAATTTTTCCGAGGCCGCGCCCGTCCTTTTCCCCATGCATTTCACCGCCTGGAGCATATCGCAAAGGAGATTCGGAAAGATGGGCGGTGGTCTGAGTGCGCGGGGCCAAACCTGCGCCGAGAATTATCCCGAACATCGCGGCGTGCGCCCGGACGGAGCGACGCCGGAGGAGCTGTACGCCTCGCACACGGCCCTCGAGATCGCCGAGCAATACGGCGTGTGCCTGAACACCGTGCAGAATTGGATCAGCTACTACAGGAAGAAGTTCAGCGAGGCCGGGACGGGGACGCCCCCGAGGTCAAGGTCAAGATCGGCTCCGACTGGATCCCCGCGGGGTCCCTCAGGGGCTGAGGGACGGTAAAACCGAATATCATATTTTGTCCGTGATATTGCCGGTTTATGCCGGTCGCCTCCCGCAGGGACTTCGCGGGCGAGGCCGGGTACGGACACGGAGCGAGGGCTTGTGACGCAGATGCCCAAGAGAAGGCGCGCCAATACGGAGACGGAAGGCCGGTAAGGCCGGAAACGGGCCATGTAGCGGCAGGCAGAGTTTGCTTTCAGAACGGGAAGTCCTGCGGCGGATCCTGTTTGCCGCATTATTTGTACGCAGGCAGACCCGGCGCCAAGGCGAGGACGGCGGCGCCGGAACTCCCTCGGCGGACTGTCCGGGGTACGGCCGAAAGGCTGAAGATAAGGAGGTTTCTTATGGCTTTACCGCGATATATAGTACACAAACATCAAAGGCGAATATTGTGTAGTTTACCGCGCCTTTCCGGCCGCTCTGCGGATGGTTTTTCTTTACCGGCTCCGAGGCTCTCAAGCGCCCCCCTCGTTCCGCAGTCCGGGCAGATGGGCGTCTCGTTGTCCGCCCTTGACAGCGCC
>CAZYCC010000019.1:0-22384 GCA_964645985.1 uncultured Lachnospiraceae bacterium | reverse complement strand
CGAAAACTATATCTTAGAGGTAGCGCCTCAAATTCCGACAGGGACAGTGCCGTTTTCCCATAACCTTCCCCCCGAACGGGCGGTTCCAATTCCGGCAGAGGCCGCGGAGCTTTCCGAACCGAAAGCTCGATCCCGCCGAGGAGGGGGCTGCCCGCTTTCTTGACAACCTCCCGCTTTCTTGCTATACTACCTCATATGGTTATCTCTTTTGCCAACCAAAAGGGCGGCGTTGGGAAGACGACCTCTTGCGTCAACATAGGCGCGGCGCTCGCCGAAAAAGGGCTGCGCGTGCTGCTGCTCGACCTTGACCCGCAGGGCAACACCACCTCGGCGGTCGGTATTTCGAAAAAGAGCGTGCGCGCGAGCAGCTACGACCTGCTGCTCGGTTCATCTGACCCGCGCGCCGCGCTGCGCGAGACACGCGTGCCGAATTTGTTCTTAATCCCCACCAACCTCAACCTCGCGGGAGCGGAGTTTGAGCTGGTTTCGGCGGAGAACCGCAGCGGCCGCCTGCGCGAGGGGATTTCCTCCCTGCGGGAGGAGTTTGCCTTTATTCTCATCGACTGCCCGCCCTCTCTCGGGATGCTGACGATCAACGCCCTCACGGCGTCGGACGGCGTTCTTATCCCGATGCAGTGCGAGTATTTTGCGCTCGAAGGGCTCTCACAGCTGCTGCTGACCATTCGCCGCACGAAAGAGCTGTACAACCCCGCCCTGCAAATCGTTGGGATCCTTCTCTCAATGTACAACGGGCGCCTCACCCTCTCGGCACAGGTGCTTGCGGAGTTAAAGAAATATTACGCGGACAAGCTCTTCGCCGAGCCGATTCCGCGCTCGGTGCGGGTCGCCGAGGCGCCGAGCTACGGCCTGCCTATCACCGTCTACGACCCGCGCGGCAAGGCGGCACAGGTCTTCCGGCGCACCGCAGACGAGCTGCTCTCCCGCGTGGGCTATGCAATCGGAGAAAGGAAAGAGTATGCGCAAGGGTAAACCGGTGCGCGGGGGTCTCGGGCAGGGGCTGGACTCGATTTTTGTGGAGAACACCCTCTCCTCGGAGGGCAGCGGACAAACCCTCCTGCCGATTTCCTCAGTTCAACCGAACCCGCGGCAGCCTCGCACGCACTTTTCGCCGGAGGCACTCGCGTCGCTCGTCGAGTCGATTCGGCAGGTCGGCGTGCTGCAGCCGATCGCCGTGCGAGAGATCGCGGGGAACCTTTACGAAATTGTCGCCGGGGAGCGGCGCTATCGGGCGGCGAGAGAGGCGGGCTTGCACGAGATTCCCGCCGTCGTCCTTACACTCGATGAGAAAAAGGCGGCGCAGATCGCCCTCATTGAGAATGTTCAGCGAGAGGATCTATCGCCCATTGATCTGGCGCGCGCCTACAAGCGCCTTATAAAAGAGTATCGGATGACGCAGGAGGAGGTGGCGCAGGCTGCCGGCTGCTCGCGCCCCGCCGTCGCGAACACCCTGCGCCTGCTCGAGCTGCCGCCCGAGGTCATCGAAATGATAGACAGCCGCGCTCTCACGGAGGGGCACGGGCGGGCGCTCCTCGCGGCGCCGCCGAGCGCGGCAGTGGAGCTCGCGAGAACCGCCGTCTCGCAGGGGCTGTCGGTGCGAAATCTCGAGGCGCTCGCGCGGCGCACGGCTGACGCGATGGAGCCTGACTCCCTTCCCGCCAAGGACGCGCGCGGCGAGAGCAGCGAGGAGCGGGAGTATCTCTCGCGCCTCTCGCGGCGGATCTGTGAGAGGCTCGGGCGCACGGCGCGCATCAAGGGCAAGAAGGGCGATCGCCGCCTCGAGCTCTCCTTCGATAGCGACGACGACTTAGAGCTGCTTCTGCGCCGCCTCTGCGGCGATGACATCTTCGAGTGACGAGAACGCGCCCCGCGCGCGGCGGGCTTTCGCCGATAACCGTTCCGCGCCCTCTCATTTTGTCCGGTACATAACCCTCGCCCGCCGCGCCCCTCCCCTCGGAGGCGGCGCGCCCCGCGAGAAACCCTTTTTGGCGAGAGTTTTCGCCGATAACCCTTTCCCCCGCCCGCGCGCTCCCCGAAACCTCGCCCCCATCCCCTCGCGCCGTCATTATGCGCTCTTTTTGGGAACTGCTGCAAAAGCCGTCGTCCTCCTTCGCCCTCATCATGTGGGCGATGGTGCTCGGCATTGTCCTTGCCTGCCTGCTCGCGCTCTACGAGAAGCGCGTCATCGGGGGATTCGTGCGCAAACTCCTGCGCGCCGAGGCATTTTCCCCCGAGAGCGCGAGGACGCTCGCCGAGCTCGGCTACGCGAAAAACCCCTTTGTCCGCGCCGCGCTGCACGGCAAGACCGCCCTCTCCGCGCTCGTCTATATGCCGGGCGAGGACCCGCAGATCTCGGGCGACTCTGAGGAGGGGACCCTGCACGCGATGCCCGCCATTCGCAGCTCCCGAGATGTGCGCGCTCCCGACGCGCGTTTTTATATCCCCGAACCCCTGCGCCACCGCGCGCAGATCCGCTTCGAGCAGCACGGCACCCACTGGATGGCGGTGGTCGCCGCCGCCGTCCTCTTCTCCGCGCTAGCCGCCTTTCTCATCTGGGCGATGCCGCGCGTCGCGAACTTCCTCTCGAGCTTCTTCGCGCGCATGCGCGGATAGCGGATAAATGAATGATTTTCGCGCCGCTCCTTCGCGCATTCCTCGCGGATTTCCTCGCGCGAGCGCGGGAGGAATAGGTTATGCGGGAGAGCCGGGCGTCCCGCTCGCGATGGAGGCTTCTTCGCGCGATCGGATCCCCGAGCGGCGCGCGGAATGATTGCCGCGTTCAATATTGCCGCAGGCGATTTTGGGCGTCGGGGGAAGTCCGCGCGAGCGGTTCCCGAAAACAATTCTTGCGCGCAACCGGGGTTTGCCGCAAACGAGGCTTTTCCAAAAACGAGGCTTACCGGCAAAAGAGGCTCCTCAACAAGCAGAGGTTTGCGCGCGCGGCCTGCACACAAACGAAATTTACGAGGCGAGGGACTCGCGGGGGAAATTTCCCGGAAACGAGGCTTTTCCACAACAAGGTTTCCCGGCGGGAGGGGTTAGGGTACAAGCACCGGCTTTTCTGCGGACGATTTTCCTCCCGCTCGCCGCGATCCGCACGCGGGCGCCTCCCCGTGATATATTGCGGCAAAACTTGACAGGGCCGCTTTGCTCTTGCGTACTCCCGAGAAATTCCGTATATTTTTCCGCCGCGCCCGCGGCTTTTCCATAGAGGCTCCCCATGCAAAACCAACCGTCCCCGCGCCGACCGGGGAGCGAAAACCGTCCGGCGGCAAATCGCACAGGCGAAAACCGCACGGGCGGGAACCGCCCCACCGCTTCCCGCGAGCCGGCGCGCGCGCCGAATCGCGCTCCCGCCGCGGGAGGTCGCCCGAACCCCTCCGCCCCGCGCCCCGCAGGGGCATACCGCCCGGAGAACCGCCGCGCCGTAGCGCCTGCCCGCGCGGACCTCACAAACGAGGAGCGCACGCCCAAGCGCGGCGTGCGCGCGTTCTTGCGCTCACCGCTCGGCGTCACCACGATTATTTTAGGGTCGGTTTTGGTGATCCTGCTCGCCGTCTTCCTCGGGCTGCGCATCGCCGGCTACCGTTACCTCAGTTATGACTTCGTCGAGCAGTTAACCGGCCGAAAGTATTCGGTGCGCTATCTCGGCAAGACCGACAAAGAGGAGAACCCGCTCGACGGGGTTATTCACTACGCGGACGGCGACAGCGCGAGCGTCGCCTCAGCACCCGAGGTGGGCGGCTTTCGCATTGAGTATAAAAACGGCGACGTTTACGAGGGCGCGATGTCCAAGCTGCAGCGGCACGGCAAGGGCAAGCTGACCTTCTCCTCGGGCGATGTCTACGAGGGCGACTTCGCCTACGATGAGCTGTCCGGCGAGGGGGTGTTCTCCTACGCGACAGGCGATCGCTACGAGGGCAGCTATCTCTCCGGCAAGAAGAACGGCTACGGCATGTACACTTGGGCGGCGGATGCAGACGGGCGCACGGCGAGCTACGCCGGATACTTCGCCTCGGATCTGCGCGAGGGGGAGGGCACCTTTACCTACGCCGACGGCAGCGTCTATCAGGGCAGCTTCGTGAAGGACAAGAAAGAAGACGTTTCGGGCACGCTGACCCTGCCGAACGGCGACAGCTATGTCGGCGAATTTCACGAGGACCGGCGCGAGGGGCACGGCGAATACCGCTACGCGAACGGAGACGTGTACACGGGCGAATTTAAGGACGGTCTGCCGGACGGCGAGGGCACCTATGTCTTTGCCGACGGGCGCACCTATCACGGCGGCTTCACGAAAGGCGAGATAGATGCCGCCGCCGCGGGGTTCTACACCTCCGGCGACGCCGCCTCCTCGGCGTCGGGCTAAACGCGCCCTCCGACGCGGCCGCACGGGGTGCAGCCGTCGCGCAACGCGCAACCGCCACTCGGGAAGCAATCGCCGCGTGAGAGCAATCTCCGCGCAAAACGCGCGCGATATTTCGCGGGAAACATTCGCAAAAAGCGAGCGCGGCCCCGCCGCCTCCCTCGCGCTCGAGCGCGAGGGAGGATGCTTGCGAGAAAACACCCTCTTGGCTATTGACGCGAATAGCCGGGCTGTGCTCTGTTCTTGGGGAAACGCAAAACAGAACCTAACCAATGGCAAACAGTCTCTTAGTTATTGATGGGAACAGCTAGGCTGATCTTCGGTTGACACGGCACACAAAATAGAACCTAACCAATGGCTAACAGTTTACTTGTTATAGATGGAAACAGCCTCCTGAACCGGTGTTTTTACGGCGTGCGGCCGCTGACGACGGCGGACGGGCGGCAGACCGGGGCGCTGTACGGGCTGCTCAATATTCTTTTGCCCTATCTTGAGGGAAAGGCGCTGCCGGGCGGCGCGCCGACGCATATCGCCGCCGCGTTTGATCTTGGCGCGCCGACCTTTCGCCACAAGATGTTTCCCGGATACAAGGCGGGGCGGCGGGCGATGCCCGACGAGCTTGCCGAACAGCTCGGGCCGGCGAAGGATCTGCTCGCCGCGCTCGGCATCGCGGTGCTCTCGCGCGAGGGCTACGAGGCGGACGACTTTCTCGGGACGCTCTCGGCGCTCGCAGAGCGCGAGGGAGAGACGACGGCGGCGCTGCTCACGGGCGATCGCGATGCGCTACAGCTCATCTCACCGCAAACCACCGTTCTTTTGATTAAGACAGGCGAGACAATATCCTTTAATGAGGCGCGGTTTCGCGAGGCCTACGGCGTTGCCGCGCAGCAATACCTCGATGTCAAGGCGCTGATGGGCGATAGCTCTGACGCTATCCCCGGCGTGCCGGGCGTGGGGGAGAAGACGGCCTTTCGCCTGATTGCGCAGTACGGCAGCCTTGACGCGCTGTACGAGGCGGTCGCGCGCGCCGTGGGAGGGGAAAAACTGCCGCTCCTAACCCCCGCGATAACGAAAAAACTCGCCGACGGGCGAGAGAGCGCCGATCTCTCGCGTTGTTTAGCGCGGATTGTGCGCGATATGGAAATTGAGGGGGGACTATCCGCCGTGCGGCGATCGCCCGCCGACCGGGAGCGCTTGCGCGAGCTGCTCATCTCCTTTGAGTTCGCGGGGTTCCTGCGCCGCCTTGGTCTATCGAACGGCGGCAGCCCCTCGCCCGCCCTTTTCCCCCCGGGTGAGGGCGAGGACACCGCGCGGGGGGTTGCCACAGCGCCTGCGGCAGCGGGGGAGCCCTCGACCGCTCGCCCGCTCACGCCGCAGGACGAGGCGACCCTCACGGGGCTGCGCTCCGCCTCCCTCGCCCTCTCAGAGAGGGAGGAGCCGACCCTGCTCATCGGCACGCCCGCGGGGGAGGTTCTTTCGCTCGACCTCACCTCGCCCCTCGCGCGGCAAAGCACGGCGCTGCACGACTTTCTCGCGGGAAGAACCGGCTGCGCCGCGACCGTCTTCGACGGCAAACGGCTGCGGCTCGCTCTGCGGCGCGCTCTCCCCGAGGCGGACCTTGCCTTTCAGCCCTCCTTTGACCTAATGCTCGCCGGCTGGATGCTCTCCCCCGAGAGCCCGCTCGATGGCAAGGACGGGCTGTCGCGCCTGCTGCTCGCGCACCTCAGCATCGCGAGCGATGGCGCCCCCGCCGAGCGACTGCTCGCATACTACCCCGCCCTGCGGGAGGCGCTCGAGCGCAAGCTCGCCGCCGAGGGCCTCACGAAACTCTATCGAGAGGTCGAGCTGCCGCTCTCTGCGCTACTCGCCGATATGGAGGAGGCGGGGGCGAGAGTCGACGTGCCGGGTCTGCTCTCTTTCGGGGAGGAGCTGGGCGCGAGGGCGGCAGCGCTTGAGGAGGAAATTTACGCGCTCGCGGGGCACCCCTTCAACATCAACTCACCTAAACAGCTGTCTACCGTTCTCTTTGAGGAGATGGGTCTTCCCGCGAGGAAAAAGACCCACCGCGGCTACTCAACCTCCGCCGATGTCCTCGAGGAGCTCTCGCCCTATTCGCCGATTATCCCTTTGATTTTCGACTACCGGCAGGCGGTCAAGCTGCGCTCGACCTACGCGCTGCCGCTCGCCGCGGCGGCGGACGAGCACTCGCGCGTGCACACGGTCTATCGGCAGACCGGCACGGCGACCGGGAGGCTCTCCTCCGCCGAGCCAAATCTGCAAAATATCCCGGTGCGCACGCCTCTCGGGCGGGAGTTTCGGCGGTTCTTCCTCTCAGAGCAGGGGTTTGTCCTTGTCGACGCCGACTACTCGCAAATCGAGCTGCGCGTGCTCGCCTCTCTTGCCGGAGATGAGGCGATGCTCGCCGCCTTCCGCGCGGGCGAGGACATCCACCGCGCAACCGCCGCCGCCGTTTTCGGCGTGCCACCGCAGGAGGTCACCCCCGAGATGCGCACGCGCGCCAAGGCTGTCAACTTCGGCATTATCTACGGCATCTCCGACTACTCGCTCGCGCGAGACCTTGGAATATCCAAGGCGAGTGCCTCCACGATCATCCGCAGCTACAAGGCGGCGTATCCGGCGATCGACCGGTATCTTGAAGAGTCGATTGAGCGCGCCCGCGCGTGCGGCTACTCGGTGACCGCGCTCGGGCGGCGCCGCCCGATCCCCGAGCTCCGCTCGCAAAAGGCGACGCTTCGCTCTGCCGGAGAGCGCGTCGCGCGCAACAGCCCGATTCAAGGCACCGCCGCCGACATCATCAAGGTAGCGATGCTCCGCGCCGACCGCGCCCTGCGCGAGGCGGATCTTCGCGCGCGGGTCATTCTGCAAATCCACGACGAGCTGATTGTCGAGGCGCCGCTCGATGAGGCGGAGGAGGCGGGGCGGCTCCTGCGCGGCGCGATGGAGTCGGTCGCCGACATCCTCCCCCGCGCGGTTCCCCTCAGCGTCACCCTCTCCACCGCAAAGAGCTGGGTGGAGTGCAAATGATCTCCCCCTCCTCCTCCCCTTGCATTTTTCTTTCGGCTGTGCTACACTGAGGGTGCTTTTCGAGCGAAAGGAGTTTTTATGAGCGTCAAGGACAAATCGAAAATCAAAAAAATCGTGCTCGCCTACTCGGGAGGCTTGGACACCTCCATCATTATCCCTTGGCTGAAGGAAAACTACGGCGACCCCGAAATCATCGCCGTCTCGGGCGACGTCGGGCAGGGGACAGAGCTGGACGGGCTAGAGGAAAAGGCAAAGGCGACCGGCGCGTCGAAGCTGATCGTGCTCGACCTCAAAGACGACTACGTTGAGAACTACATCTGGCCATGCCTCAAGGCGGGCGCCTCCTACGAGGGGTACCTGCTCGGCACCTCGCACGCGCGCCCCTGCATTGCCAAAGCGCTCGCGCAGGTTGCGCGCAGCGAGGGCGCGGACGCGATCTGCCACGGCTGCACCGGCAAGGGCAACGATCAGGTGCGCTTTGAGCTGACCCTCAAAGCGCTCGCCCCCGAAATACAGATCATCGCGCCTTGGCGCGAGTGGGACATCAAGAGCCGCGAGGAAGAAATCGACTATGCGGCATCGCACCATATCCCGCTGCGCATCAGCCGCGAGACCAATTATTCCAAAGACAAAAACCTCTGGCACCTCTCACACGAGGGCCTGGACCTAGAAGACCCCGCGCGCGAGCCGCAATATAGCAAACCCGGTTTTCTCGAGATGGGCGTCAGCCCCGAGCAGGCGCCGGACACGCCGACCTATATTGCCCTCACTTTCAAGGAGGGTATCCCGGTCGCGCTTGACGGCGAGCGGCTCTCGGGGGTCGCCCTCATCGAGCGGCTCAACGTTTTAGGCGGCGCGAACGGCATTGGTCTACTCGATGTTGTGGAGAACCGCCTCGTCGGGATGAAGAGCCGCGGGTTGTACGAAACGCCGGGCGGCGCCATCCTCTACCGCGCGCATGAGCTGCTCGAGAGCCTCACGCTCGACCGCGACACGCAGCACTACAAGACGCTCGTCGCGCAGAAGTTCGGGGAGCTCGTCTATTTCGGGCAGTGGTTCACCCCGCTGCGCGAGGCGATCTCCGCCTTTGTCGATTCGACCCAGCGCACCGTGACAGGCGAGGTGCGGCTCAAACTCTACAAGGGCAACCTCATCCCCGCCGGCACAACCTCGCCCTACTCGCTCTACGACCCGGAAATCGCCACCTTCGACGAGGATGAGGTCTACGATCAGAAGGACGCGGAGGGCTTCATCAACCTCTTCGGCCTGCCGATTAAAGTGAACGCCGCGATGAAGCGCAAGAACGGATTAGAAAAGTAAAGATCGCCGTGAAACTATCCTAAAAACGCCGCCCAAAAAAGGCGGCGTTTTTGCGCGGGGGCAAGGGAAACCGTCCCGAGGGTTCCCCACAGCGCCGGCCGCTCGCCCAGCACCGCTCGCCCCGCCCACGGCGTAGCCCCGCAGCGCGATACCGCGTGCCCTTTTTCCCTTGACACCTCTCCCCTCGCCGTGGTATACTTTCTTTGCCCACCCCGCCCCCCGGAGGTTTTCTTGTCCCGCACCCCCTCCCGCGCGCGCCGCAGCGCCGCGCCCGCCCCGGCGCTCTCGCCCCCCGAGTGCGAGAGGCTAGTCGAGGCGATTTTGTCGGTCGGGGCGGAGATGGTGCGTGCGGGGGCAGAGGCGCGGCGCGCCGAGGACACGATGCGCCGCATTTCCGAGGCTTACCGCTTTGCCGTCCTCGACAGCTTCGCCGTCACCTCGCAGGTTGAGCTGTCGGTGCGATCGCCCGACGGGCGGCACTACACTCAAGCGATGCGCATCGAGCGCGTCGCAAACGACCTCGGGCGCGTTGAGGAGCTCAACGCCGCCGCGCGGCGCATCTGCGCCGACGTCCCGCCGGTCTCGCGCCTGCCTGACTACCTGCCACCCACCGAGGAAGGGCGCCCCTTCCGCTGGGGAGAGTTCCTCGGCTATCCGCTCTCCTCCTTCGCCTTCGCGCTGTTTTTCGGGGGAGGAGTTCTTGACGGTGCCGCGTCCGCCCTCGTCTCGCTCGGCGTTTACCTCACCGACCGCTATGTGCGTCTGCGCCGGCAAAATTACTTCATCTACACGCTCCTCGCCTGCTTTCTCGCGGGGTGCTTCGCGCAGGTTCTCGTCGGGGCCGGGAGAGCTTGCGGGTGGGGGAGCCTGCTGCACACCGACAAGGTGATGATCGGCGACATTATGCTCTTCATCCCGGGTCTTTCCATTGTCAACGGCATCAAGGAGATGTTCTACCGCGACATTATGACCGGCATTCTGCGCATCCTCGAGGCGCTGCTCGTCACCGTCGCCATCGCGGTCGGCTACGCCCTGTCGATCCTTCTCTGCGGCGCGCTCTCGCGGGGGCTCGGGTTATGAGCGCGCTTCGCGAGGCTCTGCTGCAGCTGGCGATGGCGGGGCTTGGCACCTTCGCCTTCGCGCTCATTTTCCATGTGAAGGCCCGCAACCTCGCCGCGGCGAGCGCGGGGGGAGTCCTCGGGTGGCTGGTGTACCTGCTTGTCCGAGAGCCTGCGGGCGGGGTGTTCCTGCCGTCGCTAGTCGCCGCGTTTTTCATCTGCACATGGGCGGAGGCGATGGCGCGCGCGCTCAAAGCGCCGGTCAACGTCTTTATGATCCCCGGACTTATCCCGATTATCCCCGGCGGAGGCCTGTACGACACGATGCGCGCGGTTGTCGACGGAGACCGCGCCGCGATGGCGGCGAAGGGCTATTCGACCGCGATAGCGATGGTCGGCATCGTCGCCGGAATCCTCGCGTCCTCCTTGCTCTTTCTCTACCTGATGGAAGCGGTCGGCGCAGTGAAGCGCCGCCGGGCAAGGAAGGCGAAGTAGCGGCGCGGCGGGAAGAAAACCCCGCTCGGGCGATGTCGCTCGCCTCATCGCGCGCGGCGCGGTTTTGCGCGAGCGCGGAGTTAGTCCCCTCGCCGCGCCGCGACACCGCGCGAGACAGCTCACCCGCGCCGCCGTTATTTTTCGCCGAACCCGCCCGCTTGCGGCGCAATACTCTGTTCTCTACCCCGCCCCGGCGGCGGCCCCTCACAAAATACGCCCCGCCATGCCGACCGCTCGCGAGGTGCGGCGCGCCCCGGGAGGGACGGTCACGATAACCGCTTCGCGCCGAGGCGAGCGTCCTCGCGGAACATCCTCGCGGCGTGGCGGCGGCAGCGGTGGCAATGGCGTTGCGGACAAACTGATTTTCCCCGATTGGGAGGGCAAAAAATGGCTTTTTCCTCTAAAACGACAGCGCCTCTCGGCTTCGGGATGATGCGGCTGCCGATGGACGGCGAGCGCGTGGATCTTGAGACAACCGCGCGCATGGTCGACCTTTTTCTCTCGCGGGGCTTTACCTACTTCGACACCGCCTATTTTTACCTCGATGAGCAATCCGAGCCGGCGGTACGCGACACGCTTGTGCGCCGCCACGCGCGAGAGAGCTTCACCCTCGCGACGAAAATGCCGGTCTACGCGGTCGAGCGGCGGGAGGATCTGCCGCGCTTTTTCGACACGCAGCTTTCGCGCACCGAGGCGGGCTACTTCGATTATTATCTCCTGCACGCGGTGAACGGAGGCAATTACGACGAAAAAGTGGCGCCGCTTTCGATGTTCGACTTTCTGCGCGAGAGGCGCGACGAGGGCAAAATCCGCCACCTCGGCTTTTCCTTCCACGATACGCCCGAGACGCTCGCGCGCATTCTCGACGATCCCGCGATGCGCGAGGTTGAGTTTGTGCAGCTGCAGATCAACTACCTCGACTGGAACTCGCCCGGCGTGCGCGCGCGAGAATGCTACGAGACGGCGCGGGATCGCGGCAAGAACGTGGTCATTATGGAACCGGTGCGCGGCGGGTCGCTCGCGACCCTGCCGCAGGCGCTGCGCGGGAGCTTGCCCGGCTCTCGCAGCCCCGCGGGGGAGGCGCTCGCCTTCGCGGCGTCGCTCGAGGGGGTGATCGCGGTGCTGTCCGGGATGTCAAACCTCTCGCAAATGGAGGAGAACACCGCGCTGCTCTCCTCCCTCTCGCCCCTGCCCGCCTCCGAGCGCGAGGCGCTCCTCGCCCTTGCCGAAAGTATCCGCGCGATCCCGACGATCCCCTGCACCCGCTGCAAATACTGCCTGCCGGTCTGCCCGCAAAAGATCCCCATCCCGCGCGTCATCTCCGCCGTCAACGACCACCGCGTCTACGGCAAGAACGCCTACGAGCGCACCGTCGGCGGCGGCCCTCGCGCGAGCGACTGCCTCTCCTGCGGCGCCTGCGCGCGCGCCTGCCCGCAAAAAATCGACATCCCCGCCGCCATGCGCGAGGCGCGGGAGATATGGGAAAAATAGTAAATCCCGAGAGAATATCGCAAACCCCGTTCACACCCTGAGCGGGGTTTTTGCGCGGGAAAGCGCGGCGCGCTCCCCGGTGCGACCTATCCCCCCTCGCGCGAGAGCGCGCGAGATTACTGTCGGCGGCAGTCCTATTGGTATCGGTGTGTGCCCTTCCCGCACCGCACGCACCCGCACGCGATCGCCGCTGTGGCGCCGTCTTTGCGCGGGGTAGATACGCCGCCCTCGCACGGGTTCGCACCCTTCCCGAGAATGAGGACGGCTCCCGCGCCGCGCCGCCGCGCGGGTTTTTCCTTGACACCCACGCCGCCGCCGTGGTATACTTGCCTCGTTCTTTCTTTGCGAGGTTGTGATGGCGTTTGACGCGGGGATGATGGCCGCGGTCGCGGCGGAGGTGCGCGAGGCGCTGCGCGGCATGCGCGTTGACAAAATCGGCGCGAGCGCGCGCGATGAAATTCTGCTCACCTTTCGCGGCGGGCGCGAGACGCGGAGGCTGCTGCTCTCGGCGTCCTCCTCGGCGGGGCGAGTCTGCCTTGTCGAGGGCGCACGCGAAAACCCCGCCTCACCGCCGCCCTTCTGCACCCTGCTGCGCCGCCACCTCTCCGGCGCGCGCCTGCGCGACGCGAGAACTCCCGGCTTTGAGCGGGTGGCGCTGCTCGATTTTGACGCGCGGGACGATATGGGCTTCCCGACGCGCCGCGCGCTCGCGGTAGAAGTACTCGGCGGGTTCGGCAATATTGTCCTGCTCGATGAGTGGACCGACGCGCTCCTCGGCGGGGGAGACGCGCCGCCGCCCAAAATTCTCGGCGTGCTGCGCCCGGTGGATCTCACAAAGAGCGATCGCGCGCTGCTGCCGGGTCTTCTTTACCGCCTCCCGCCGCCGCAGGCGAAGGTCGACCCGCGCTTTGCCACGCGGGAGGAGTTCGCCTCGAGCCTCGCGGCATCCCCGCGCGAAATGTGCGTGGACAAATATTTTGTGCACCACTACGCGGGCATTTCCCCGCTCGCCGCGCGGGAGATTTGCTTTGCCGCCACCGGGCGAACGAGCGCGCCGATCGGGCAAATCTTAGGGGAGGAGGAACATTTGTTCGCCGCTTATCGGGAGGTGATTGACCGGGTACTTGAGGAGCGCTTCGATCCTTGCTTGGTAACGGTCGACGGGAAGCCGGCGGCGTTCTCCTACTTCCCGATTCGTGAATACGGGAAGGGAGGCGAGGGAACAAATGTTCGCGTCATCACCGGGTCGGCGAGCGAGGTTGTGCGCGGGTTTTACGAGCGCAAGGCGGCGGAGGAGAACCTGCGCGAGCGCGCGCACGACATCCTGCAAGTTTGCAAGAGCGCGAGCGCGCGCCTCTCTCGCAAAATCGCCCTGCAAGAGGAGGAGCTCGCCGAATGCGCCGGTAAGGACGAGCTGCGCCGCCGCGGGGAGCTTATCCTTGAAAATTTACCCAGTTTGCGCAAAGGCGACAAGGTCGCGCGCGTTATCGACTACTCCAGTCCCGCGCAAACAACCGTCACCATTGAACTTGACGCGCGAGTAACGCCGCAGGAAAACGCGCAGCGGCTCTTTAAAAAATACCGCAAATACAAGCGTGCCGAGGGGATCCTCACCGAGCAGATTTCGGTCGCGCGAAAGGAGCTTCAATATCTCTCAAGCGTGCGGGAGAGCGTTTCCCGCTGTGAGAGCGCGCGGGACCTTGACGAGGTTCGCGCAGAGCTTGCCGAGGCGGGGTACGCGCGGCGCGCGCGCCAGAGCGATGCGCGCAAGGGAAAGAGTAAGACCGAGTCAAAGAAGCGCGCGGCGGGGGAGCCGATGGAGTTTCGCACGCGCGGCGGCTATCGCGTCTTTTGCGGGAAAAACAACCTGCAAAACGAGCAGCTCAGCCTGCACACGGCGGAAAAGAGCGACCTGTGGTTTCACGCGAAGGGCATATCGGGCGCGCACGTTATCCTCGCGCTGCAAGGCGGCAGCGATGCGCCGCGCGAGGATGTTCTCGACGCCGCGACCATCGCGGCGACCTACTCCGCCGCCGCCGAGGGCGTTCCGGTCGATGTCGATGTCACGCGCGTGAAACATCTCAAAAAGCCCGCCGCCGCTCGCCCCGGCATGGTCATCTACCACACCAACCGCACCCTCACGGTTCGTGCCGACCGCGCGCGCTGCGAGGAAATGCGATTGAAGTGAGGGCACAAACGGCAAAAGTGATTTGAGCGCGCGGCAAAAACCGCTGTGGAAAAACCACCACTGCCGCGCGATTGCGCGAGGAGCCGCGGGCGGTTTTGCTCTCGGTGGGCGAAATGATGCACGCGCTGCTCGGCCCCTGCCCGGTAATGGGCGGGAGCGGGCGCGGCGGCAAATCGGAGGGGAACTGTGCGGGGCGGGTGCGAAGTTCTCCTCTATCCCGGGCTTTGGACAAGGGAGAACCGGGCGGCGGCAAGAGAGTTTTCACGCGCCGGGGTATCGCGCGAGCTGCACCGCCTCGATGTCGCGGGCGAACCCTTGGGCGGAGTTCATCACCGCGCGCAATCGCGCCCTTCGGGGAGGGAGGCGCGCGGCGCCCCCGCGGGCGAAGCTTTCCCGCGAAAGTTCCGCCGCCACATCACCCCGCAGGAGACGCGGATGTTATCGCGCGCCGGTAACGGGCGGGGGCGGGCGCGGCGGGAAGCATAGGAAAAGGAACCCCGGGGGTTCCTTTTTTACGAGAGGTTTCACGGGAACACCGCGCGCGGGGGCGCACGGGCGAAGTGCGCTCCCATCTCCAACGAAGATTCACGGGAAACATCGCGCGAGGAGCGAAGGGGGCGTACTCTCCCGTTTCCCGCGACGTTCCGCGTGGGGAGCGAGGGGCGGGGCGTGCTCTCGTCTCGTGCGAGATTTCACGGAAAAGACCGCCGGGGAGCGAGGAGCGAGGAAGCGCGCTGCGGCGGCGCAATTCCCCTCCCTTGCGGTGGTTTGCGCGGACGGGGGGAGCGCGCGGCGCGCCCTGTCGCTTGACACTCACGCTCGCGCGTGGTATACTGATTTGCTATGTTCACATCACTTGTTCTGCTCGGGTGCACCGGGTCGATCGGGCGGCAGGCGCGCGAGGTGTGCGCGGCCCTCGGGGTGAGGATTGTCGCTATTGCGGCGGGGAGCGACGCCTCCGGGGCGGAGAAGGCGGCGCGCTCGCTCGGCGTGCGGTTCGCCGCGATGGGAGACCCCGCCGCCGCGCGGGAGCTTGCCTGCCGCCTGCGCGACACCGACGTGCGCGTTTTCTCGGGACCACGCGGCATCTGCGAGATGATCGCCTGCGCTCCCGCCGATGGCGTGCTCAACGCGATGCGCGGGGAGGCGGGGCTGCGCCCGACGCTCGCCGCGCTCGAGAGCGGCAAGGCCCTCGCGCTCGCCAACAAGGAGTCGCTCGTTTGCGGGGGGGAGATCGTTCGAAAGACGCTGCGGCGCACCGGCGGGACGCTCCTGCCGGTCGACAGCGAACATAGCGCCATCTTCCAGTGCCTAACCTGCGGCAGCCGCGAGGAGGTCGAGTCGATCACGCTGACCGCCTCGGGCGGGCCCTTTTTCGGGATGACGCGCGAGCAAATGCGCGATTTTACGGCGGCGGACGCCCTGCGCCACCCGACATGGCAAATGGGCGCGAAAATCACGGTCGACTCGGCGAGTATGTGCAACAAAGGCTTTGAGGTAATAGAGGCGATGCACCTCTTCGACCTGCCGCCCGATCGTATCCGCGTCGTCGTCCACCGCGAGAGTATCGTTCACTCGTATGTCAATTTCGTCGACGGCGTGACGATAGCGCAGCTCGGCGCGCCGGATATGCGCACGCCGATCGCGCATGCGCTGACCTATCCCGCGCGCTCACCTGGCCTCTCGCCTCCGCTTGATCTTTCGCGCGTGGGTAAACTCACCTTCGCCGTGCCCGATGAGGAGGCGTTCCCGCTCCTGCCGCTTGCGCGAAGGGCAGCGGAGGCGGGCGGGGTCGCTCCGGCGGCGCTCAACGCGGCGAGCGAGGTCGCCGATGACGCATTCCTTGCCGGGAAAATCTCCTTTGGGAGGATGACCGACGCCATCCTCGCCGTGGGCGAGCGCTTTCTTTCGCAAAAACCCTCCGGCGCGCTCACTTTAGACAAAATCGAGGACGCTTCGCGCGAGGCGCGGCGGCTCTGCGCCGAGCAGGTAGCGCGCTTCGCGTGACGAGCTCATAACTGCCGCGCACTCCGGCGGGAGCGCGCGGGCGTTTCCCCCGACAAGCAAGCGCGGCAATCCCTGGGAGCGTTTCCCGGGGGGTTATCCCCGCCCGCGCGGGGTCTTTCGCGCGCGGGAGGGCAGCCCCTTCCCGCGCCCCCGCTCCGTCGGCAAAACTCGCGCGAGGGTTCCGGGGGAGCGCTCTCGGCACAATTTCTCCGCCCCGCCGCGGGCGACATTTCTTGCCTCTTGTTTATTGTTCTGACCATTGTCATCGGGCTGCTCGTTTTCGGAGCGCTCATTATGCTGCACGAGCTGGGGCATTTCCTCACCGCGCGGCTTTTCGGCGTGCAGATCGACGAGTTTTCGATCGGCATGGGGCCGAAGATCCTCTCCCGCCGCTCAAAAAAGACCGGCATTCTCTACGCGCTGCGGCTCTTCCCTATCGGCGGATATGTCGCGATGGAGGGCGAGAACGGCGATGACAGCCCCGCCGAAGGAAAAAGCGCCTCGACAGGCAAACCCCATGGGGAAAAATCCTCGCCCGAGAGCGCGCAGGCCCCGGCGCTCGCGGCTCCCGATGAAATGTCGCCGGCGGGCGCGGCTCCCGATGAGATGTCGCCGCCGGAGGGCGGCGCGGGGGAGGAGGTCGCCTCGCCTGAGGGCGCGGGGGAGGGCCGCCCCGAAACAAGCGCGGCGAGCGAGGCGGCGCCCTCGCCCGAGGCAAGCGCGCCGGTCGAGGTTTTGCCCGATACCCCCGCGCGCGCGCTTGCTCCCTCTCCCGCGGGCAGCCCCGGTGAGGAGGCCCCTTCTCCCGCAGGCAGCCCCGGCGGGCGGGATCTCTCGCGCGGTATCCCCGGCCTCGGGGGCGCGGCGCAAGGCGCGGCGCTTCGCAACGGAGTGCCGTTTTACGAGAAGCCTGTTTGGCAGCGCATGATTATTACGGCGGCGGGCGGGGTGATGAACCTGCTGCTCGGCGCGGTGCTGATCCTGCTGTATGTCGCGCTGACCTCGACCTACGGCGGCACCACCGTTGCCGAGGTGCCGCCCGAGAGCTCGCTCGCGGCTGCGGGGGTTAATGTCGGAGACACCATCGTCAAGGTCGACGGCAGCCGCGTCTACTCGGCAAACGACCTCGTCTATGAGGTGTTCGCGCTCGACGCGGGAGAGCCCACGACGCTCGTTGTGGAACGCGAGGGCGGCGGGCGCGAGGAAGTCGAGGGGGTAGTCTTCCCGACAGAGGAGCTGGACGGGCGGGACTACTGCACGGTCGATTTCAAGGTGTACCGGCTGCAGAAAACCCCGCTCACCACCATTAAAATGGCTCTCGCGCAGATGCGCTTCTCGGTGAAGAGCGTGTGGGAGTCGCTGCTCGGGCTGCTCACCGGGAAATACGGGCTCTCGGACCTCTCGGGGCCGGTCGGGGTGACCTCCGCCATCGGGGACGCGGCGAAGGAGGACCTCTCGGCGGCGCAGAGCGGCGGCGGCAGCAACCACCAGCTGCTCTATCTGTGCGGCCTCATTACGGTCAACCTTGGCATCTTCAATCTCCTGCCGATCCCCGCCCTCGATGGCGGGCGGCTGTTCTTCCAGTTCATCGAGCTCATTTTCCGCCGCCCGGTTCCCGCGCGCTTTGAGACAATGATCCACGCGGTCGGCATCCTGCTGCTCCTGCTGTTGATGGTGCTCGTGACCTACAAGGACATCGTGAAGCTATTTACCGGATAAATTTCTCTCCCCCGCGCGGGGCGCGGAGATCTGAAGCGTCGGGGTTGCCCTCGGCGGGGCTCTTCTCCTCCTCCCGCCCCGCAAGGAGTGCGGAGGGCTAAAGCCCCCGCGCCGATGGGAGAGCGCTCGGGCGGGGTTTGGTTTAGCAGGTTCTTTTTTGGGGTGAATATGATTTGCGGAAGCGCACCCGCGCGGCGGGGGTCGCGGCGGGTGATGGTCGGCGGGGTCGCGGTGGGGGGAGGAGCGCCGATCTCGGTGCAGTCGATGACCAATACGCGCGGGGTTGAGGCGACGCGCGCGCAGATCCTCGCCCTGCGCGAGGCGGGGTGCGACATCGTCCGCGTGGCGGTGCCGGACGAGGAGGCGGCGGGGGTGCTCGCCGCGCTCGTTGAGGAGGATTTGGGTCTACCCATCGTCGCCGATATTCACTTCGATTACCGCCTCGCGCTGCGCGCCGCCGACGCGGGAGCCGCCGCCGTGCGCGTCAACCCCGGCAATATCGGCGATGAGAGCCGCGTGCGCGAGGTAGCATCGCGCTGCCGCGCAAAGGGCATTCCGATTCGCGTCGGGGTCAACGGCGGGTCGCTTGAGAAAAAACTCCTTTCCAAATACGGCGGCGCAAGTGCCGAGGCGCTCGCCGAAAGTGCGCTCAATGAGGCCACCGCGCTCGAGCGCGCCGATTTTACCGACATCGTTCTCTCGGTCAAGTCCTCAAGCCCCGCGGTGATGGCGGCGGCGAACCGCATCCTCGCGGAAAAGTGCGACTATCCGCTCCACCTCGGCGTTACCGAGGCGGGGACGCGCGAGCTTGGCGTTCTCAAGGGGGCGGCGGGGGTCGGGGGGCTGCTCCTCGAGGGGATCGGCGACACCATCCGCCTCTCGCTGACCGATGACCCGGTGGAGGAGGTGCGCGCCGGTGTCGCGCTGCTGCGCGCGCTCGACCTGCGCGAGGAGGCGCGCGTCACGCTCATTTCCTGCCCGACCTGCGGGCGCACGCGCATCGACCTCATCCCGCTCGCGCAGAGCTTCGAGCAGCGCGCGCAGAACTTGCGCCTCGCACGCCCTGTCAAGGCGGCGCTGATGGGCTGCGTCGTCAACGGCCCGGGCGAGGCGGCGGACGCCGATGTCGGTGTCGCCGGGGGGGTCGGCGAGGCGGTGCTCTTCCGGGAAGGAAAGATCGTCCGCAAAATCCCGGAGGAGGCGATCGTCGAAGTTCTGCTCGAGGAAGTGCAGAAGATCGGGGGCAGCGAAAAATAGAGCGAACCCCCGCGCAGCGCGGGGGTTTTCGATGGGGCGCGGCGAATCCACGCCGCGGGGATGTGGTTTCGCCTTGCGGGAGCGGCACTGTCGCGCGGGGGCGAGCGCGCGCCTCACGCAAACGCGCCCTCTCCCCGGGGTTTTTCACCCCTCCCGGGGGTGATTTCCTTTGCGGGAGCGTTTTTCGTGAAAGCGCGGCGCGGAGAGCTTGAAGTCTGAGGGGCGCGGGTGATTTCCTTTGCGGGAGCGGTTTCCGTGGATGCGCTGCCTTGCGAAAAACGCCGCCGGAGGCGGCGTTTTTTCGGCGAAATGTGGGGGGCGGGCCTTCGGCGGGCGGCGGATTACCCCTCTTTTTGCGCGTTTTTCTTGCGCTTCCACGGCGGGGAGCGCTTTTTCTTTTCTTCTTTCGGCAGGCTGTTCCAAAGGTGGATGAGCCCCGCCTCCTGGAGCTGGTTCAAGATGATAAGCAGAATCGGCAGGCCGAATAGACCGAGTCCCCCGAAGATCCGCAGCCCGGCATACATCGCAATGAGCGTGACGAGCGGCGGCAGACCGACCTGATCGCTGATGATCTTCGGCTCAATGACATTGCGCACCACGGTGATCACCGCGTAGAGGACGATCAGCCCTATCCCCGCGCCGGTCTTGCCGATGACGAGATCGACAATACCCCACGGAATGAGAACCGTGCCGGTGCCGACGATCGGGAAGATGTCGAGGATGGCTATTAGCAGGGCGAGGATGGCGGCGTAGTCGATGCGCAGAAGGAGGAAGCCGAGGAACAGCTCCCCGAAGGTGATCAGCATAATCAGCAGATACCCGCGCAGCATCCGCAAAATGTTTTTGAAGAAAAGCGATTTCGCTTTCAGAATGACCGCCTGCCCGTGCGCGCTGCACTGTGCGAGCAGAAACGCCGTGATGCGCGGGTAGTCGGCGGTCATAAAGCAGGCGGCGACCGTGGTGATCACCGCGCCGACGAGCAGTTCCGGCACCGCCGTGACGATGCTCTTGGTCGCGTCCCAAAGAAAGCCGGTGACGGCGGAGACAGCCCTATCGATAACGGCGGAGGGCGAGTTCTGCACGGTCGATTGCAGCTCCTGCGGCAGGGACGCGACGAAGCGGTTGACCTCGGCGATAACGCTCTGCAGAGCTTCTTTGATGTCCGGGCCCTTGCTCGCGACCCAAGAGATGAACCCGATAGACTCGCTGCCGATGCGGAAGATGAGGAAGACAAGCAGAGTCGTCAGCGCTGCGAGCAGCGTCAGGACGAGAGCGCCGGACCAGATCCAGCGCGGCAGGCGGGTCTTCTCGGTGAGCCAGCGCACCGGCTTTTGCAGGATCAGCGCGACGAAAAACGCGATGACGAAGGGCAGCACCCAGAAGACGAGGTAGCGCAGGAAGAGATAGACCAGCCCCAAAATCACCGCCGCGAAAAGCACGTCGATGAGGAACTTCTTCTTGCCGCTCTGATGATCGCTTTGCTGTGCGTCGCCTTGCTGTGCACCGCTTTGCGGTATGTCGCTCTGCTGTGCGTCGCCACGCGGCGGGTCGTTTGGCGCGGTCGTGTCTTGTTCGGGCGTGGACATCGATTTTCAGGAGAGGAGGCGAATAGAGCCGATGAAGGGGAGCGCGCGGGCGTGCCCGGAGAGCGCACTTCGGATGCCGAAAACTATCTCGAATAGGACGAAAATACCGTAGAGCGCTACTAACAGGGCAAACAGCACCTCTCCTACGACCGGCAGAGGAATTTTCCGCAGTACCCACCCGGCGAGCGCGATCCCGCCGCCGCCGAAAATCGCGGTGAGCAGCAGGGTGAACGCCTGCCCCGCGTGAAAGCGGATGTAGGCCGATGAGGACTTTTTTGCCGGGAGGATAAAGAGCAGAGGCAGGAAGAGATAGCAGAGCGCGGCGAGCGCGCGCCCGGTGTGCACATCGTACGGGTCCATGCGCGCGGTCTCGTCCTGCGTGCGAAAGACGAGGCGGATGTCTGTCGTCAGCTCGTCTGAGAGCTCCCGCGCGCGGCCTCTCCCGCCGGCCCTGCCGCCGCAGAAGGGGCAGACGACGTCGTCGTCGTCTAAGCGCGTGCGGCAATTCAAACAGTACGCCATAGTTTACCGAATGCGGCGCGCCTCGATGTAGTAGCGCTTGTCGCGCGCGTGCCCCATCGAGAAGGTCTTGCGCGGCAGCGCGCCGTCCGCCTTGACTGCCGGGAAGAGCTGCTCCTTCGTCATTCCCTCGAAAAGGAAACCGACGCTGTCCTCCCGCGCGCAGAGCGCGCGCATACTGTCCTCGCCGTGGATATAATCGATGGTCATCTCGGGATGGCGCGCGAGATACCCGTCAAGGAAGGCCTGCAGCGTCCCCACCGGGAGAGCGGCGCGCGCGCGCACCGAAATCTCCCTCTCCCCGCCGCGCGAGAGGAAGGTGAAGCGGTGCACCGGCTCCCCCTCCCGCGCCTGCCCGCAGGAGGCGCAAAATTCCCGCAGCATTCCCTCGCCGTCCCCGCCGACAAGCAGGCGGTAAATCGGCTCAAAGGCGATCGCGCTATCGTGAATGTTGACTATCTCCACGAGCGCGCGGGACGCGAGGGGTCCCCCGCTCGCGGCGCACTCCTTCGCCGTGGCGAGAGAGTGGTTGCCGTCCCCGACCGCGAAGAGCAGGCGGTCGCTCGGGTCCTGCGCTTCGAGCAGCGCGGTGAGCGCCTCTTCAACGGCGGAGATTGCCTCGGGGGGAAGAAAGCGCCCCTCGATATGCCCTCCGCCCTGCATAAGATCAAAGTCGTAGGCGAGCGGGAAGCTCTCCTTTTGCGCGGCGAGCGGCTCGATGACGGTTTTTCCGGGGTCGTCCGCGAGCAGCATCACATGCGGCAGCTCGAGCGGCGCGTCCCGGCGGATCCGCACGCGCGGCGGGATGCGCTCGATTACCGTCTGCTCGGTCGCGCGAATGCGCGCCTTCACCCCCGGGCGGTAGTCGTAGTCGGCAAGGTCTATGCACCCGACAAGACCGTGGCGAATTTTCCCGTCGCTCACCTCGCGCTCGACATAAACTATCGATCCCGGATGCTCGGCGAGCACCCCGGACGAAAGGTACTCGTCCATTGTGCGGTTCACTTGCGCGACCCGCGCCGCCACCGCCTCCTCGCCCTCGGATAAATAAATCTCAGGCAGCGTCACGCGCAGGGCGGAGGGCGATGAGCCGACTACCTGCTCGGTCCTCTCCCAATACTCCCACTCGGAGGTGAACTGATCGCAGGCGATCACCGCCCAGCGCGCGAAGTCCTCCTCCCGCGCCGGTAAAAGAATATCCGCGGGGAAAAAACCGCAGAAAGAAGCCATAACCCACCTCGCGAAAAAGTTTCATTCGCGTAAGTATACCACAAGAGAGCGGGGGTGTCAAGCAAAGCGCGCTCGCGCGGGGGAGATG
>CAZYCC010000018.1:12089-23955 GCA_964645985.1 uncultured Lachnospiraceae bacterium | reverse complement strand
ATGAGCGACGCCACATACTTGGTGAGGTCCACCTCGCAGTACCATTCGCGAGATCGCAGCTCGGGCATGCGGTAGATGAGGTTGGTCGTGAAGACGCGGTCGATGATGCCATCGGCGTATGCCTCATCAAACTTAGACAGGCCGTCGCAGAAGAGCCCGAACGTGGTGAAGGCGAAAATCCGCGTGGCGCCGCGCTCCTTTAAGTGCTTTGCCACCTCGAGCAGGCTGTCGCCCGAGGAGATCATATCGTCGACGATGACCACATCCTTGCCGCTAACCGGCTTGCCGAGGTACTCGTGCGCCTCGATGGGGTTTCGCCCATTGACGACGACCGCGTAGTTGCGCCGCTTGTAGAACATCCCGAGGTCGAGCTTGAGCACAGACGAAAAGTAGATGCAGCGCGACATCCCGCCCTCGTCGGGGGAGACGATGGTGACATGGTCGGCGTTGAGCACAAGGTTGGGCACATTGCGAATGAGGGCCTTGATCATCTGGTAGGTCGGCTGTACCGACTCAAACCCGTGCAGCGGGATGGCGTTTTGCACGCGCGCGTCGTGCGCGTCGAAGGTGATGATATTAAAGACGCCGAGCGAGGTCAGCTCTTGCAGCATCATCGCGCAGTCGAGAGACTCGCGCGCCGAGCGCCTGTGCTGCCGCCCCTCGTAGAGCATGGGCATAATGACGGTGATGCGGCGCGCCTTGCCGCCGATCGCGCCGATCACGCGCTTGAGGTCGGCAAAGTGCTCATCCGGGCTCATGGGGATTTTCTGCCCGAACATTTCGTAGTGCACGCCGTGGTTGAAAGGGTCGCAGATAATAAAGACATCGTGCCCGCGCAGCGATTCGCGGATAATGCCCTTGGCCTCGCCGCTGCCGAAGCGCGGACAGTCGGCGCGCACGAGGAAGGTGTCCTTGCCCTCGGGCAGATCTTCCGCGCGATCGAAGTCCTCCTTCAGGTGGCGGTTGACCTCCTCGGTGAACGCCTCGCAGCCCTTCATCGCGATAATGCTCAGTTTGCCGACCAAATTTTCCCTTTGCATAATGCCTCCATCCGGTGTCGCTCGCCCGCCCGCTCTCTCCCCGATTATACCATAGGCGCGCGATTTTGCAAACCCCCCGCGCGAAAAAATCAGCGGGAGTTGAAAAAAGAAGAGCAATGTGGTAAAATATCGCAACATCCCTCTGCTTTGTGAGCGAACGCGCACGGGTTTCTTAGCGAGCCCCCGCTCTCCCGGCGCCGCTCACTGCGGTGTTTTCTTTCTCCCCACGTTTACCCTATGCCTTGGATTGCCAAACGGGACGGCGGCGCACGTGACGGGTCGCCCGCGCCCCCAAAGCCGCCGGGCGCGCTGCGCTATATCCTCACGAAGTGGCTTATCTATGTCTTGCTCACCATCCCGGCGTTCGCCGTCGTTTTTCTCGTCGCGGCGACCATCGGGCAGGCGGGAGGCCTGCCGCCGGAGGAAACCGGCTTCCTGCGCTATGGGCTGTTTTTCGCGTCAATTTCCGGGTACGCGATTTTTCACCTCATCTGCTATGCGCTCTGGAGCAGGCTCAAGCTCGGGGAAATGCGCGCGCCGACCTTTGTCCTGCGCGAAACTCTCGCCTACGCGGGGGTTCTCGCGCCGAGCTATCTCGTCTGCGCTATTTCGCGCGGGGATTTTGTCCACAGCGGGGGCGCGTCGCTCTTTCTGCTGCCGCACCTGCCGCTCGCCTTCTTCGCGAGAGGCTGGGCGCTGCTACCCTGCGCGCTCGCGCAGCTCGCCCTGTTCGCTGCCCTCGTGGCGATCGCTTATCGCCGCAACCGCAAACGCGAGCGCGAGCGCGAGGAGAGCGCGGAGAAGTGAGCCGCCGCTCCCCCGCGATCGGGCGGGCGCCCACGGGGTTTGCGCAAAGCGTAAAATCGCTCGCTGCCGCCGCGGCGAAGTGCGGAGAATCCCTTATAACCCCGCCCCGCCGGGGCGGTTTTCTTTTGCGGCAGAATATCTTGCAAGGAGCGGTTTTGCGAAGCGGCCGCCCTCTCACATCGTGCCGGATACCGTTTACCGCAAACGGCGAAAATTCTCTTACGATAATCCTCGCGTTTCGCGAACCGCGTTTCGAAGGGAACATTTTCCCGGCGTTCACGAGCCATGAGCCGAAAACACCGGATAGCCGGTTCGGTCTTCCTCGCGCGGCAAAGAAACCTTCCTCGCGGCGCTCTTTCCCTTGGGGAAAATGTTCCCGCCGTTTCCGATAGGCGCGCCGCTCTCACTTTTTTGCTCGGAACCCGGGCGCGCCCCCCCTTTGGCCGCGCTCCCCTTTCCCCCGCGTAAATCCGGGGCGGAGGGGGTTTGCCGCTTGTCCGTCACTTTTCCCGAGCGGATCGCGCGTAGCGGCGAGGATCGTTGCGGGAGTGCGCGGCAACGGGCGGGAGGGAAGAATGGTGTCGAGCCCGCGCAAATCGCGCGCGCAAAGAAAACGGCTCCCGTGCGGGAGCCGTTTCTTCGCGCGGAACTTCGCGGGTGGGCAAAAGGCAATATCGGCGCAAATTTGCGGCGCGAGGATGTGCTCCCCCCGCAATCGGGAAAGATCGCGCCCGGGAGGGGGGGTCACTCCTCCATTAAAATGAAGCGGCGGCGGTAGTTTTCGATCGCCGCGCGCACGATCTCCACCGCCTCCTCGCGCCCGCGAGGCGTATCGTCGGTCGCGGTCTCCTTGTTTTCCAGCTGCTTGTAGACGCTGAAAAAGTGCGTCATTTCGTCCGAAATGTGGCGCGGCAGATCGGTGATGTCGCGATAGGTGTTGTGCGTCGGGTCCTCGAAGGGGATGGCAATAATCTTCTCGTCGTTGCGCCCGCTGTCGAGCATGGTGATGACGCCGATCGGGTAGCAGCGCACAAGCGTCATCGGGTAGATGACCTCCGAGCACAGGACGAGCACATCGAGCGGATCCATATCCTCCGCGTAGGTGCGCGGGATGAAGCCGTAGTTGGCGGGATAGTGGGTCGAGGTGTGCAAAATCCGGTCGAGCCGCAGCGCGCCGGTGCGCTTGTCCAGTTCGTATTTGGTCTTGCTCCCCTTCGGGATCTCAATGACCGCCATAAAGTCCTCGGGCGTGATGCGTGAGGAATCGATGTCGTGCCAAATATTCATAATATCGCCACAATCCTTTCGCGTTTCGTTTAACATTATTTTGAAGAATCTGACAAACCGGGTCTTTCGCGATTTCGGGCGGGAGAGCGAGAGTTTCCGCGAGGGGAGTTCTCGCATAGCGGCGTGGCGCGCTTTTGCGATAGCGAGGGGGTCAGTTTCGCCTCTCGCGCAAGGAGGCGAAAAAATCGCGCAGCAGCCGCGCGGACTCCTCGCGAAACGCTCCCTCATCGAAGCACACCTCGGGGCGGTAAGCACCCGGCAGCGAGGCGAGATCGACCACCGACCCGAGCGCCCCGCCGCGCTCATCCCTTGCCCCAACGACGATTCTCGCCACCCGCGCGCCGACCGCCGCGCCCGCGCACATGGGGCATGGTTCGAGCGTGACGTAAAGCGTGCAGCGGTGCAGCCGCCAGCCCCCGAGCGCGCGGCAGGCGGCATCGATCGCCGCGAGCTCCGCGTGGCAGAGCGCGTTCTTTTCCTCCTCGCGGCGGTTGCGCGCGCGCGACACAATCTCCCCGTCGCAGGTGATCACCGCCCCGACCGGCACCTCCCCCGCGGCGGTGGCCTCCCGCGCGAGCGAGAGCGCGGCGCTCATCGCGCGCTGGCATAGGTCCGGGGAATCGGGCAGCATCGCCCGCCGCCACGCGGGCGAAATAGGGTCGCTCATGGGGAAAGTATACCATAAAGCGGGGGCGCGCGCAAGAGGCGCCCCCCGCCGCCGCGAAAAGCCTCCCCTGCCGCCGGGTTCGACCTGCGGGTTCACCCTGCGGTTTGACCTTCGGTCGGGGAATTCGGTGGCGCGGATTTGACCCCGCGGTTCCCCTTCGCGCCGCCCGAGCGAGAATTTTGCGGCGGTCTTCTTTTGCCGGGCTGTTTGTGCTTTTGGCGGCAATGCCTCCTCACGCGCCGCCTCTGCCGTTTTTTTCGCCATCGCCGCGTTCACCGTTTTGCCGCCTTTGCCGCCTCTGCCGCCTCGCGCGAGCGCGTTGACAAATTGGCTCGTTTGTGCTATACTGTAGTTTTCGCGGAGGAATTTTGTTTCGCAGCATTCTCTTTGACTTAGACGGCACGCTGACGCGCTCGCACGTCGGCATTCTGCGCAGCGTGGTCTACGCGCTGTCTTTTTTCGGTATCGACGAGAGCGAGGAGAACCTCTATTCTTTCATCGGGCCGCCCCTGCACGAGTCTTTCCGCGCGCGCTACGGCTTCGATGAGCGGACAGCCGATGAGGCGGTGCGGCTCTACCGCGAGCGGTACAACCGCGTGGGGATGTTCGAGAACGAGGTCTACGAGGGCATTCCCGCGCTTCTCTCGGATCTTCACGACGCGGGGCGCTGCCTCCTGCTCGCAACCTCCAAACCCGCCCCGCAGGCCCTCGCTATCCTCGACCATTTTGATCTCCATCGCTTCTTTCGCGACGACTATATTCTCGCGGCAAGCCTTGATGATCGCGCGAACAGCAAACCCGCCGTCATCGCCCGCGCACTGAGCGTACTCGCGCGCGATGGACAATCGCGAGAGGACGCCGTGATGGTAGGCGATCGCCGTTATGATGTCGAGGGCGCGGCGGAGAACGGCATCGCGGCGATCGGCGCGGGATACGGCTACGCCGCACCCGGCGAGCTGGAGGCGGCGGGGGCCTTGCTTGTCGCGCGAGATGTCCCGCACTTGCGGCAAATTCTCTTCTCGGTGGAGTAGTCTCCCCGCGCGCCGCTCCCCGCCTTTTGCCGCTCCTCGATTTTCCGGGGGGCTGCGTGCGCTCCTTTCCCGCTCGATCTTCCTTATTTTATTTCGATGTCTACCGCTTCTCTCGGGCTGCCGACGGTCGCCGCGCTCTCCACCCCGCCGGGCAGGGGCGGGGTCGCGCTGCTGCGCGTTTCGGGCGAGCAGGCGTGCGATGTCGTCGCGCGGGTCTTTCGCCCGAGGTGCGGCGCGCCGCTTCTTTCCCTGCCGCCGCGCATCGCCGTCTACGGGGATTTTTTCGATGAGGGCGGCGTTTTCGATGAGGGTCTCGCGACGTTCTTTCGCGCGCCGCGATCCTACACCGGCGAGGATGTGGTGGAGCTGACCTGCCACGGCGGCGTTCTCGTCACGCAGAAGGCGCTCGCCGCGCTGCTCGCGGCGGGGGCGGAGAGCGCCCCGCCCGGGGAGTTTACGCGGCGGGCCTATCTCTCGGGGAAAATAGGTCTCAGTGCCGCGGAGGCGCTCGCCGATCTGTACGACGCGGAGAGCGATGAGGCGCTGCGACTTGCGGCATCCGGCGCGGCGGGAGACCTCTCGCGCGAGATCTCGCGCCTCTCGGAGGCTTTAACGAACCTGCTCGCCTCGGCGTATGTCACCGGAGACTATCCGGAGGAGGACCTCGCCCCGCTTACCGCGAACGAAATGTCGAGCGGTATTGCAGATTTGCTCTCCTCGCTTGATGAGCTCATCGCCGGCTACCGCGTCGGGCACGCGCTCGCCGAGGGGGTGCGGGCGGTTATCGTCGGCGCGCCGAACGCCGGGAAATCTTCGCTCTTCAACGCGCTGCTCGGGCGGGATCGCGCCATTGTCTCCTCCTCCCCCGGCACCACGCGCGACGCGGTCGACGCGACGCTCCTGCTCGGTGGCGCAAAGCTGCTTTTGACCGATACCGCGGGCGTGCGCACCTGCCCCCATATGGACGATGCCGAGCGGCAGGGTGTGGCGCGAACTCTTGCGGCAATCGAGCGGGCGGAGATTCTCCTCTACGCGCTCGACGGCAGCTCCCCGCGCGACCCCGCCGCCGAGGAGCCTCTCACGCAGGCGGTGCGCGCGCGGGCCTCGGCGGGCGCGAAGCTCTTCCTCGTGCGCACCAAGTGCGATCTTCCAATGAGCCCGCGCTTCGCGCCGCCGGTATTTCCCGCCGTCGGCGCTTCCCGCGCCGACCTGCCCGGCTCGCCCGAGGGGGAGGAGATCGCCCCGCCGATGTTCGCGCTCTCGGCGGCGAGCGGGGAGGGGGTGGAGGCGCTGCGCTCCGCGCTCGCCGAGGAGCTGACCGGAGGCAATGCGGCACTCTCGCGCGGCGTGCCGATTGTCTCATCGGCGCGGCAGGCGGCGGCGCTGCGGCGATCGCGCGAGGCCCTTTCGCGGGCGCGCGAGGCCTTATCGGAGGGGATGACCCCCGATATTGCGGGGCTGGATCTCGAGGTGGCGCTCGCGGCGCTCCTTGAGACCGACGGGCGCGGCACGCTCGATCACGTTGTTGACGCCATCTTCCGCCGCTTCTGCGTCGGCAAGTGAGCGCCCGCCCGCCCGAGCCGCTATCCCCCGCAAGTTTTCCGTGCGAAAGGGCGGCGAGGGCCGCTCTCCTCTCCCTTATGGCTGCCAGCGACAAAGCTCTCCCGACCAAGCGATTTTCCGCCGGGGACGGCGGGTTTGTCTGCGCGAACTGCGCCCGCACAGTCCTGCCGCTTGGGAGAACGGCGCGCAACCACTGCCCTTTTTGCCTCTGCTCGCTCCACGTCGATATTCTCCCGGGAGACCGCGCCAACCCCTGCGGGGGAGTAATGGACGCGGTCGCGGCGGAAGTTGACGCGCGGCGGGGGATCGTTCTCCTCCACCGCTGCCGCAAGTGCGGGCAGGTGACGCGCAACCGCGCCGCCTACGGCCCGGAGTTCACCGTCCAGCCGGACGATGTCGATTTACTGATCGCGCTTACCGCACGGCAGGAGTAGCGCGCCGCGCCGCGCGCGTCTTTGCGCGCATTTTTATGCTATTTTCCTCGCCGCCGAGCGCGGCGGATTCCCCTTTTCTCTTTTCGAGGTAAGCAATGGATTCAAGTGAAAACGTAACCAAAGAAGGCGGCATTTCGGTCGCCACCGAACACATCTTCCCGGTCATCAAGAAGTGGCTGTACAGCGAGAAGGAGATCTTCCTGCGGGAGCTCGTCTCCAACGCCTGCGACGCGGTGACCAAGCTCAAACGCCTCGAGGGACTCGCGCAGTACACCCCGCCCGCAGGAGAGACCTACCGCGTGGATGTCTTCCTCGACGAGGACGCGAAAACCCTCACCGTCTCGGACAACGGAATCGGCATGAGCGAGGAGGAGGTGGAGAAGTATATCTGCCAAATCGCCCTCTCGGGCGCGCTCGACTTCATTGAGAAGTACGAGGGAGACGGGAGCGGCGGCAAGGAGGGAGACGGAATTATCGGCCATTTCGGCCTCGGGTTTTACTCCGCCTTTATGGTGGCGAGCGAGGTCGAGATCCTCTCGCGCTCCTACGATGGCTCTCCGACCGTCCACTGGCGCTGCGATGACGGCGGCAGCTACGCCTTCACCGCTCCCGAGCGGGAGCGATCGCGCGGCACCGACGTTATTTTACACATAAACGAGGAGGAGGACGGCGAGTATCTCTCGCGCTATCGCGTTGACGAAGTGCTGCGCAAATACTGCGCGTTTATGCCGGTCGAGATCTATCTGCACAGCGCGAAGGAGGACGAGGAAAAGGCGAAGGCAAAGGAAAAAGAAAAGAAAAAGGCAGGGGAAAAGGACGGCGGGGAAGCTCCCGCCGAGCCAAAGCCGATAAACAACCCCTCCCCCCTCTGGATGAAGCCGCCCTCCTCCTGCACCGATGAGGAGTACAAGGCGTTTTACCGCGATGTCTTCCACGACTGGCGCGAGCCGCTCTTCTGGATCCACCTCGATGCCGACTACCCGCTCAACTTCAAGGGGATTCTCTACTTCCCGCGCCTCGCGAGCGAGTACGAGCCGCTCGAAGGGCAGGTTAAGCTCTACTACAATCAGGTGTTCGTCGCCGACAACATCAAGGAGGTCATCCCCGAGTACCTGCTGATGCTGCGGGGGGTCCTCGACTGCCCGGAGCTGCCGCTCAATGTCTCGCGCAGCTATCTGCAAAACACCGGCTATGTTGCGAAGATCTCCTCGCACATCGTCAAGAAGGTGGCGGACAAGCTCTGCTCGCTCTGCCGCACCGACCGCGAGCATTACGAGAGCCTCTGGCGGGACCTGAAAATGTTCGTGGAGTACGCTTCGCTGCGCGATGAGAAGTTTTACGAGCGCGTGAAGGACTGCGTTCTGCTCGAAAAGGTCGGCGGGGGATTTGTAACGCCCGAGGAGTATCTTGAGGCGGCGAAGGAGACGCACGAGGGCGTCGTCTACTACGCGACAGACCCTGTGGCGCAGGCGCAGTACATCTCGCTTTACCAAAACGAGGGGATCGATGTCGTCCTGCTCGACAAGGTGGTCGACACGCAGTTTCTCTCGGTCCTCGAGCGCGAGGAGGGCGAGGGCAAGGATAAAGGCAAAATGAAGTTCGTGCGGGTGGATGCCGAGACCGCCGAAAGCCTGAAGGGCGAGGGCGGGGGCAAGGGCTTCTCGGATGATCGCGCCGAGGCGCTCTTCCGCCGCGTTTCGGGCAACGACAAGCTCAGCGTGAGCTTCACCGCGCTGAAGGACGAGGGGGTGCCCGCGCTGCTCAACGTTGCGGAGGAGGGGCGGCGGGTCTCCGATATGATGCGGCTTTATGGGATGAGCGGCGCGCCGGACGAGGAGGCGAGCCTGCTGCTCAACTCCGCCTCCCCGCTTGTGCACCGCCTCTTTGAAACGCCGGATGACGAGCGGCGTGAGTCCGCGGCGAAACAGATCTGGTCTCTCGCCGTTCTCACCCGCCGCCCGCTCACCGCGGATGAGCTGAAGAGCTTCCTTGAGGAGAGCTACAAAACCATCGAGCGGGGGCTGTGAGCGCCTTTCTCCCCATACGAAAACCCCCTCCCTTCCGGGAGGGGGTTTTGCTGCGCCGCGCGGTTTGCCGCTAATAGCGCGGCTTTTGCTGATGGAGCGGGGTGGCGCCGTCTGTGAGGAAGGCGAGGGCGCGCGTCACGTCTTTCGTCGTGAAGACGCCATCGCCCGAGAGGTCCGCGTTCACGCCCTCGGGGATTTCTGTCGCGAGCCCCAGATAGCCGAGGAGAATGGTCACATCGGTGATGTCGGTCGTGCCGCTGCCGTCCACATCGGCAACGAGGTCATTGCGCAGAACGCCGGTGACCTCAATCTTGGCGTTATCGGTGAGGGTGGTCGTATAGATGCCGTCCGAAGCGAGCAGCGGCACGCCGTTGCTCGTCACGGTGAGCAGCTCTGCGTTATACCCGTCGGGAATGTTCAGCTTGAAGCTGTAGCTCCCGCCATAGGGCAGGTCGCCCACCGTCGCGTCGGTGACCGTCACACCCAGCGGCAGGGTCAGCTCGGGGGTGTAGGTCCCGGTGGGGACCGCCTCGTCCGGGAAGAAGTTGTTGAAGATCTCCGCCTTCTGAATGTCGGTCATGCGCGGCATTTCGCTCGCGTCAAGCGTCAGGCTCTTCGTGCCGTCCGGGAAGGTGAGGTCGGCCAATACGCTGCCGTCGCGCGAGAGGAGCTGCAGGTCTGAGTAGGTGACGACCGCCTTTTTGCGCGCGCCGAGCTGCACGCCGTAGCGGAAGTCGCTCAATTTCTCGCCCTCGTTGAGGGTAAAGAGGTTGCTCACCGGGATGTAGAGGGTCGCCTTGGTCTGGCGGGCGGTTTCGTTAATGCGCCCGCTGAAGTCTATTTTCGTCCCTTCGGCAGTCCACGCGCCCTCGATGTCGTAGTCGGGATTCATATAGTTATACGCGTTGAAGGCAGGCGAGGAAGACTCAACGCCCTCGGTCATGCCGGTTTTGTCCTTGGGTTGGCGCACCACAAGAATAGACAGCGCCTCGCGGTTGTCGGTTTTGACCTCCATTTTGAGGTAGAGCTCGGGGCGCTCGAGGGTGATGTCCTCATCCCAATAGGTAAGGTAGACCGCGTAGAAGGGGTAGCTGCGGCGCGAGGAGGTGCCGCGCTTGGCAAAGATGCCGAGGTCTGTGGAGAAGCTCTCCTTATCTTTGTTCGCCTCAAAGTCGCCGACATACCAGCTCTTCGCCTGCGGGTAGTTGGTGCCCGCGTGCGAGGCGATACCGACGCTGCGGCCGATCGAGGTGGGGGAGGTTCCGGCGTCAAGATAGGCGTACCCGCTCGATCCCGCCTCGGCCCTGCCCGCCGCGTAGACCCAATAGCTGCCGTTGTAAGATTCGTCAATCAATTCCTCGTTTGTCCCGGGGAAGGTCGTCACCGTCTCGTAGGGGATAAACGCCCACGCGGTGTTCTCGCCCGGCTCCTGCTCGATATGGAGGGCGGTGTTGCTCACGTCCGGGGTGCCCTCGATGTCGTAGGCGAGGTACCCGCCGAGCGCCTCGCTTTTGAGGTTGTAGGTGGTGTACTCGACCGTGTTGACCGTGACCGTCCCCGCTTTTGTGAAGGTGACGCTCTGATCCGCCGAGGCGATGTAGGGCGGGTTCATTACGACACTGCGGCTGCCGTCCTCGTGCAAAATACTGTCGAGGTACATATCGTTGGTGTAGAAACCGGTGCCGTTCAGCTCATCGTACTGCGAGACGAGGCTGAGCGCGTCGTACATCACCCAAGTGTAGCCGTTCGTTCCCCAGCCGGTGCCCCAGGAGTTGGCGATGAGGAATCCGCCGGTCAGCGTCTGCGCGCCCACTTTGCAGGTGATCTCATCGTCGTAGCCGACGATGGAGATGGTGTGCGCGCCGGAGGTAACGTTGACCCCCGCGACGATCGTCTGATCGCCCACATGCCCTATCCTGCCGCCGGTCGTAAGGTGCCCGTACATCCATTTGTCAGGGTAGCCGCTGATGGTGACCGTGTTGCCGCGCAAAAGGGCTTCTTTGACTTTGGAAATGACAAGCTGCCCACTCTCGGAGGTGTCCCAGTTGCTGCTCGCGTTTCCGCCGAGGTTATAGGACACATATTGGTTCTTGAGCCGGGCTGCGAGCGCGGTCTGCATATTGTCGTTGCCAACGTCCCAGCTCATCGAGTCGCGCACATAGCTGTTGCCGCGCTTGAACTGCGCGGCGCCGGTCGTGTCGCGGTAAAAGTCGCACAGGGCAATCGGCACGTCGCCCATATCCTGCAGCACATCGTACACGCCCTCGTTGGTGGGACCGGAGAAGGTGTACGCCCACTTCGCCGAGAAGATTTGGTTCTCGTCGCCCGAGGAGGGGTTCCAGAGCAGGCCCGGCGCCGCCGCGTGCAGATAGTGCGCCACCGCGTTGGAAAATTGCATATAGGCAATCCCCTCGGAGGCGCAGGAGCCGATACCGCCTTGGTTGGTGATCGGCGGCAGCTCGCTCGTCCCAACGAGCGAGAAGGCGGAGGGCGTCCCTTCGGCGGCGGCGGCGGCGGCGCGCTCCTCCTCGCTCATCGCGAAAAGCGAGGGGTCGGCGGGAGGATCAACCTCGCTTGGGTCAACCCACCCGGCGGGAGCGGGTTCAATGCCGCCCACTTCCGCGGCGAGCGCGCCCGGCACCGCCGCGCCCAATGTCAGAGCGGCGAGCAGCAAAGCGAGCAGCCGCGCGGGCAGGCGCGCGAAGTGCTTGCGACTCTTGGATGTTTTCATAGCGGTTCTCCCTTTCGTAAGAAAAAGATAGCTGGGAACGGAGAGCGGCGGCGAGGGCATTTCGATCGCACATCGCCGCGTCCGCGGGAAAAGAAGTTAGAAAAATCATACCATAAACGCGCGGAAATGTCAAGAGACGCCGCGCACGCGGCGCGCCTCGCGGCGGCCGGACGGAAGGAGCGAGCGCGGAGGGGGGAGCGCGGGACGGTGAGGGAGCCGCTCGGGTGTTCAGGGCGAGGGACACGCGCCGCGCGGCGCGAAAGGAGTGGGGGCGAGGGC
>CAZYCC010000018.1:0-11989 GCA_964645985.1 uncultured Lachnospiraceae bacterium | reverse complement strand
AGGGCATGGCGAGGGTGGGAGTGGTTCTTTCCGGGGGAATCCCACAGCGCGGGTTCTACCCGTCCTTGCGGGCGAGGGTTCCCCCTTGCAAGCGGGCGCGAAATTTGCTATACTACTAAAAACCCCGGCGGCGCGGCAGATCGGGCCGCACCGGGAGGCGGCGCTCTTGCGCGTCCTCCGCGCGCTCTCGCGGCATTTGCTCTTGCGGTTGCTGTAGACTTTGACGGCGGCACAGCTTCCCCGCGCTCGCGCGCCCGCAAAAACTCGCGGCGATAGGCGGGCGAATGGACGTCTCTCCTCACTCCCGCGCGTATCCGCGCTCGCTTCAAGTCCCTGTTCGCCTGTTTCCACTTCCCCGGGGTGTTTTCTCGCGCCCGCGCCCGCGCGCGGTTCCGCGCCGCTTTTACTCTCCTTCCCGCGCCGCGCGTCCTCTCCCGGGGGCGGCGCGGCGGACTTCTTTCCCTTTATGCGCAGTATTTGGCATGGGCGGCATCTCACGCTCACGGTCGAGGGCGGGTCGCACGACCCTGCCCTTGCGGGAGAGCTCACAGGCCTTCCTGCGGGCATAGACTACGATGAGGCGGCGGTGCGCACGCTACTCGCCCGGCGCGCCCCCGGCGGCCGCCTCTCGACCACGCGAACCGAGAGCGATGAACCGATTATCCTCTCGGGAATTTCCGGCGGCAGGACGACCGGCGGCAAGATTTGCCTTCGCGTCGAGAACCATAACGCCCGCTCGTCCGACTATGGCGAAATGGCCGTGCCGCGCCCCTCGCACGCCGACTACCCCGCCTATGTCAAATATCACGGGCAGGCGGATCTGCGCGGCGGCGGGCATTTTTCCGGGCGCCTGACCGTCATTCCCACCTTCTTCGGCGGGGTATGCCTTGGATTTTTGCGGCAGAGGAGGATCGCTATCGGCGCGCACCTTCTGCAGGTCGGCGCGGCGCGCGACACCGCGTTTGATCCCTTGCGCGTTTCGCGCGAGGATTTCGCGAAAATCCTCTCCCCGGGCAAGGAAATTCCCACGCTCGGCGACGGGGAGGCGATAAAGAACGAGATCGAGCGCGCGCGCGCGGCGGGCGACTCGGTCGGCGCGCTCGTTGAGTGCGCGGCGGTGGGGCTGCCGGTCGGGCTCGGAGAGCATATCTTTTACTCGGTGGAAGGGGTGCTGTCCTCGCTATTGTACGGTATCCCCGCCTGCAAGGGGATCTCCTTCGGGGAGGGGTTCGCCTTCGCGCGCCTGCACGGCAGCGAGGCGAACGACGGATACGCAATGGAGGACGGTCGGGTTTCCCTCCTCTCCAACCATTGCGGCGGTATCGCCGGGGGAATGACGACCGGCGCGCCGCTTCTCTTCACCTGCGCCTTCAAGCCGACCCCCTCCATTTACACGCCTCAGAGCTCGGTCAACCTCGCGACCGGCGAGAACGCCCTCCTGCAAATCCGGGGGCGGCACGACCCCTGCGTCGCGCTGCGCGCCGTCCCGGTCGTGGAGGCGATGACCGCCCTCGCGCTCACAGACCTCCTCCTCGACGAGGAGGAAGCGCGTCGCGCGGGGAAATAACCCCCTCGATGTAGAGGAAAATCTCCTCGCGCCCTCCTACCCTCTCCCGCTTTTCTCCCGCGCGGGGACTCGCGCAAGAGCGCCACTCCCGCGCAACGGGGGGTAGCCGCCGGAGGGCAAACTGCCGCCGCGCGCCGCGTGAAAACCTCGGTTTTGCCGCCACGGCGCGGCGAGACGGGGCGCAGCGCAGCGCGGGAGCTTCGCGATGGCGAGGACGCGGCAGTTTCTCTTGAATAACCTCGTCGTATTTATCCCGCCCCGGGAAACGTGCCGCACGAGCGTTTGCTAGAAGGATTCATTTGCCACCCGCGCGTGAGAACGTCGGTTATGCCGGGAGCGGCGCGGCGTGGGGAACTGTCCATTTTTTCGGAGGTTCGCGTGCGCGAGGAGAACGCCTTTGCGCTGCTGCGGCGGGAGCTGCTGCGGCGGGAGCGGCTCGCGGAGGACGACCGCACGGTCGCGCGGCTGCGCCTGCGCGAGGCGGCAGTGCTGCTCGCGCGCGGGGAGGTGCGATTGCCGAGCGACGCGCCCGAGGAGATGTTCTCCCCGCTGCGCGCCCGCTATGAGAGCTTTCTCGCGCCGGTGCTCGCACAGCTGCGGCCCGAGGACGCCTTTCCCTTGCGCGCCGCGCTCGTTGAGGAGCTGACCCCGCTTATCTTCGGGCAAAGCGGCGGCCCCGCGGGAGAAAATCTCCCGCGCGAGGGCGCGGTGGGAGGCCCCGCCGACCTTGCCGCACAGGATAGCCCATCGGACTTATTCGGCACTCTGTTCGCGCCGTCTCCCGCGCGCGAGTGCGTCGCGTATCTGCCCAACCGCTTCTCCCGCGCGGCGATGGCGCGCGCCGCAGCGGCTCTGCCCCCTTTGCGGGAGCGCGAGGTCGAGAGCTTCGCGCGCGGCGCGGAGCTGCTCTGCGCGGGGGAGTGCACCGCGCTGCTCCTCCCGCACGAGAGCGCCGACGGGCATGGTCTGCCCATCGTCGAGGAGCTGATTGACAGCTGTGCCCTCAAAAAGTCGCTTCTCGTCCCGCTCTCGCAGGATCTCGGAGGCGCGAGCTATGTCCTGCTGCGCCGCGTCCTCACGCTCGCGCCGGGCGCGCGCTTCGCGGCCTTTTCTATGCCTGTCCCGCCGCAGGACGAGCGCGCGCTCGGCGAACTGCCGCTGCTCGCGCTGCGCGAGGGGCTTTCGCTCGAGCGGGTGCAGACCCTCCCGGCGGCAGGCGGTCGCGCCCTGCACCTGACGGTGGGGCTGCCTCGCCCGGGCGACCCCGCGCCGCTTCTGCCGCTCTTTTTATATCTTGCCCTGGAGTTTCCGGCGTTCACCGCAGGCGGTGTCTACGCCGTCCTCGGGCAATAATCGATCGCGCGAGGAGATTGCAAAAAACATCCCGCGCCGGGAAAGCCCCGCGCGGCGCGAGCGGCGCGCTCTTTCGCGGCAGCTCCGGTTACCATTCTCTTGGGAATGGGGGCGGCGCGCGGCTTTCCCGTAGTGGCGCGGGCGCGCGCCTTTCCCGCAGGGGAGCGGCTCGCGGCGGGGGTTTCGGGGAGGGCGATTGCGCCTCGCGCGAGGGGTCTATCGCTTACACTTTTTGGAGGATTTATGCGCAGTTATCGGTATCGCACGAGCGGGACCTGCTCCTCGAGCGTGCTCGTTACAATCGACGAGGATGAAAAAACCATCCGCGAGATTTCCTTTGAGGGCGGCTGCTCCGGCAACACGCAGGGCGTTGCCGCGCTCGCGAGCGGGCGCACGCTCGATGAGGTGATCCCGCTTCTTTCCGGCATTCGCTGCGGCAGCAAGCCCACCTCCTGCCCCGACCAGCTCGCCCAGGCGCTGCTGCTCATTCGCGACGGCAAGCGCGACCCGCGCCTGCGCGAGGTCGAGGCGGCGCAGTAACCCCCCTCGCACGGGGGAAGAGATCCGCCTTCTGTGACACAGCTCGGCAATTCGCGACAAACCCCCTCTCGCGCACGGGGGGGAGAGGATCGGGAGCGTCCCCGGCTCCGCCCGGTCGATGTTATAAAACCCTCGCACGGGGGAGAGAGGGTCTGTGGGGAAATCGTCCCCGAGAGAAGGCAAGTGTGAACCTCCCTCGCGGGCGGGCGAGAAATCCGCCTACGGCGGCGCAGTAAAACCCCCCTCTCACGCGGGGCGGGAGAGGGGTGCGATGACGCGGGGCCAGGCAGCGAGTTGCCGGGTAAATCCCCCTCGCGCGGGGGGCGAGAGAGCTGCCGTTTTGCCTCCTCCGCCTCTTTCGGGGTGAATCCCCCGCGCGGGGCGAAAGGGGCGCTTTTCGCAGTGCCCGATATGTCTTTTCCTGTAGGAGTACCCATGAAAAATGCACAGGCGGCGTTTGCCGCGTGGCAACGGGAGGTCGCGCCGCGCGACGCGGAGATGGCATCGCAGCTTGAGGAGATGGCGGGCGACCCCGAGGCGATTGCGCGGTTTTTCGGCGCGCCGCTCGCCTTCGGGACGGCGGGGCTGCGCGGCATCCTCGCGCCGGGGCCGGGCGCGATGAACCGCTACACGGTCGCCGCGGCGACGCGGGGCCTCGCGGCGTATCTACTCGAGGACCCGGGCGCCGCCGCGCGCGGGGTGGTCATCGGACGCGATAGCCGCCGCCACTCCGAGGACTTTGCGCGCCTCGCGGCGGCGGTGCTCTCCTCGATGGGCGTGCGGGTCTATCTCTTCGATGATCTGCGGCCGACCCCGATGGTCTCCTTCGCCGTGCGGGATTTGTCCGCCGCCGCCGGCATTAACATCACGGCGTCTCACAACCCCAAGGAATATAACGGCTACAAAGTCTACGGCGCCGACGGCGCGCAAATCTCCCCGCAGGTGGCGGAGGCGGTCAGCGAGAGGATCGCGCGCGTGCCGCTCCTGCGCGCGATAGACGAGGTAAATGTCGAGCGGGAGCTTTCAAGCGGGTGCGTGACGCTGCTCGGGGAGGAAGTAGACGAGCGGTACCTCTCGCGCGTGCTTGCCGAGCGGGTGGACACGGCGCTCCTGCCGCGCGTCGCGCGAGATCTGCGCGTCGTCTACACCCCCTTTCACGGTGCGGGGCGAAAGCTTGTCCCGGAGGCGCTGCGGCGCGCGGGCGTAACGCAGCTCTTTCTTGTTGGGGAGCAGATGAGCGCCGACGGCGACTTTCCCACTCTGCAAAGCCCCAACCCCGAGAACCCCGAGGGCTTCGCGCTCGGCATCGCGCTCGCGGAAAAGGTGGGCTCGGACCTCGTCATCGCGACAGACCCGGACGCAGACCGCGTCGGCGTGGCGGCGCGCGCGCGCTCGGGCGAGTTTCGCACGATCACCGGAAACCGCATGGGCGCGCTCCTGCTCGATTACATCCTGCGCGCGCATACCGCAAACGGCGATATGCCCCCGCGCCCCTACGCCGTCAAGACGATCGTCACGAGCGAGCTCGCCGCCGCCGTCTGCCGCAAATACGGCGTGCCGCTCGTCAATGTCCTCACCGGGTTCAAGTATATTGGCGGGGTGATCGAGGAGCGGGAGGGCAGCTTCCTGCTCGGCTTTGAGGAGAGCTACGGCTACCTCAAGGGAACCTACGCGCGCGACAAGGACGCCGTCGTCGCGAGTATGCTTATCTGCGAGATGGCGGGCTACTACAAGGAGCGTGGGATGACCCTGCTCGACGCGCAGGAGGCGCTCCTTTCGGAATACGGCTACTATGACGAGCGGACCGAGAACTTCCTCTTTGAGGGGGCGGAGGGCGATGCGCGGCGGGCGGCGCTTCTCGCGCGCTTGCGGGGTAATCCCCCGCGCAGCATCGCCGGGCTGCGGGTGCTCGCCCTGCGCGACTACCTTGCAGGAAAAACTACGCGCGCGGACGGGGAAACCGAGGGGATCGATCTTCCGCGCTCGGATGTGCTTTATTTCGAGCTTGAGGGCGGCAGCAGCGTTGTCCTGCGCCCCTCCGGCACCGAGCCGAAGGTGAAGCTCTACCTAATGGCGAGAGAGGACTCCGCCCCCGCTACCGCCGCTCTACTTGACGCGATGCAAAAGGACGCAAAAGGGCTCGTGGGGGTGTAAAGCGCGCGGGGCAGATCTCGTGCGCGAAAATCTCCCGCGGGACATTGCGCAAAAATCCCACCGCGCTGCGGTGGGATTTTTTTCTGTTCGCGCTTCCGGCGCGGCGCCGGATAGGGGGCAGCTCGCCCCGCACAGCCCCGCCGCGGAAAACCGCGGCAAAGCGAGGCGCGCACGCTATTGCGCGGCGCGATGTGCCGCCGCGCGGGGGGGGGTTACTTCACCTCAACTTCGGCGCCGGCTTCCTCGAGCTGCTTCTTCAGCGATTCCGCCTCGTCCTTGGAGATGGCTTCCTTAATCGGCTTGGGCGCCGCCTCGACGAGGTCCTTCGCGTCTTTCAGCCCAAGACCTGTGATCTCGCGCACGGCCTTGATGACATTGAGCTTCTTTTCGCCGGCCGATTTGAGGATGACGTCGAACTCGGTCTTCTCTTCCTCGGCGGGAGCGGCGCCACCGGCTGCTCCGCCCGCGAGGGCGACCGGCGCGGCGGCGGACACGCCGAACTCCTCTTCGAGCGCGGCGACGAGATCTTTCATTTCGAGCAGGGTGAGACCCTTGATTTCCTCGAGAATTTGCGTGGCTTTTTCGCTTGCCATTTTAATCGATCCTCCGATTTGTTACGGGTAAATACTGGAAAAAGGATTACTCCGCCGCGGGAGCGGCCTCTTCGGGCGCGGGAGCGGCGTCTTCGGGAGCGGCCTGCTCGGGAGAGCCGTCCTCGCCCGCTTTGTCGATGATCGCCTGCAGGGCGTAGACGAGACCGTACACCGGGCTCTTCAGGCTGCCCATGATCTTGCAGACCATCGTCTCTTTGTTCGGCGTGCCCGCCAGCTCCTCCACGCCTTCTTTGTCGAGGAACTCGCCCTCGAGAAAGCCGCAGAGCAGCTCAAAGGTGGGGATTTTGTCGGCGTAGCTTTTGAGGATGCGCGCGGGCGCGACCGGGTCGCTCTCGCTCGTCGCGATGGCGGTCATCCCGGCGAGGTGGGGCTTCATCTGTTCGTAGCCCGCCTCCTCGCACGCGCGGCTCGTGATTGAGTTTTTGTAGACGCGGTAGACGACGCCGGCGCCGCGCAGCTCGGCGCGCAGGGCGGTGTCATCGCCCACGGTGATGCCCTGATAGCCGACGAGCACGCCCGCCTCGGCGTTCTTCATCGAATCGGCAAGCGCGGCGACGGTCGCCTGCTTTTCGGCGAGAATGGATGCGCTTGGCATTTTGCTTTCACCTCCTTGCTTTGAAATTTTCTTTGTCGCAAAAAACGCCCGCTCTCGGGTATCCGAGGGCGGGGTGGGGGCAAATTCTCAGCGCGATCGCGGCGCGGCGCTTGCGCGTGGCGTAGCTCGCGGCGCAGTGCTATGCGCGGCACTATGCGCGGCGTGGCGCGCGGTGCAATCGCGTTTCCCCTCGGCAGGGTGGACCGCGCTTTCCCTCGCCCTCCCGGAAGGGGCCGCGCCGTCTTTTAGGGTAACCTGCTGTCTTCGGACGGGGGTATTCTACCACGGCCCGCCCTCCCTGTCAAGGGGAGGAGGCGAAAATTCGCCGGAAAACCGCGCTCGAAAAGTAAAAAAATTGTGACCGTGCGCCTTTAGGGTTGCATTTTCGCGCGGAATGGGGTAAAATAGTTTTTGATAGGGCAAAGTTTCGCCCCGCGCGGCACCCGACGCGGGGTCCCCGGCGGCGCCCTATATTCGGAGCGGCAATACGATCGTCGCGCCGAGGGCTCGGCGCGATTACGACGGAGGTTTACTATGGCACCACTGACAACCAACAAATATGTGCTCGACTGGATTGATGAAATGGCGGCAATGACGAAGCCCGCCTCGATTGTCTGGATCGACGGCAGCGAGGAGCAGGCGGACGCGCTGCGCAAAGAGGCCTGCGAGAGCGGAGAGCTCATTAAGCTCAATGAGGAGAAGCTGCCGAACTGCTATCTGCACCGCACGGCGGTCAACGATGTGGCACGCGTGGAGGACCGCACCTTCATCTGCACGCCCACCAAGGAAGAGGCGGGCAACATCAACAACTGGATGGCGCCGGAGGAGATGTACGCGAAGCTGAAAAAGCTCTACACCGGCTCGATGACCGGCAAAACGATGTACGTCATCCCCTACTCGATGGGCGTTGTCGGCTCGGACTTCGCGAAAACCGGCATTGAGCTGACCGACTCGATTTACGTTGTCCTCAATATGCTGATTATGACCCGCGTCGGCAAGAACGTCCTCGACGCGCTCGGCGACTCGCCCGACTATATCAAGGGCCTGCACGCCGTCGCCGACTGCGACCCCGCCAACCGCTATATCACTCACTTCCCGCAGGACAACACCATTATGTCGGTCAACTCCGCCTACGGCGGCAACGTCCTGCTCGGCAAAAAGTGCTTCGCGCTGCGCATCGCCTCCTATCTCGGGCGCAAAGAGGGCTGGATGGCGGAGCATATGCTCATCCTCGGGCTGGAATACCCAAGCGGCGATGTGAAATACATCACTGCCGCCTTCCCGTCCGCCTGCGGCAAGACCAACCTCGCGATGCTCATCCCGCCCGAAATCTTCAAGAAACAGGGCTATAAGGTGTGGACGGTCGGCGATGACATCGCTTGGCTGCGCGTCAACCCCGCCGATGGGCGGCTCTACGCCGTCAACCCGGAGAACGGCTTCTTCGGCGTCGCCCCCGGCACCAACGAGAAATCCAACCCCAACGCCCTCGCGACGACCAAGCGCGACACGATCTTCACGAACGTTTGCTACAACGCAAAGGAGAACACCGTCTGGTGGGAAGGGCTCGATGACAACCCGCCGACCCCCGAGGACGGCGCCATCAACTGGAAGGGCGAGCCGTGGGACTACCGCAAGTACGATAAAGCGGACAAAATCAACACCTCCGGCGCGCACCCCAACTCGCGCTTCACGGCGGCGGCGAAGAACTGCCCCTGCCTATCCCCTGAGTTTGACAGCCTGACCGGCGTGCCGATCTCCGCCATCATCTTCGGCGGGCGGCGCGCGCGCACCGCTCCGCTCGTCTATCAGTCCTTCGACTGGAACCACGGCGCCTTTGTCGGCTCGATTATGGCGTCCGAGACGACGGCGGCGGCCGCCGGCGCGATTGGCGTCGTTCGGCGCGACCCTATGGCGATGCGCCCCTTCGTCGGGTACAATATGGGAGACTACTTCCAGCATTGGCTCGACATGGGCAAGCGCATTCCCAACCCGCCGAAAATCTTCCACGTCAACTGGTTCCGCACCGACGAGAGCGGCAACTTCATTTGGCCGGGCTTCGGCGATAATATGCGCGTGCTGCTCTGGATCCTCGACCGCTGCGAGGGCAAGGTCGACGCGGTGGAGACGCCGATCGGCTACGTCCCGCGCCCGGAGGACATCAATATCGAGGGTCTAAATGGCGTGACGCTCGACACGGTGAAGGAGCTGCTCACCATCGACCGCGACGCTTGGAAGGCGGATGTGCTGAACATCCTCGCTTTCTACAATCAGGTGGGCGACGCCGTCCCGAAGGAAATGTACGAGCAGCTCGCCGCGCTGACCGCACGCCTCGGGTAAAGCCACGCGCGCAATCCCCCGCGCCTGCCCGCGCGGGCGAAATATCTCGAAAAACTCCCCCGCCGCACTCGCGGCGGGGAAGTTTGCGCGCGAGGGGGCTCTTGCCGGGGGGTTGGGAGGTGGAAGGGGGAGGCAGGCGAACATCGCCTCGGGCGGCTTTATCGCGGCGGGAAATCATTTTCGCGCCGCCAAAAGGGGAAATGCTTTTCCCCGCGTGCTTCCATCGCCCGGGCGAGCGGGCGCGCGTCCTTGGGCGTGGGCGGCAGGATCGCCAAAAAGACGGCGCTTCTTCCAAGCTGCGGCAAAAGAAAACCCCGCCCCCGGGGGCGGGGTTATGCGCGCTCCTCCCGTTGCGGGGCGCGTTTGCGTTAGGTGATTTCTCCCCGGGAGGGTTCCACTCAGTTCGCCGCCTCGCGCACCATTTTCTCCCAGCGCGCGTGCGTTGCACTGTCGGTATCGACCATGGAGAGGAGCCGCAGCACCTCGCTTGTGATTTCGGTAAGGCGCTCGGGGGTGAGAAGATCCCGCGTCAGTCCGCAGAAAACGCCGTGCCCGATGCGGTTTTCCTCCGGCAGCTCGGCGTTGATGGCCACGACCGCCGCGACGAGCCGGTCGAGCGTCAGCGATTCGAGCTGTGCGCGGTAGAGGGCGAAGGCGGGCGAATTTAGCGCGGAGGGGATGTCTATGGTCGGCACCGCCCGGCGAAATTCCTCCGGCGTCGGCGTCCCGCCCGCCCCGGTATTCTCGGTGAAGAGGAGCAGCAGATTCCGCGGGAGATCCCTCACGCCTACCCCGCGAAAAATATCGGGGACGCGCAGGGTCTCGAGATCGTCAATAAGAAGGACGAACCTCCGCCCGCTCCCGCGCGTCGCCCGCTCGGCGAAAGCGCGAAACGCTCCCGCGAACTCCTCCGGCGGCATACCCGGGCGCGAGGGCAGCCGGTCAATATCGCGCTTGCTTGCCATCTCCCCCGCTATCGTGCGCGCCAAAAGGGTCTTGCCGCAGCCGAGAGGCCCGCGCAGCAGCGCGGCGCGGCGCTCGCGCAGGGCGGTGCGGATACCCTCGCGCATACTGTCCGGCAAAAAGAGCGGCGGCGGCCTTTTCGCCATGGCCCGCTTTTTCGCGGCGATACTGCCTCGCGACGTCGTCGCGACGACTCTCCCCGCGCGCGGCGCTTGAAACTCGCCCTTCAGCAGCTCATCCGGCAGGACGGCGTCCTCGCGCGCGCTCGTGCGCCCGTGCCGCTCATCGAAGGCAAAGCGCGCGAGATCGAAAGCGAGCGAGGAAAGAGCGCGGTCGAGCTGCGCGCTCTCGGGGAAAAGCGCGCGGTAGTCGTGCAGGAGCGCGTGCTCCTCGAAGAGCGCGGCGCGCAGCTCGGTGGTAAAGGCGAAAGACTGCCGCAGATTTTCCTCATACGCCCCTTTTTTGAGCGAATATCCGCCATCGACCCGCTCAATCAGCGCCTTGGTCTGCTGAAACTGATAAATTGTATATTTCTTCGGATTGTGCAGCCACAGATAGACGCTGATCGCGTACTCGTCCTGAAAACTGTCTCGCGCGTGCTCGTCTAATTTGGAAAGGAGAATATCGGCGCGCCGCTTGAAGCTGTCAACGCGCCGCCAGAGCTCGCGGCTTTCGCTGTACAGTAGGCGAAACATCGCGCGCACCGTCTCCGGTTCTTCCTCGGCGAAACGCAGGATCATCGTTTTGGAATAGCGCCCGGCGATGAGCAGAAGACCTCCGTCTCGCTTGAGCGCGCGGCACAGCATCGCGGGGAAGTCCTCCGCTTCTATGGAAAAATTCTCCGAAAAACACCGCCGCGCTTCGAGCAGACCTGCGATTTGTTTCAGGCGAAAGGGCAAATCTCCCCGATAGCGCGCGCAAAGCTCGCGCAGAAGTTCTCGATTCAGCATACACACCTCCGATACCGAGCGCCGCTGCGCCCGTTGTTGCAAAATACAAAGTCAGTATACCACAAATCGCGAGGGAATGCAAGGGGCGCGGGGAGACGCCCCCCATAGAGAAACCCACCCCTTTCGGGGTGGGTTTCTCCGCCGCACGCGCTTCCCGCCGCGCGCGACTTATGTCATTGCGCGGATGGTGAAGTTATGCGGCGGGGGTTTGAACGAGCTGCATGTAGGTTTGTTCCTTGGAACCCGCGATCTCGGGGTATTTATCAGAACCATCATCTTGAACGGTTTTCCACTCGTAGTCATCCGGAATTGTGATTTTATCCTTGTCGCCCGAGAGGAAGAGAGCGTCTTTAACCGCTTCGCCGTCGTTGATGGTGATGAGGTCGGTCCCCTGTGCGGCATCAAGAACGTTGACAAAACCGGTGATCTTGCCGCCGTTGATGACTAAAGTACTGACCGTAGGTCCTGGCACACGGCCGTTTTCCAATCCAAAGAAGTAGATCCCCTCGTAATTGCCGCTCTCAATGGTCACATTCGCATATGCGTCTATACGCACGGCGTGGCCCAAAAAGATAGCGCCATCATCAGTTTCCTCGTTCGGAGGCGCGATGACCGTGCCCTTGCCCGTGAAGGTCACATTCGCGGGAGTTCCTTCCTTGCCGCTGACGCGGAAGGTGTAGCCGCTCACCTCGTCAGTGTTCTCGACCACCGATCCTTCGGCGAGATCCACCGTGCCCGATCCTGTCAGGTAAATGGAATTATTGCTGGTTTCGGTTCCGGTGTAGACGATCGTGCCGCCCTTGAGGTCGTACGGATTCTCGGCTTTTGCCTCGCCCGCCTTCGGCGCATCGAGCGTCAGCCCGGCGTCATACTGCGGACCGAAGCTGTCGCTCTCGCTTGTGTATTGCGTGGCGAA
>CAZYCC010000017.1:0-29150 GCA_964645985.1 uncultured Lachnospiraceae bacterium | reverse complement strand
TTAACGCTTGCTGAACTGCGGCGCTCTACGGGCTGCTTTGAGGCCGTACTTCTTGCGCTCCTTCATGCGCGGATCGCGCGTGAGGAAGCCCGCCCGTTTGAGCGCGGGGCGCAGGCTCTCGTCGGCGACCGTCAGCGCGCGCGCGACGCCGTGGCGAATTGCGCCCGCCTGACCGGAGAATCCGCCGCCGTCAACCCGTGCGATGACATCGTACTTGCCGGCTGTACCGGTGACGCCGAACGGCTGATTCACAATTAGTTTGAGAGTATCGAGGCCGAAGTAATCATCGAGCGAACGCCCGTTTATCGTGATTACACCGCTGCCGGGGACGAGGCGCACGCGCGCGACCGAGCTCTTGCGGCGCCCGGTTCCGTAAAAATAAGGTTTAGATGGTGTGTATGTCATGGTTTCCCTCTCCATTTACTTAACGTCGATAGGTGTCGGCTGCTGCGCCTGCTGCTTGTGCTCGGGCCCTGCGTAAACTTTGAGGCGCGTGAAGCTCTTGTCGCCAATGCTGTTGTGCGGCAGCATCCCCTTGACCGCGAGCTCCAATACGCGCGCGGGGTTCTTCTCCATCATCTGCTTCGCGCTGGTCGCCTTGAGCCCGCCGATGTAGCCGGAGTGATGGTAGTAAATTTTCTGCGTCGGTTTCTTGCCGGTGAACACCGCCTTGTCGGCGTTCACGATGATCACATATTCGCCGCAATCGACGTGCGGGGTAAATTCAGGGCGGTGCTTGCCGCGCAGAATGCTCGCCGCGGCGGCGGCAGTCTTCCCAACCGGGCGGTCGGCAGCGTCGATGACATACCACTTGCGCTCGACCTCCGCCGGCTTTGCCATATAGGTGGACATATTTTCCTCCAAATCAGTCGTCTTACCAGTATACCACGCCCCCGCCGCCCTGTCAACCCCCCTCGCGAAAAAAAGTGAAATTACGCTCTCACGCCCCGATGAGAACGGGAGTTTTCCCCGCCAAACCGGGAATTTTCCCCCGCTAGGCAGAGAATGCGATTGCGATTCGATGAGCAAACGATCGCGCGCGGGCACTCCTCGCGGCAACCTATTATATCACTTTTCCCCGAGCTCCCCTATCCCGTTTTCGTCCTTGCTCCCAAAGACCTCGCCCGGTTTTGCCGATCTTTTGGCGCGCCGCGCGAAGCTCTCACCCCTCGGGATTTTCCACCGGCGTATTCTCGTCCCACGGCTCGCTGGATAGACTCTCGCCCCCCTCCGCGGGGGGAATTATCGCGCGCGCCTTGACGATCGCGCGCCAGTCGAGGTCTCCGCGGGTGAGCGCGCGCACGAGGATCTCCGCCGCGGCGAGGTTCGTCGCCACCGGGATGTTGTACATATCGCAGGTGCGCAGCAGGTCGTTTGCCTCGCGGTTGCGGTAGCGCGCCGCGGTCGTGCCGCGAAAGAAAATGACCATGTCGACCTCGTTATAGGCGACGCGCGAGGTCACCTGCTCGGCGCCGCCCATCTCGTCGGCAAGCAGCGGCTCAACCGATAGACCTGTCACCCGCTTGATTGTTTCGGCGGTCGCGCTCGTCGCGATGAGGCGGTGCTGCGACAATATTCCGCAGTAGGCGATGCAAAAATTGGCGGCCAGCTCCATCTTTTGCTCGTCCGCGAGGAGGACTATCTCCATGGTCTTCACAACCTTTCCTCGAAATATTCACAATATATCCAAAATCGGCAGGGAAGAGCGCGGCTTGTTCGTCGTGAATAAGCGGAAATCTCGCGAAAATATTCTTCTCGCCGATTCCTTGCTCTCGCCGCGCCCGCGCCCTTCTCTCGGGGGATCGCCCCGCTCACCTGGGTTTGCCTTGATGTTCACGGCTCGCCCGCGCCGGCTGCCCCCTCAGAGCGCGGCGTCCTTGCGGCGGCGGCGGTGTTTCATCCCGGTGAAGAGCGCAACATCCTCGCCGAGCAGCCTCCGCGCGATGTTATCGAACGGCAGGAGAGGCGGCTCTCCGCGCCCTGCCGGGACGCGGTCGGCGAGAATGCCCTCCTCCGCGCCCTCGGCGAGCGCCTCGCAGCGCGGGATCACCCCGAGGAGCGGCACGCCGGTGCGATCGATGATATCGAGCAGCCCCGCCCGCCGCGCTTTCTTTCGCGAGGGATCGATGTCGAAAAAATTCACAATCAGCTGCGACGCGATTCCCTTTTCCTGCAGGGACAGCGCGGTTTTTTCCGCCGCGCGCAGCGCCGCGCTCTGCTGCGTCGCGATGACGAGCGCCCGCCCCGCGACGCTCGACGCAAGTTTAAAAGAGGCGCCGCTGTCGCACTTCGTGTCGAGCAGGGTAAAGTCGGGCGCGAAAATCCCCCCCGCCGCATCGAGCAGATTTTGCAGCGCCTCGGGATTGGCGGCGAGCGCCTCGCCCGCCTCATCCGGCGGGGCAGGAGAGAACCAAAAGGGAAGACTCTCCTCGCGCGCCGGCAAGAACGCCCGCTCAACCGGCACCGCCCCGCGCGCGGCATCCGAAAAATCGAAGAGCGCGCGATCCTCCGCGCCGAGCAGCATAGGCAGACAGCTCATCCCGAAGTCGAGGTCGAGCGCGAGCACCCTCCGCCCGCGCAGCGCGAGTGCGAGCGAGAGATTCGCGGCGACGGTCGTTTTGCCGACGCCCCCCTTCGCCGAGGTCACCGCGAGGATTTTTGACCGAAGAATTGCGCTCACCCCCTCGCGAGAGCTTATCGGGTAAGGATTTGTGAGAATATCGCGCGGGGCGAGCCATGCGCGGGATGTCCTCGTTTTTTGCCTATCGCGAGAGCGCAGCAGTGCACCCTTTGCGCGAGTACCCCGGGGATGTCTCGCTTTTGGTCATCGGGAAGTCAAAGCCACCCCGCGTAAAACGCTCGCCGCGGTGCGTAAGACCCCCGCGCTGCACACACTTTAACATTTTACCATATCACACGCTCCCTTGTCAAGGGGTGAATAATGGTCAAACCGCGCGCGCTCTGGCAAGGCGCGGCACTCCCGCGCCGTCTCCCCCGGCGAAATTCCCTTGCATTTTTCGCGCGGGCGTGGTAAAATGGGCGCGGCGGGGCGGCGGATTCCTGTTACCCTATCGCGGTGTTTTTCTTTTCTCCCGCGATATGGCTCCTCCTCCCGGCGCCTTGTCCTCTTTCCTCTCGATTTTGGGCAAACTCCCCCGAAATCCCCCCATCGCTCCCTCTCCCCATGGACTCCTCCCCGCAAACCAAACCCACGCGGCGATCGCGCTTCGCCGCCTACTGCCGCCGCAAGGGCGTCGTCCCCTCGGTCAAAGCCTATTTTGAGGACGCGATGGGCGCGATGGCGCTCGGGCTCTTCGGGTCGCTGCTGATCGGCACGATCTTCAACGCGATCGGGATGATCCCGCACCTTGGCTTTTTCGCGACGATCGGCGGCTTCGCGACCGCCTGCGCCGGCCCCGCGATGGCGGTTGCCATCGGCTACGCGCTTCACGCCGACCCCTTCGTGATGTACACGCTCGCGGCGGTCGGCTACGGCGCGAACGCGCTGGGCGGGGCGGGCGGCCCGCTCGCGGTGCTGGTCATCGCGATTATCGCCTGCGAATGCGGCAAGCTCGTCTCCAAATCGACAAAAATCGACATCTTGGTGACCCCATTCGTCACACTTTTTGTCGGCGGCGTTTTGTCAATCCTATTCGCGGGGTATATCGGCAAGCTTGTTGAGTTCATTACTCGCTTCATTTCTTGGGCGATGACGACGCAGCCCTTCTTAATGGGGCTGCTCGTCTCGGTCGTTATCGGGATGGCTCTCACTCTGCCGATTTCCTCCGCCGCTATTTGCTCGGTGCTGCTCCTTTCGGGAGCGGGCGCGACCGGCACGCCGGGACTCGCGCTCGCGGGGGGCGCGGCGATCGCCGGGTGCTGCGCGCAGATGGTCGGCTTTGCCGTTGCGAGCTTCCCGGAGAACCGCTGGGGAGGGCTTGTGTCGCAAGGGCTCGGCACCTCGATGCTGCAGATGCCGAACATCGTCCGGCACCCCGCGATCTGGCTGCCCGTGATTCTCACCTCGGCGATCACAGGCCCCCTCGCGACCTGCGTCTTCCACCTTGAGCTGTACAGCGCGCCGGTCAACGCAGGGATGGGCACCTGCGGGCTGCTTGGCCCGATAGGCCTCGTGCTCGGCTGGTTCTCGCCCGAATACCCGCGCGCCGTCACCGCGCTCGACTGGGTGGGGCTCGCGCTCATCTGCTTTATTCTCCCAGCGACGCTGACGCCGCTCTTCACATGGATAGGGCGCAAAATCGGCCTCATTCACCCGGGCGATATGAAACTCGATTTGTAAAAGCCGCGCGAGATCTTGCGCTCTCGCGGCGGTTTTGGAAAAACCGAACTTATCTCGCCCCCGCCCGCTTGGTCCCCCGCCCTCTTGGGCGGGGGCTTTTTGCGCCCGGAGGGGTCCCCGCCCGCTCGCCTGCCACGGCGAATATGCGGCTTCGCGGCAGCCGAGCGGAGATCGCCCGCGCGGTGGCAGGAGGCGGGCTTCTTCAAATGAGCCGGAGGGGCTGCTGCCTAGGAGAACGCCGCGCGAGCGATGGGACTTGCGCACGAACCTCACCGAAGGAACGTGGCGGAATATCACCCGAGAGGCGGGGCGCAGAGAACATTTGCGGCGGTCCCGAAATGCGCGCTCCCTGCATCGCAAACCACATCGAATATGGCGGCAGAGAGGGCTTGCTTGCGGAAGGGAACATCGTCTCGCGCGGCAAAAGCCGTGAGCCGCTCGCCGGGGCGCTTCGCGCGCACGCCGTAGGTGCCGTGCTTGACCGCGAACTTGCAATCGAACAAACTGCTCATCGAGGAGCCGGCGCGACCGCCGAGGGCGTTGTGCGCGGGTAGAAAGACCGTGCGGATGTGATCTTCCCCATTGGCGCGAAAGAAGGGGCCGCGATGGTATCGAGCGCGATCGAGCAGAATAGCGCGGGCGAACTCCTGTTCGAGGGTTATCCCATAGAAAAACACCCTCCCGCGGGAGGGTGTTTTGTCGCACCGCTTTTTCGAGATGGCTCGCCCCACCCCCTCACAGCTCCGCGATGACCTCGACCTCGACGAGGACGCCCTTCGGCAGGGTCTTCACGGCAACGCAGGAGCGCGCCGGACGCTCGGTGAAGGTTTTCGCGTAAACCTCGTTAAACGCGGCAAAGTCTCCCATATCGGCGAGGAAACAGGTCGTTTTCACCGCTTTTTCGGGGGATGTTCCCGCCGCGGCGAGCAGAGCCGTGAGGTTGCGCAGGACGACCTCGGTTTGCGCCCGGATGTCCCCGCCGACAACCTCGCCGCTCACCGGGTCGAGCGGGATCTGCCCGGATGTGAACACCAATCCCCCCGCGACTACCGCTTGCGAATACGGCCCGATCGCCGCCGGCGCGTCTTTTGTGGAAATCTTCCGAGACATCATATCCTCCTTTTGTTTACTGCTATGGAAATATACCACCCCGCGCCCGATCTGTCAAGCCCTCGCGAGAGGTTTTCCTGCGCGCGAAAACCCGTTATGCGTGCGCCATGCCCTGCGCCGGGGGGCGGCGCGCGGCGCGCGGCCTCTCGCAGCGCCTGTGCTGCGCGCGAATCGCTCCTATGTGCCACCGCCGCAAGAGGACAAAAATTATGCGCACCGCGTGAAACTGCCCGTGCGCTGTGCGGTGGAACCGCGCTGCGTGGGGCGGATTGCCGCGCGCTCGCGCCGCGTTTGCGCGATCACCGGCGTGTCGCTCATATAATTCCAGATGGGACGCGCCGCGCGCCCCGCGTTTGCGCAATGCAAGCCCGCACTGCGCGCGGCGCGACCTCGCCCGCGAAAATTCCCGCCCGCCCCCTTGCGCGCCGGGCGCGATTGTGGTATACTGCGTAAATAGAGTGCGCCCGTCCCCTCGGGCGGAGCGGCCACCCCGCGAGCGCCCGAGCGCGCTCGCGCCTCACTCGCGCGGGAGTCGGCTCGATCGTCCGCTCACGCACCCCAAGCTGTCTTTTCCTCGATTTTCTCTCGGAGTAGTTATGGCAAGTGAAAAATCCCCCCAAACCGCCCCGGATGGCGAAAAGAAAACGCCGCTTTTCGCCTGTCATGAGGCGCTCGGAGGCAAAATCGTGCCCTTCGCCGGGTACCTTCTGCCGGTGCAGTACGAGACCGGCGTCATTGCCGAGCATATGGCTGTGCGCACCGCCTGCGGCCTGTTTGATGTGTCGCACATGGCGGAGCTGCGCCTCACCGGGCCGGACGCCGCGCGCAACGCCGACCGCCTCACCACCGTTTTTATCGACGAGATGGTCGACGGGCAGGTCAAATATTCGCCGCTCTGCAACGAGCGCGGCGGCATTGTAGACGACCTGATGGTCTACCGCCGCGCGCCGGATGACTTCCTCTTCGTCGTCAACGCCGCCAACCACGACAAGGATAGGGCGTGGTTTGAAACGCACCTCGAGGGCGACGTCACCTTTGCGGATGTGTCCGAGAGCATCGCGCAGATAGCGCTGCAGGGGCCGCGCGCGCCGCAAATCCTCGCGCGGCTTTGCGCGCCGGAGGATATTCCCGAGAAATATTACACCTTCCGCGAGGGCAGCATCGCCCTCGGCGAGGCGCGCGTCCCGGCGCTGATCTCGCAGACCGGCTACACCGGCGAGGACGGGTATGAACTTTATGTGAACAAAGACGATGCCGCCGCGGTTTGGTACGCGCTGCTTGCGGTCGGCGCGCGAGACGGGCTCATCCCTTGCGGGCTGGGCGCGCGCGACACCCTGCGCCTCGAGGCGGCGATGCCGCTTTACGGGCATGAGATGAACGACGACATTTCGCCGAAAGAAGCGGGCCTCGGTATCTTTGTCAAGATGGATAAGCCCGACTTTATCGGCAAAGCGGCGATCGAGGAGCGCGGCGCCCCGACAGTGAAGCGCGTTGGGCTTAAAGTCGTGGGGCGCGGGATCGTGCGCGAGAATTGCGATCTGCTTGTCGGCGACAAAGTCGTGGGGCACACGACCTCCGGCACGCACGCGCCCTTCCTCGGCTGCGGCATCGCGATGGGCTATCTGCCAAAGGATCTCGCGGTGGTCGGCAGCATCGTCACGGCCGATGTGCGAGGGCGCAAGATTGACTGCGAAATAGTCAAGCTGCCCTTCTACAAAAAGCCGGCGAAAGCCGCTCCCGACACCGTGACTCCTCCCGCCGCCTCGCCGAAAGCCTGACCCTCCCGCGCGGTGCGCGCTCTCATGCGAGAAAAACCCCGCTCGCTCCCGTTTCTGCGGAAGTAATCCATTTCTCATCTTATCTATTGTTCTTGCTCATATCTCATATATAGGAGGATTCTATGTCCGCTCCGAACGATCTGCTCTACACGAAAACCCACGAGTGGGTGAAGAAAAACGCCGACGGCAGCGCGCTGGTAGGCCTAACCGACTATGCGCAGAAGGAACTCGGCGATCTCGTCTTCGTCAATCTGCCGCAAGAGGGCGACCCGGTGACCGTCGCGGAGTCCTTCGCCGATGTCGAGTCGGTCAAGGCGGTGTCCGAGGTCTATTCTCCTCTGACCGGCGTTGTCGCGGAGGTCAACGACGCCCTCGCCGACGCCCCCGAGACGATCAACAGCGCGCCCTACGACGCGTGGCTCGTGCGCGTCACCGACATCACTGCCGAGGAAGACCTCCTCGACGCCGCCGCCTACGAGGCCTTCTGCGCCGCGCAGGAGTAAAATTTCGCGCAATTCGCCCCGCGCGACTCCGCCTCGCCTTTGCCGCGTGACCGCGGCGCGCGACTGCACCCGCGGCGATCGCCCTTCCTTGCGCGCGTGGCGGCATTGCCGCGGCTGATGTTCCGCGAGAAAATGGCGCGCGCGGCGAGTCCCCACCGCGCGGCGGTTTTGATCCCGTCGCGATGTTTTTTCGTGGTTTGCGGTATCTCGTATTGAAACCCGTTGTCCCGGCGGGTTTTCGGATTGCCCTCGCCGCGGGGGAGGGTGCCGACAGCGTCGGCACAGCCGAGTTTGACCCACGTGAAAGAGTGCGATCTCTGCCCGGAGATAGGTAGTTTTTCCAGATTTGTAAATTTTCTTTAATATAATCGCAAATCGTCCCTTACTATCGTATCATCCTATTTCCCTTCCACATCGAAAGGATTCTCCTATGGGAAGTTATGTCCCGATCGGGGCGGACGAGCGCGCGCAGATGCTCGCCGACATCGGCATTTCCTCGCTCGAGGAGCTGTACGCCCGCGTCCCCCCCGAGATGCTGCTGCGCGTCCCGCTCGACCTGCCGCAGGGCTTATCCGAGATGGAAGTGCGCGACAAAATGACCGCGCTCGCCGGGCGCAACCGCGTTTTCCACACGATCTTGCGCGGCGCGGGCGCTTACGATCACTACATCCCGGCGATCGTCAAAAGCGTCACCTCCAAGGAGACTTTTGTCACCGCCTATACCCCTTATCAGGCGGAGGTCAGCCAGGGAATCCTCCAGTCGATTTTCGAGTACCAGTCGATGATCTGCGCGCTGACCGGGATGGACGTCGCCAATGCGTCGGTCTACGATGGCGGGAGCGCCTGCGCCGAGGCGCTGACGACCTGCCGCGACCGCCGCCGCACGCGCGCCGTGGTCTGCGGGACGATCAACCCTCGCTATCTCTCGGTGCTGCGCACCTACTCATTCGCCTCCGGGACGCCGCTCACGGTCGTACCCGCGAAAGACGGCCTCACAAGCGAGGACGCGCTGCGCGAGGCGCTCGGAGACGGCAGCGATGTTTCCTGCGTTCTGCTGCAAAGCCCGAACTTCTACGGCCTGCTCGAGGATGCCGAGCGCATCGCGGAAATTGCGCACTCTGTTGGTGCGAAATGTGTTTTCTGCTGCAATCCGATCGCCCTCGCGCTCTATCGGACACCCGGCGAGGTCGGAGCGGATGTCGCGGTCGGCGAGGGGCAGCCGCTCGGCCTGCCGCTCGGATTCGGCGGCCCTTATCTCGGTTTCATGGCGGCAAGGTCGGAGCTCGCGCGCAAGCTGCCCGGCCGCATCGTCGGCGAGACGGTCGACCGCGAGGGACGGCGCGGCTACGTCCTGACGTTGCAAGCGCGCGAGCAGCACATCCGCCGCGAGAAAGCGTCCTCGAACATCTGCTCAAACGAGGCGCTCTGCGCCCTCACCGCCGCCGTGTATCTTTCCGCAATGGGAGCGGAGGGCCTTCGCGAGGTGGCCGGCGCCTGCGTCTCGAAGGCGCACTACCTTGCGAGCGAACTTTGCGCTATTCCGGGGGTAAAGCTCGCCTTTTCGGGCGAATTTTTCCACGAGTTTCTGGTGAAAATGCCGGGTGGGACGATTGAGCCGGTGCTCTCCGCGCTCGCCGATGAGGACATCCTCGGCGGGCTCCCGGTCGAGGGGGGGCTGCTCTTCTGCGTGACCGAGAAGGCATCGCGCGAGGCGCTCGACAAGACCGCCGCAGTAGTGCGCCGCGTCCTCGCCTCCGCCTGAGAGCGCGATTGTTCCCGGTATTTCGCGCAATTCCATCGCCGAAGGCCGCGCCGCTCATCCTCTCCCCGCGCTCGCCCCGCCCGCCGGGGAAATCCCTTTCGCGAAAAGCGCAAAAAATTTTACAAAATCTCTATCAATTTTCCCCGCATTGGGGTTGACAAACCTTTCTCGCTCGCCCGCCTTTTTCCCGAGCGCGCCCATTGTGCCGCGCTCCTCTCAAAACCTCGCGCCATCCTCGCCGCAGCCGCGCCCTGCGCAAGCCTCGCAATGACCCCGCGCGGTATCGGCCGCGCCTTCGCGAGGGGCAACCGAAAATCCTCCGCTCTCGCCTCATGGCGCGGCTCCGCCGCAGAAAGCGCTCCGGTGATCGCCTGCGCGATAGTGCCGCGCGTGTTTCTTCTCCTCCCGAGATGCTCGTATGAACACCAATTCGATTTCAAGCCCGACGAAGCTCCTCTTTGAGCGCGGCGGCTGCGGCCCGCGCGGCAGCTTCCTGCCGCCCCTCGACGTTCCCGCGGTAGAGCCGCCCGAGGCCTTGCGCCGCAAGGCTTCGCTCCCCCTGCCGAACCTCACCGAGGGGGAGATTTCGCGTCACTACGCCGCGCTCTCGCGCAAGGTGCATGGCGTCTGCGACGGGTTCTACCCGCTCGGCTCCTGCACGATGAAATACAACCCGAAAATCGACGAGGAAGTCGCCGCGCTGCCCGGCTTCACCGGGGTGCACCCGCTCCAGCCTCCCGAGACCTCGCAGGGCTGCCTCGCGCTGGAGGAGGAGCTCTCGGGGGACCTTTGCGAGATTTCCGGGATGGACGCGATGACGCTTCAGCCGGCGGCGGGCGCACACGGTGAGTTCACAGGCCTGCTGCTCATTAAATCCTACCTTGCCGCGCGCGGGGAGCTAGGGCGGCGCAACAAAATTCTCGTCCCGGACTCGGCGCACGGCACGAACCCCGCCTCCGCCGCGATGTGCGGCTTCTCGGTCGTCCACATCCCCTCGACCGAGGACGGCTGCGTGGACCTTGACGCCCTTCGCGCGGCGGTCGGCGAGGACACCGCGGGTCTCATGCTGACCAACCCCAACACGGTGGGGGTTTTTGACCATAATATCTTAAAAGTCACGCAGATCGTGCACGAAAACGGGGGGCTTTGCTATTACGACGGGGCAAACCTCAACGCGGTGATGGGCGTTGTTCGCCCCGGCGATATGGGCTTCGACTGCATCCACATCAATCTGCACAAGACCTTCGCAACGCCGCACGGCGGCGGCGGCCCGGGCGCGGGACCGGTCGGCTGCAAGGCGTTTCTCTCGCAATATCTCCCCGGCGAGAGGGTTGTCCGCGAGGGCGGGAGCCTTGTGCGCCGCCGCGCGCCCGAGAGTATGGGGGATGTCAAGGTCTTTGGCGGGAATTTTCTCGTTTGCGTGCGCGCACTCGCCTACATCGCGACGCTCGGGCGGGACGGTATCCCCGAGGCGGCGAAACACGCCGTCCTCAATGCGAACTACATGCTCGCCAAGTTAAAGGACACATATTCTGTTGCATTCACCGAGGGGGTCATGCACGAATTTGTGCTAAGTTTGGAGGATCTGCACAAGGAGACTGGCGTCGCTGCGCTCGACATCGCCAAGGGTCTGCTCGACCGGGGGATCCACCCGCCGACGATGTACTTCCCGCTCATCGTGCAGGAGGCGCTGATGATCGAGCCGACCGAAACCGAGAGCAAGCAGACCCTAGACGAAGCGATCGAGGCGCTCCTCGACCTCGCGCGCGAGGCGCATGAGAACCCCGACGCGCTGCACGCCGCCCCTGTCAGGACGCCGGTCACGCGCCTAGATGAAACGCGCGCCGCCAACCCCAAAACCGCAAAGCTGTGCTACGACTTTGACGCGAAAAAGTGACACCCCCTTGCCGGGGAAGGGAAGTGTGGACAAAGTGTGAACCCGCGCCACTCCCTTCCTCGCGAGATGGATCCGCGCGATGGATTGCCGCGCGAATTTGCTCTCCCCGCGCGCCTTTCCACGGTAGCGCCCGCCATCTGCCCGAAATTCCTTTTGCGGCGGTGCTGCGCCTTCTCTCGCTCCTCGGCGGGTGTCTCCCGCGCGCAATGCTCTCCCCGCGATGCCTTCTCCCATTATTGTAAACTTTTATGCCCGATTCTGTGAATAACCTTAGCTTCGATGTCGCCGTGATCGGCGCGGGGCCCGGGGGATATGTCGCGGCGATTGCGCTCGCGCAGCGCGGGGCGTCGGTCGCGCTGATCGAGCGGCGCGATGTCGGCGGCACCTGCCTGAACCGCGGCTGTATCCCGACAAAGGCGCTGCTCCACGCGGCGGAAGTATACTCGAGCGCGCGAGATGCCGGGCGCTTCGGGGTTTGCCTTGAGGGGGTCGGTCTTGACTTTGGGGCGATGATCGCCCGGCGCGATGAGGTGGTCGCGCGTCTGCGCGGGGGCGTGGAAAGCCTCCTCTCATCGAACAAGGTGACGCTCCTGCGCGGCGAGGGCCGCCTCACGCGCGCGGGAGAGGTTGCCTTTACCCCCTCGGACGGCGCTTCCGAGACGATCATCGCCCGCCGCGTCATTCTCGCGACAGGGTCCGTGCCCGCGCGCCCGCCGATCCCCGGCCTTGATTTGCCGGGTGTCGTCACCTCGGATGACCTGCTTGAGGGGGTGCGCCCGATGCCGCGCGAGCTCGTGATTATCGGCGGCGGCGTTATCGGCGTGGAGCTTGCCTGTGCCTACGCCGCGCTCGGCGTGCGCGTTACGATTGTCGAGGCGCTCGACCGCATCCTTGCGACCAGCGAGCGCGAGGTCTCGCAGAGCCTTGCCCTCTCGCTCAAAAAGCGCGGCGTTGCGATCTGCACATCCTGCAAAGTCAGCGAAATCCGCCGCGAGAATAGCGGACTTTTGTCGGTTTGCTATACAAAAGGGGACAATTCCGGGGTCGTTTCGGGAGACACGGTTCTCGTTGCGATCGGGCGCAAGCCCGAAAATGGCGCCGCGAGCGACCTCCTCCCGCTCGAGCGCGGGCGGATCGTCGTGAACGATCGCTTCGAGACGGCGCTGCCGGGCGTTTTCGCTATCGGCGACGTTTCCTCCCCGGTGCAGCTGGCGCACGTCGCCTCATCACAGGCGCTGACCGTAGCGAACGAAATCTGCTGCGACATTTTTGGGTCATCGCGCGGCGCGGTGCCGGATCTCACGGTCATTCCCTCTTGCATTTACACAACGCCCGAGGTCGCGTCGGTGGGCCTCACCGAGGACGAGGCGCGCTCGCGCGGCATTGCGGTGCGCGTCGGCAAGTACCCGATGATGGGCAACGGCAAGACGGTGATCGTCGGCGGCGAGCGGGGATTCATTAAGGTGGTTGCAGACGAGGCGAGCGGGGTTTTGCTCGGCGCGACCCTTCTCTGCGAGCGCGCAACCGACATGGTCGGCGAGCTGACGAGCGCTATCGTCAACCGCCTGACGGTCGAGGACCTCCTGCGCGCGATTCGCCCGCATCCGACTTTCGCCGAGGGCATCGGCGAGGCGCTCGAGCTGACGCGCGGCAGCAGCATCCACACCCCGCCCCCTCGCCGGTGAGGTGGCGGCGGGAAAGCAACCGGGAGTGTGGGCGGTCTGCTCGCGAACTTGAATATCGTGCGCGCGAGACTTCGCGCCTCCGCCGATGTGGGAAGCGAAAAGCGGGGCATCGCATTTTCGGTTGTAAAGTAACCCCCGGTTACTCTTCCCTCGCGCTTGCGCGCTGTTCGCGGAAAACCCGGAGAGGCAGTTTGTGCGTCATTTCATCTTTGTGAACTTATCGTTTTCTATTCGAGAAACCCTCTTCTGCAAATTTTAAGGAAACGCAAAATCCTCAGCTACCCGCTGCGGGGGATCACAAAACCCTCGGCTCCCGCCGAGGGTTTTTCATAATGTTGGGGGTATCTTTGCCGCGCGAGCGGGAACGTATGGGCAGCCCGGCGCAAATCGATCCTTCGATATGCGCCTACTCCGCATTCCGCGCGCCGAAGGGATCTTGCCGGGCCCGAACCGCAAGACAGAGTAGGGGAGTCCTTCGCGTTTCGGCACGTCGTGGGGATCTTGCCGGGCTGCCGCGCCATCAAAGCCGTCGGGCGGTAGCCCCGGTGGGCACTCAATTTTTGCCGATCGACTTGTGCCGCGATCGGCAAGCGGGCAACCTCCCGCCCCGCCCATCCGCGGAGGACGAGCGATTCCGCGCCGCGCACCGCTCCTCCTAAAGTATATTGATTCCTGCCGCTAGGGCGATCGACTTTTCGCGAACGAGGAAAGTTATATCGGGGAGCGCCCAATTTCTTGGGGTGACGCGCTGCGCGCCGCGCTTGCGCGCAAAGCACCCACACCTCGCGCATTTTCTCGCGAAAACGCGCGATTCCTTTACAATATTACTCACCGTGGAAACGGTGTCGCCCGCTCATCCGAGTTTCCCGATCCTTTTGACTCATGCCGTAGGGATCGTTCCTTGCGGCTCGTGCCGATTGGCTCATGCCTTGCGGCTCATCCGGATTACCGATTTCCCCGGGCTGCCCGGAGTAACCGCGTTTTTGAAACCCATCGCGGTGCCGTCATTCTGTCGCGCGCTCCCTCGGATCGCGATTCCTTTACACAGGGGCGATACCGCGGACGCAACCTCATCTCGCGCGAACCCGCGTGAGCGTCTCGGCAAGCGATTTGGCGGCGGCGTGTTTTCCTCGCGAGGCCCGCCGCGCCGATCTGCGTTTTTTCGCGAAAAGTGTCATCGCCGCGCGGGGCGCACCACAAGGGAGACGTCGCGCCCGCGACCCGCCGCGATTATTTCTTTTCGCTATTCTTATCGCGCGTCTGCTTTGCGAGGTGCAGAAACAGCCCGGCGAGCGCGCAGCCGATGAAGATCTGAACAAGGGCGGTGAGGAAGAGCGGCCGGTAGATCGCGCTCGCGATGAGGATAATCATCTCGATGAAAGAGAACAGCACGATCGCCGCGGCGGCGCACAGCCCGATGATTAGGCCTATACCGAGTTCGCTCACAGGGGAGGGTTTCGGCGCGGCGGGAGGCGCGTAGTAGTTTGGCGCGGGCGCGGCGGTCGGCGTTCCGTTCGGGGCGGAGGGACCGCCGGGGGCGGTCGGCGCGGGACCCGGGTTCGGGGCTCCTTCGGCAGGGGCGGATCCGGCATTCGGCGCGCCCGGCGCGCCCGGCGCGATGTTCGCGCCGCAGACCGGGCAAAAGATCGAGCCATCGGGGATTTCTTTTCCGCATTTCGGGCAGAACATAGTCACCTCCAAAACAACCAAGCGGCCCGAGAGACCGCTTATCTCACAAAAAACAAAGAGAGGACAAGCCTCGCAAAGAAAATGCCGCGCCGCCGCCTGTCAGGCGCGACGCCCCCGCTCGGAAATCCCGATAGAGTAGGGTAGACCTCACCCCGAGCGCATCCCACAAGCTCGGCGGCCCCTCCCCCGTGTCCATTCTACCACCCTCCCCGCGAAAATGCAACATCTCCCGCGCGGTGCCCCCACGCTCCCCGCGATTGGACTACCGTGCCACGCCTCGCGGCATATCGCGCCCCTCCCGGCGTTCTCCGGCCCTCGCCCCGTCGCGCCCCATCGCCCACCGCCCCGCTCGGGATGCGCGCCGCCGATATGCCCCCCGCGATATGCCCCCTCGCGCCCTATCTCCCCGCCCCGCGATGTGCCACGCGCGCCGCGCTCTCCCCTCGCGGGGTACTCGCCCCTCGCTCCGCGCCCTACTCCTCCCGCTTGAACTTGCGGCAGGTGTCCTGCGGGGCGCGCGGGCGGTTGAAGTTGACGCTCTCTTCGTTCTCGCAGACGCCGTCGCACGAGGACGCGCCGCCCTCGCCGGTCTCCTCGAATGCCGGAGCGGTCTCGTTCCAGAAAACGCAGCCCGCGCAGCAGCGCCCGCTCGTCGGGGTCTTCCCCGCCCGGGTGATCTTTTCGTCAGACATAGCACCTCCGATCGCGCCCAAAATTATGAACGCATTGTAAATTTCATTTCTTGCGAAAATCTGCTCTCGCGATGATGCCAATCCGAGAATATCGAAACCCATCCAAAAGGATGGTTGTTTCTGCCTATTTTCCTATGATATTTGCGGAAAACCCCCCGTTTTTTTTTTTTTTTTTTTTTTTTTGGAGTCAACGCACTGCATTCTTTGTAACCTTGAAATGTATACAGTTCTTATGCTAAACTGTAAGCGTAGAGAACGAGCGAAAGGAGAACGCTATGGTTCTTGGAGAGAAGCTCAGAGAGCTGCGTCACGCCAAGCATTTGAGTCAGGAGGCGGTCGCGAACCGCATTCTCACCAGCAAAGCGGTGATTTCCGGCTATGAACTGTCCACCCGCTCGCCGTCCTACACGAATCTTGTGCGCCTCGCCGAACTCTACGGCGTCAGCTGCGACTATCTTCTGGGGATGTCCGAGCGGCGCACGATCGATGTCACGGGATTGACGTCCGAGCAGGTGTCCGCCGTCTCTGCGGTTGCCGACGCTCTGCGCGAAGCGAACGCCGCTCCCGCGCGCAAACAAGCCATCGTCGAGGGGTAGTCTCCTCAAACCTTCCTTTCTTTCCCTCGTTTCCCCCGCCCCGCAAGGCGGGGGGGACCTGGGGGCAAACTCACCCTCGCGCCCCGCGCGGGGGTTTTGTTATGTCCTCCCCCCTCGCGCGGTCTTTGCGCAATTCCCCGCCTCTCCGGAGAGTGTGCTCGTCGGAGAGCTGTCGGGCCGTTTTTTCGGCGAGCCTCTTGCAAGCTCCCCGGCGAGCCGCCTTGGCGAGCAATCTTGCCGAAGAGCGTCTTGCCGTTTTTTGGCGAGCCATTTTGCCGTTTTGTCGGCGATCCTTCGAGCCTTCGCGCCGTCGAACCGGTAAACGCCTCGCCTCTTGCCGTCCCCCCGCTCCTCGCCAGTTTTTGTTAAAGAATAAGCATCCGGAAAGGGAAAATCTTTGCGTCGGGTATCTTTTGCCCGAAAAGCAAAAGCGCGATTGACTTTTCCTAAATTCACGCGCACCGCAAAATCCGGCGCTCCCGCCCTCGCGCCCCGCGCGGGGTTTTTCAGCGATCCCTAATCTCGCGCGGGAGTCAGCTCTTGCGCGAGGGAGATTTTCTCGGCAGCCTCGTCTGCGCGAAGGTTTTGCTTGCGGCCACCACGCCCGCGCAATAGGCTTTGTTCCTTCCGCCCTCGTGGGTATTCCCCTTGCGATCCCCGGGGGGGATACGGTGCGGAGCGCTCCCTTGCCGGTACAGGGGCGGATGAGTGGGGAAATCGGGGGGATTCGCGCAGGCGTACTTCGCGCCCCCGCGCTTGTGCCCGGCCGACGCATCGTTTTTGAGAGGTACGTCCCCGCACCGCGCCCCTTCGGCGAGCTTGTAGCCCCTCCCGCCCCCTCGCGGAAGTGGGCGTTTCGTTTTCCTATGCGCTCCCCGCGTCCCCTGCCGCGCTCGCAAATAGTTCTCGGACCCAAACAGCCCCTCCCCCGCGAAAAATCAAGCGCGAATACTCGCAAAGTATAGCATACTCCCTTCGCGAATTTCAAGAGTTTTTTCGCGAAAAAAACGCATTTTGTTCAAAATCTCTCATGATGTCCCAAAATCGCCTCATCGCGGGGATTTCCGATAGGTTGCGACTCTCTTACATCGAACATTTGTTCTATTCCGCGAACATCCGCTCATCTCGCGCGCCCTCTCCTTTCGATTCCCTTGCGGCCCGCCCGCCACATCGCCGAACAAATGTTCTCCGCTCGCGGCGATCGCCCTACTGCGCGCGAATGGGCGCTGCCCTCTCTCGAAATTCACCCGACCCATTTCCGCCCCGTCGCCCGCTCGTGCCCCTCGCTTTTCGGTTCTTCTTGATTTTTCATCAAAACTGTGTCCGCCCGTGCTCGCGAAACCATTGTGCCACCCCTCGCGCCCGCTTTCACGAGGACCCTCGTAAATAGATGTAGCCTCCCCCGATAGCCTCCCCCGCGCTCCGCTTCCTCATACAAAAAAGCCAAAAGAGCGCTGCTCTTTTGGCTTTTCTCACGTGCGGCGAGGATAGTACACCCCTCCGGGGCCGCTCCTCCGGGGCCGCCTCTCCGAGGGCCGCCCGCCAAAGGGTTACGCCCCGGCGCCGCCCCACCTCGCCCCCTCTTTCGCCGCCGCGCTTCTCGTTCTCGTTTGCCGCTCCCCGCGATATTTCTCCGCCCTCCCCCGATTCCCCGGCGGCGGCCTGTGAGGCGCTCGCTCCGAGGTAGGTTGTCGCGCGGCGGCTCGCCCGTGAGCTGTCCCCCATGACCCCATCGCGCCGATCGGCTCGCCGCGCCCCCCGTTCCCTTCCCGCCCCGCGATCGCTTGCCGCGCGAGGGCGTGGGGCCTACCCCTCGTAGAGCGGGTACTTTTGGCAAATCGAGGTGACGACCTCGCGCGTGTGCGCGGCGCTGCCCTCGAAGTTTGTCGCCGTATCGTAGAAGAGCCCGGCGAGCGTCTCCATTTCCGGCTCGCGCAGCCCGCGCGAGGTCACCGACGGCGTCCCAACGCGCACGCCGCTCGTGACGGTCGGCTTCTCCGGGTCGCCCGGCACCGCGTTCTTGTTGACCGTGATGAGCACCTCGTCAAGGCGCGTCTCGAACTCCTTCCCGGTGATGCCGAAGTTGCGCAGATCTATCAGCATGAGGTGATTGTCTGTTCCGCCCGAGACAAGATGGAAGCCGCGCGCCGTGAGAGATGACGCGAGCGTCGCCGCGTTCGCGACGATCTGCCGCTGGTAGGTGGCGAACTCGGGCCTCAGCGCCTCGCCGAGGCAGACCGCCTTCGCCGCGATCGTGTGCATGAGCGGCCCCCCTTGCGTGCCGGGGAAGACGCCGCTGTTGATTTTCTTCGCGAGATCCGGGTCGTTTGTCAGGATCATCCCGCCGCGCGGCCCGCGCAGCGTCTTGTGCGTCGTCGTTGTGACGATGTCGGCGTGCGGGAAGGGCGAGGGGTGCACCCCCGCCGCGACAAGCCCGGCGATGTGCGACATATCGACCATCAAGAGAGCCCCGACCTCATGCGCGATTTGCCCGAAGCGCGCGAAATCGATGGTGCGCGGGTAGGCGGACGCGCCCGCGACGATCAGCTTGGGGCGCAGCTCCCTCGCCTGCCGCTCGAGCGCGTCGTAGTCGATGAAGCCGTTCTCGTCGACGCCGTAGGAGGAAAAATCAAAATATTTTCCTGAGAAGTTGACGGGAGAGCCGTGCGTCAGGTGACCGCCGTCGGCGAGGCTCATCCCGAGGACCTTGTCGCCCGGCGTGAGCAGCTTAAAGTAGACCGCGGTGTTCGCCTGCGCGCCCGAGTGCGGCTGCACATTGGCAAACTCGCAGTGAAAGAGCTGCTTGGCGCGCTCGATCGCGAGGTTCTCGACAATGTCAACGCAGGCGCAGCCGCCGTAGTAGCGCTTGCCGGGGTAGCCCTCGGCGTATTTGTTGGTGAGAACCGTCGCGTTCGCCGCGAGGACGACGGGCGAGACGACATTCTCGGACGCGATCAGCTCCAGGCCTCTCTGCTGCCGCGCGTATTCCTCTTGCACAGCCTGCCCGACCTGCGGGTCGGCTGCCGCGAGAAACTCCATATTTTCGCGAATCATATCTACCTCCAACCGAAAGTCAACTTATTCTACCACACCGCAAGGATTTTGTAAAGAGCGGTCCGCCCCTGCGCCTCGCGTCCCCCGCGCCCCCCGCGACTGCGCCCCCGCTCCCGCGCTCCTCATTATTGCGCGAGGCGGACGATCGGGCGAGAGGGCTTTGCGCTCCGCCGCCTCGGGATAGACCCCTTGCCGCTCGTTTTGAAGAGGCGAGATCGCGCGCCGCACGCGAAACGCGCGGTGCGAGGATAGGCGGCGCTCGCGCGAGATGGCGGCGAAGTTTCGCCCCCTCACGTATCCCCGCGCAGCAGGATTTCTCCCACGCGCCGGATGTCGCCCGCGCCCATCGTCAGGATGAGGTCGCCCGGCCGCGCGCGCGCGCGCACGAGCGCGGCGATTTCCTCGAAGCTGTCGCCGCAGAGCGCGCCGGGGATGCGCGCGGCAAGGTCGCGCGAGGAGATTTCTCCCGTGCTCGCCTCGCGCGCGGCGAAAATCGGCGCAAGAATGACGATGTCCGCCGCCGAGAGCTCCCGCGCAAAGTCATCGAGCAGGGCCGCCGTCCGCGAGTAGGTATGCGGCTGGAAGACGCAGATCACCCGCCCGCCGGCCTCCCCCTCGCTGTCCCCCTTATCCTCGCCGATTTTTGCCGCGTGCGCGCCGCCTCCTCCTCGGTTCTCCGGCGATTCCTCGCTCGCGCGCTCATCCGTCCCCGCCTCGCCGTTCGCCCGCGCGGGAGTTCCCCCCTCCCGCTCCTGCCGCGCGAGGGGTTTGCCGATCTCTCGGGAACCCTCGTAACTTGCCGCAGTCTCGCCGGTTTTCACGGAAGATTCGCCGCTCCCCCCCTCCTCCTCGGGGCATCTCGCCTCGGCGAGAACTACCTCGCGCGCGGCTTGCAGCGTCGCCGCTACCTCGGTCGGGTGATGCGCATAGTCATCGTAGAGCAGCGCGCCGCCTACCCACCCGCGCCGCTCAAAGCGCCGCCGCGCCCCGGTAAATTCCAAAAGACCCCGCGCAATATCACCCGGGGAGCACCCGAGATCACTTGCCGCCGCCGCCGCGCAGAGCGCGTCGAGGACATTGTGCCGCCCCGGCACGCGCAGCGCAATTTCGCACAGCGCCCGCCCGCCGCGCGTGAGTGTGAAGCGCGACCCGCCCGCCTCGCACCCGATATTTTCTGCGCGATAGAGCGCGTCCGGCGCGTCGATGCCGACCGGGACGACGCGGCCGGGCAGGTTCTCCACCGCGCGCCGGGTATTCTCGTCATCGAAATTGGCGATAACGACCTCCGCCGGGAGAGCGGATTTATGAAAGGACGCGATGGTCTGCTCGATGCTGTGAAAGTAGTCGACGTGGTCGAGGTCGATGTTCAAAATAACGTCTAGCGTCGGGGAGAATGAACAAAACGCGTCTTTGTACTCGCACGCCTCATAGAGGAAGAGATCCCGCCCGCCGGCGCGGTAGGCGGAGCCGAGCGCGGGGATTTCCGCCCCGCAGGCAACGCTCGGGTCGAGCCCCGCCGCGAGAAATATCATCGTGAGCATCGCCGTCACGGTCGATTTGCCGTGTGTGCCACAAACGCCGACCCGCGTGCGATATGCGCGCATCAGCCCCCCGAGGTACCCCGCGCGCCCGATGACCGGCAGCCCCCGCTCCCGCGCGGCGGCGAGCTCAAGATTGTCCTCGCCGATCGCCGCCGAGTAGACGAGCGCCATATCCGGCCGCAGATGCGCCTCGTCAAGCTCCGAGTAGACCGGAATGCCCTCGCGAGAAAGAGCCTCTGTCGTCGCGGAGGGCGTGCGGTCGTACCCGGTGACGATTTTTCCGCGATCCCTTGCCATGCGCGCGAGCGTCGACATACTGATGCCGCCCGCCCCGAGAAAATGGACGCGCGCGCACCGATCGACCTCCTCAAAGGAGGCGTCCTCCCGGGCAGAAGCGCCCCCGAGCGGCTCATTGGGAGATAGTTTCCCGCGCAAACCGCGAATGCTCCCGTTCAAAATCAAACCTCGACAAATCTAAACTGAACAGCTCCCGCCGCGAGATCCCCGCCGAAAACCCCTTGCCCATCGCGAAAAAATGTAAAACCCCTGCCCCAGTGTTCCCTTCGCGCTACCGATTCTCTTCCTCTTGTTCCGGGGATATTTTCGCGCATTTGTGCAAGGGATCGCCTTGCCTCATCACGCGGCCACGGGATTTCGCGCGCTTCCCCCTCGCGCGCTCTGCGCTCCTTGCGCCCCCCGCGCAGGAGATTTCGCGTTTCTCTCTCGCTGCGCGCCCCAGCGTCTCCGACGCGTTCCGCATCCTCCTTGGCCCCTCTTTTCCCCGGATAATGATTGTCACTTTAATTTATTAAAAACCGCAACATTTTTGTCTATCCCGCTCGCGCGAAAAAAGTTTCACGGATTCATCGAAATAGACAAAATTTTACAATCTCGCAACAACATACCATACACAATCGCAAAAAGAATTTACATCACGCTCATATGTTTGTTCTATACTTTCAACAGTGCTATCGGCGGGAGACCCCACCCCGCCGCGACAAATTTCGTGGGGTTGTTTCGTGCGCTTCGGCGCGGAGGCAAAGTATGCAGATTACCGATGTCAAAATCCGCAGAAAATTTGACGACGGGAAGCCCCTCAAGGCGGTGGCGTCGGTCACGTTTGACGACGTTTTCGTGCTGCACGAGGTTAAGTTAGTTTTCGCGGGAGGGCGCTTCATCGTTGTGATGCCCGGGCGCAAGCTGCCCGACGGCAGCTTCCGGGATGTCGCGCACCCCATCTCGCGCGTCTTCCGCGAGCAGCTGCAAGACGCGATTGTACAGGCGTGGGAGCGCGCCCCGGTGACGCCGGCGGGCGAAATTGACCCCTTCCCGGCGGATTCCGCGCGCCCCGATGAGGATCTATCCCCCGCCGAATCGCCCTCGGCAAATACCGGTGCATGACGCTCTCGCTTTGCGCGAACCCCGGTGCCCTATATTGGGGGTGAGGGCGAGCGGGTCGCGCCTATCTATCCTGTGCGCGCGGCGGGCGAGGCGCCGCTAACCTCTCCCGCGCTCCTCTTTTTCCGTATACCCCGAACCTCCCGCGAGGCGTCCTCCCGCCTCGCGGGAGGTTTTTGTTTGCGGCGCCTCCCGCGCCCTTCGTGCTCTCTCTCGGCGTGCTTTGCACTTGATATTCGGGGAGGGCGGGATCACCCGCAGCGCGATCCGCGTGCCCTCAAAAATACTTCCGGTCAAGAGAGCGGAACTGAATCGCTTCCGCCATATGCCCCTTGCGGATGACCTCGCTGCCGGCCAGATCCGCGATGGTGCGCGCGACGCGCAAAATGCGGTCGTGCCCGCGCGCCGAGAGCCCTAGGCGCTCGAAGGCGTTTTTGAGCAGAAGGTTTGCGTCCTCCTCCGCCCCGCAGCAGTCGCGGATCATCTTGGGCGTCATATCGGCGTTGCGCGTGACACCGGGGTAGCCCTGCGCGTCAAAGCGCGCGGATGAGAACTCCCGCGCGCGCATAACCCGCTCGCGGATAACCGACGAGTGCTCTCCGTCCTCCCCGCCCGCCATCTCCTCATAGGCGACCGGCGGCATTTCGATTTGCAGATCCATGCGGTCGAGCAGCGGCCCGCTGATTTTTTCAAGGTATTTCTTGCGGTCCTCCGGGCGGCAGGTGCAGGGTCTTGTCGGATGCCCGTAATACCCGCAGCGGCAAGGGTTCATCGCGCAGACGAGCATAAAGCGCGAGGGGAAGGTGAAGCGCCCGGACGTGCGGATGACGGTGACCTCGCCGTCCTCGAGCGGCTGGCGCAGGCTCTCCATCGCGAGGCGGTTAAACTCTGGCAGCTCGTCAAGGAAGAGCACGCCGTTGTGCGCGAGAGAAATTTCCCCCGGAACAGGCACCGTCCCGCCGCCGACGAGCGCCGCTGCCGACATCGTGTGGTGCGGCGCGCGGAAGGGGCGGCGCGTTAGAATGGGGCTGCCCTTCGGCAGGCATCCCGCGCCCGAATAAATCGCGGTCGATTCAAGCGCGTCTTCGTAGGTCATCGGCGGGAGAATCGAGGGAAAGCGCTTGGCGAGCATACTCTTGCCGGTGCCGGGAGGCCCGATCATCAGGAGATTGAGTCCTCCCGCGGCGGCGATCTCGGCGGCGCGCTTCGCCTTTTCCTGCCCGCGAATATCCGAAAAATCGAGCGGCGTTTTGAGAGACTCGCGCCGGAAAATCTCCTCGTCAAAGCGCGTTTCCGGAAGAATTTTTTGGCGGCTCAGGTGCGCTATCAGTTCCTGCACCGTGCGCACGCCGATAACGCGAATATCCCGCGCTATCGACGACTCGCTCGCGTTGTCGGCGGGGACGAAAATGGTGTGAAAGCCGGCGCTCGCCGCGGCAAGCGTCATACACAGCGCGCCGCGCACGCCCTTGACCTCCCCGCCGAGCGACAGCTCCCCGAGGAAGCAGCAGCCCGAGAGATCAAACGAGGTCAGCTCCGCCGCCTGAAGGACCGAGAGCAGCAGCGCGAGATCAAAAGAGGAACCGATCTTTTTCTTGTCGGCGGGGGCGAGGTTGATGAGGACTTTCTGGTTCGGGAAGGCAATGCCCGCGCTTTCCGCCGCCGAGCGCACGCGCTCCTCCGCCTCGAGGACGGCGTGGTCGGGCAGCCCGACGATCGACAGCTCCGGCAGCCCCTTCGCTACCTTGCACTCGACCGTGACGACATACCCCTCCAGCCCGAGCAGCGCGGCGGTGTACACCTCGGCAAGCATAGCCACCTCAAAAAGAAAAAGATTTGGCGCGAGAGCGCGAGGGCGCGAAGCGCTCTCATCCCATCACAGTATACACGCCGCCCCCCGAAAATGCAAGCGATACGCGAGCGGCGCGCGAGCGCGAAATTTCGCTCCCCGCCCCTCCTCTCGCGCGCAGGACAAACCACTAATCACTAACCCTGCGCCTTCGCCCCTCGCCCCGCGCGCCCGATGCCTTCGCAGAAAATTCCCCCGTGCCCCCTTTTGCTTTCCCCCTCCGCGCGCTCTCGCCGTTTTTTCAATTTTGCTGAGCAAATCCTCCCGCGCTCCCGCCCCGCCTCTCTCGATGAGGACTGCCCACTACTCACTAATCACTAACCACTACTCACCAGCCCCGCGTGCTCTCGCGCGGAAATGCGTGAAACTCTTACATGGGGGAATTGACCATATTTTGTAAAATTTTCGTGAACGCCGTTCCCGTGCCGCCGTGCACCCGATACCCTCGCAGAAGGATCCCCCGCGCCCCTTTGCTTTCCCTCTCCGTGCGCTCTTGCCGTTTTTTCAATTTTGCCGAGCGCGCCTCTTGCCCCCTCTCGTGCGCCGAGGACTACCCACTCACTACTATCCACTACTCACTATTCTCTACTCACTACTTATCGGTTAGTCGCTCGCGCAGAGCGGTGTACCGCCGCACCGGGCGGGAGTTTTGCACCATCTCGGCGAGGCTCTTTTCCTCCCCCACGAGGATGACCATCTTGCGCGCGCGCGTGAGCGCGGTGTAGAGCAGCTCGCGCGTGCGCAGCCCCACGGGGAAGAGGCAGATCGGCAGAATGACGACCGGGTACTCGCTGCCCTGCGCCTTGTGCACCGTGATGGCGAACGCGTGATCGAGGGCGTCGATCTTCGCGAAGGGGATCTCGGCGACGCGCTCCTCAAAGCGCACGGTCATCGTCTCGCGGCGAGGGGAGATGGAAAGAATCGTTCCGATGTCGCCGTTGAAAACGCCCTTGCCCTCGCGCCGCCCCTCCTCGCTCTCCTCGTCCTCGTCCTCATCGAAGGAGGGGCGCAGCGGCAGATCGCGCGGCAGACTCCACGGAAGCTCGTAATCGTTGCGCGTCTGCATCACCTTGTCTCCCTCGCGAAAAACGCGCGTGCCCTGCCGCCGCTCGGTTTTGTCGGGAGAAGTTGGGTTGAGGATCCCCTGCAAGCGCGCATTGAGCGCGACCGTGCCGGCGGGACCGATTTTCGTCGGGGAGATCACCTGTATCTCCTCGCGTATCCCCTCGCCGTAGGCGCGCGGCAGACGCGTGCCGACGAGCTGCTCGATGGTGCGCGCGACCGCCTCCTCCCCCTCGCGGGGCAGGAAAAAGAAGTCGCCCGTTTTTTCTCCGATAGGAGGCATTGTCCCGCCGCGCACGGCGTGCGCCGCCGTCACGATATTGCTGCTCGCCGCCGTGCGGAAAATCTCGGTGAGCGACACGGTCGGGAAGACCTTCGCGCGTAGAATGTCGAAGAGAACATTGCCCGGCCCCACCGAGGGCAGCTGGTCGGGGTCGCCGACGAGCAGCAGCCGCGTCCCGGCGCGCAGCGCGCGCAGCAGCGCCGCGCAGAGCGTGACATCGATCATCGAACACTCATCGACAATGAGCATATCGCACTCGAGCGGGTTTTTCTCGTCTTTGTGAAAGACGGTCAGCTCCTCCTCATCGCGCGTTTCAACTGTATCGACCTCGAGCAGGCGGTGAATGGTGCGCGCCTCCCGCCCGGTCGCCTCGGCGAGGCGTTTCGCCGCGCGTCCGGTCGGCGCCGCGAGCGCGACCTCGTCGCCGATCTGCTCGAAGATGTGAAGAATCGCGCGAATAACGGTGGTCTTGCCGGTGCCGGGCCCCCCGGTGAGCAGCATGACCCCGGCGCGCAGCGTCCCTCGGATGGCGTCCTTTTGCCCCTCCGCGTAGCGGATACCGCTCTCCGCCTCCTCGCTTTCGATGAGCGTTTCAATATCCTGCGGCGCGTAGGGGATGACCGTGTCGCGCAGCTGCAGCAGCTTCTGCGCGATCACCCTCTCCGCCTCGTCATATTTTTCAAGGAAGATGACGCTCTCCCCCCGCGCGCGCCGCTCGCGCAGCACTCCCTCGCGCAGTAGCGCCGACAGCTCCCCCGCGAGCGCGTCCTCCGCCGAGGCGTCCCCCTCTCCCGACCATTGCCCCCGCCCGAGCACCCCCCGCCGCATAAAGTCGGCGGCGCCGGGCAGCAAAAGGCGCGTCGGCACGCAAGTATGGCCGTTTTCGTTCGCGTTGGCGCGCAGAAAGGCGAGGATACCCGCCCGCCGCCGCTCGGGCGAGTCCCCATCGAAGTGCAGGGAGGCGGCGAGCTCGTCCGCGCGAAAAAAAGTAACCCCTCGCACCTCCCCGCAGAGGGCATAGGGGTTGTTCTTGAGGACGACGGTGCCGACCGCGCCGTATTTGCGGAAGATGCGCAGCGCCGTCGGGTTGCCGAAGATCGGCCCCGCGAGGTCAAGGATGTCGCGCAAGCCGTGCTGCGCGCGAAAGTCCTCGCCAATGGCGCGCGCTTTTTTCTCGGAGATGCCGGGAATGCTCGATAGGTATTCGGGATTTTTCTCGAGAATCTCGGCGGTATCCTCGCCGAAGGTGTCAACGATTTTGCGCGCGGTGCGCGGCCCTATCCCCTTCAGCACCCCGGAGGAGAGATACCGCAGCATCCCCGCCGTTCCCTCGGGCAGAGCCGGCTCGCAAATCGACGCGTGAAACTGCCGCCCGTAGGTTGGGTGGCGCTCATACACCCCGGTAACGCGCACGCTCTCCCCCTCGCGCACGCCCGGCAACACCCCGACGACAGATAAGAGCGTGAAGCGCTCCTCCCGCCTCCCCCCGCGCCGCCGCGCCGCCGCGCCCCGCGCCGCGCTCCCGCTCGCTCCGTTCTTTGCGGGAAGGGATCTCCCGGGCGCGGAGACTCCCTCCCCCTCGCCGGAAGGACTCATAGAGGGGGAAGAAATCTCACGCGCGGCGTTCGCAGGAATAGGTGACCCGTGCGCCCCTGCGTCCGATGGCGCGGCTGGGGAATCGCCCCCGTCATTTTCCGCTGTGTTTGCGCTCGGGGAAACCTCCCCGCCCTCGCCGGGGCTTTCACTCCCGCCCGCGCCCTCCTCCCCCTCGCCGGGGCGCGCGCCCTCCTCCCCCGGCTCCTCAGGAACCGAGAGGGTAAAGACAGTGTAGCCGCTGCCAGGGTTGGCGTAGACAATGTGCTCAACCCGCCCCTCGAGCGTGATCTCCTCGCCGCCGCTCTCCGGGAGCGCGCGATCGCTCTCATCCTTGTGCAAAGCCAAAATCCCCAAACGAGTTTTCCGAAAATTCACCCCGCCATCGCCCCGCGCGCAGAGGGTGAGCGTGCCGCACGCCCCTCCCGCGCGGGAGGGAGCACGCTCCCTGCGCGCGTTTCCCCTGCGGAAGAGCCGCTCGCGCGAGCGCCTTATCCCACCAGCTTCTGCGCGAGGTCGCGGCGCTCGAAGGGCATATCGAGGTCCTCCCGCCCCATGTGGCCGTAGGCGGCGAGTTTCGCGTAGATCGGGCGGCGAAGGTCAAACTTCTCAATGATCGCGGCGGGGCGCAGGTCGATATTGTCCCGCACACGCGCCTCGATTTCCTCGTCCGGGACTGCTCCCGTACCGAAGCTGTCTACCATCAGCGAGACGGGGTTGGCGACACCGATGGCGTAGGCGATCTGTACCTCGCATCGCGCGGCGAGCCCCGCCGCAACGACATTTTTCGCGATGTAGCGCGCGGCGTAGGCGCCTGAGCGGTCGACCTTCGTCGGATCCTTGCCGGAGAACGACCCGCCGCCGTGGCGCGCGTAGCCTCCGTAGGTGTCGACGATGATTTTGCGCCCGGTGAGACCTGTGTCCCCGGCGGGCCCGCCGACGACGAAGCGCCCGGTCGGGTTGACATAAATTTTCATATCTCGCGGGATCAGATCCTCGGGGATCACCTCGCTAATAACGTGCGCGGTGATGTCCTCGCGGATTTGCGCGAGGTTTGCCTTTTCCGGGTCGTGCTGCGCCGAAACGACGACCGTGTCGATGCAGACCGGCCGCCCGTCCTCGTAGCGCACGGTGACCTGCGTCTTGCCGTCCGGCCGTAGATAGGGCAGCTCTCCCGATCGGCGCACCTCGGCAAGGCGCCGCGCGAGCTTGTGCGCGAGGCAGATCGGCAAAGGCATGAGCTCGGGCGTTTCATCGCAGGCGAAGCCGAACATCATCCCCTGGTCGCCCGCGCCGGTAGCGAGCGCCCCCGCGGCTCCTCCCCGGCTCTTCGCCTCGAGCGATTCGTCCACGCCGCGCGCGATGTCCGGCGACTGCTCGTGCAGCGATGTGAGAATGCCGCAGGTGTCGGCGTCGAAGCCGTATTTCGCGCGGTCGTAGCCTATTTCGCGAACGGTCGCGCGCACAATGCCGGGGATGTCGACCTGCGCGCGCGTGGTGACCTCGCCCATCACGGTGACAAGCCCGGTCGTCGCGAAGGTCTCGATGGCGGCGCGCGTTTCGGGGTCGAGGGCGATCATCGCGTCGAGCAGCGCGTCGGAAATTTTGTCGCAGATTTTGTCGGGGTGCCCCTCGGTCACCGATTCGGAGGTGAAGAGCATCGTCCCCTTGCGGGTAGAAGTTGCCATAAGATGAACCAAATTTGAGGAAAACTTATACGAACCATTTGCGCGCGGGGTGAGTTCGATCCCCTCGCCGCGCATGACCCGCGCAGCGGGAAGAGTACTCTCGCGCTGCGCTGTCGCCGGGGTGTGCGAGATCCGCGCGCGAGACTGGGCGCCGCCCCGCTGCCCGCTTGTCGGGCAGATCCCAGCGTTTCTTGTAATTTTACCACATTTCTCCGCTTCATGCAACCCCGCTATCCCCTCTCTCGGGGGTCGCCCCCATCTGTGCGGGGTGAGAGAGACTGCTGTGTCGAAATTTTGCACTGCTACCTCTTAGATTTAGTTTCCAGGGAACCGAAGTGCCCTTGTCGGGATTTGCACTGCCGTTCCTCGGTTTAGTTTTCGGGAAACCCGACTGCCCCTGTCGTAAAGCAAACTGCCCCGCCACGGGGGAAGGTGTGAGGGAACCCGCGCTTTGTCGAAATTGCGACTGCTACCTCTAAGATTTAGTTATCGGGGAACCGAGCGACCCTATCGTGATCCGAACTGCCGTTTCTAAATATAGTTTTTGTGGAAACCCCACTGCTGCGCGGTCATTTCCACTGCCGCGAGCCGCACCCACTGTTCTCGTGTGGCGGACCGCCACCTCGCTCCTCCGGAGGAGTGCTCTTTCCCGAAAGAGCCCTCCCCCGGC
>CAZYCC010000016.1:9609-29162 GCA_964645985.1 uncultured Lachnospiraceae bacterium | reverse complement strand
GCGAAATGTTTTCTCTGCCCTTCGGGGGATGGGGTGCTTTCGGGAGGCGGGGTGAAGATTGGCGTGATTCCGCACTGCCCCGCTCGCCTTCGCGGGGGGGGGGGGGGAAAAAGTTCCTCCCCCGCACTGCACCCGTTCGCGACGGCGCGCGCAAAACCCCGCGCGGAGCGGTTTTGCGCGCTACTTCCCTTCCCGTAACACTCTCCCTCGCGATCGGGAGAGGCTCGCCTGCACCTTGCGCGCCACCTCCCCCGCCCCGCTCCTCTCCTTGACACTCCCCCTCGCGCGTGGTATACTGGTTTATCTTTTCTTTCGCAGGGATTTATGCGCGCGTTTCTCGAAGCGGGGAGAGTGCTCACGACGCACGGCGTCGCGGGCGAGCTGAAGGTAGAGCCGTGGTGCGACAGCGTCGGTGTTTTCTGCCGTCTCACGCGCCTCTTTGTCCCCGCGGACCCCGCCCTCCCCGGCGATCCCTCCGATCGGGGGAGCCTCGCCCCGCCCCGCGCCGGCGATCCCACGCGCTCCGAGGCCTCGGCGCTCGGCGCCCCCTCCGGCGCTCCCTTCCCGGGAAACGCGGAGAGCGCGCGAGGCGCGAGCAACTCGGAAAACTCAGATATTCCGATAAATTCGAGCGCTCCGCGAAACATGGGAAGCCCGAGTATCTCGGAGAACACCGGTGTTTGGGGGAGCGAGGGAAACACGGGTGTATCGGGCAACGCGGGAAACTCAGGCGTCCCGAAAGATGCAAGTGACGCGGAAAACGCGCGAAACGCGGGCGACCCCGCTGACCTCGCGACGAGCTATCGCCTGCTATCGCCGGTCGCGGCGCGCGCGTTTGGACGCTTCGCGCTCCTGCGCCTGCCGGGGGTGCGCTCGCTCGAGGAGGCGCTGCCCTGGACCGGGCGGGTGCTCTTCGCCGCTCGTGAGGACATCCCGCTGCCGCCCGGAGCGGTCTTTCGCGCGGATCTGCCGGGTCTTCCGGTCATCGACGCCGATAGCGGGCGGGTCTATGGCAAAATCGCGGACGTTCTCGACGGCGCGGCGAGCGAACTCTACGAGATCGACACCGGCGCGGGACGCGTGCTGCTCCCCGCCGTGCGCGCGTTTGTCCTGTCGGTCGACATCGATCGCGGCGTGCTCATCCGCCCCATCCCCGGCTTTTTCGACGAAGAATAGCCCCCACGCTATTCTTTATCCGATAAGGCTGCCCGATGAGCTTCGCCGTCTATAGCGAGGCTCGCCGGGCTGCGCTCCGCCGTCTTTTTGCTCTATCTCCTCGTCCGAGGAAAATCCCGCGCGTACCGCCGTGCGCACCGCTCGCGTAGAGGAGGACGCGCGGGCGGTGGCGGACTGCGTTTTCGGCTTGCGATAATCCCGCGCGCACCGCTCGCGGGGGGAGGGGCAGGCTGCGCGGCAGCATTTGTCTTCCTTTCCCCATAGAAAACGCCCGTGCGCTCCCGGACTGACTGAATCCCGGTTAGTCCCCGCGCCTCTCGACGGTATTCGCCCTCGGCAGCCCCCGCGCTTCCCTTAACCGCCTCAGTCCCGGGCAGAATCCGGGCAGCCCCGCGCGCCTCCCGCCGCCGATGAGGCTCCCCGCTTCCCTTTGCTCCGCCCGGGAAATATCCCGCGCCCGTTATTCTATAGGCCTTTTCCGCTCGCGCCCTTCCCTCGAGAGAGCCGCCGCGCGCGGCGCTCTTTCGCACCCCCCGCTTATGCGCTTTGATATCCTGACGCTCTTTCCTGCCCTCGTGGAGCAGATTTGCTCCACGAGCATTCTCGGGCGCGCGCGGGCGGCGGGTCTTGTGGAGATTTACGCGCACGACATTCGCGCGTACAGCGCCGACAAGCACCGTCGGGTCGACGACACGCCCTACGGCGGCGGCGCGGGGATGCTGATGGCGGCGCCCCCCATCGTCGCCTGTTATGAGGCGGTCGCCGGGATGAGCGACATTCCGTCCGCACGCACCCTTGTTCTCTACCTCTCGCCGGCGGGGCGGGTGTTCAATCAGACAATAGCGCGGGAGCTCGCCGCGTGGGACCGGCTGATTCTGCTCTGCGGGCATTACGAGGGCGTTGACGCGCGCGCGCTCGCGCTCATCGGGGCGAGGGAGCTGTCGGTCGGCGATTTTGTCGTCACGGGGGGAGAGATCCCCGCCTGCCTTGTTGTCGACGCGGTGGCGCGGCTGCTGCCGGGCGTGCTCGCCGAGCCCGCCTGCCACGAGGTCGAGAGCATTTCGTGGGGTCTGCTCGAGTACCCGCAGTACACCCGCCCGGAGGTTTTCCGGGACCTTTCGGTGCCGCGGGAGCTGCTCTCGGGAGATCACGAGGCGATCGCGCGCCTGCGCTACGAGCAGGCTCTCGCGAAAACGAAACTCACCCGCCCGGATCTGCTCTGAGGGTGCTCCACGAGGGTTTGCTACTGCCCCGCGCGAGGATGTGACGCTGCCGCCTTCGCACGCTCTTTTTCGAGCAAGAACCCCGCGCGGTCTGTTTCTCTCCTCCTCACCCGCCGTATCTTTTCGCGGTGCTCCCTCCGCACGCTTCCCCTCCGGAGGATAGCCGCCGCGCCGCCGGGCGGGTTTGCTCCGCCGGGACGCGCTATCTCCCGCGCGGGAGATTTCGCGATGCTTCTCCGCCGCCCGCCTTAGGCGATCGCCTTTCCCCCCGCCTTTTTGGCCGAGGCGCGCCCCTTTTCGCGCGAGAACGGGCGCGCTTCCCTCACCGACCGCTTCTTTCCCTCTCCCGGGGATATTTCCTTTTTTATGAAAAAGAGCGAGCGGGCGCGCGTTACGCGCTCGGACATCGTTTTCTCGCGCCTGCCCGAGATGCTCGAGCAGAGCGTTCTCCTGCGCGCCGCGCAGAGTATTTCGCGCCGCGCGGGCGAGGCGCTCGGCTTCCTCCCCCGTGGGGACCCCGCCGCCGAGGGCGCCGCTCCCTCTGTAGATCCCGCCGCGGGCGATTCCTCCGCCACCGAGAAAACCATCGTTCCCGCAGAGGCGGGAGAGGGCTGCTCTCGGGAAAAGGAAAGCGATGCCCTGCTCACCGCGGCAGATGCCGCGCTCGCGCAAAAACCCGGCGAGAACGCTCTCTTTGCCGCGCACGGTTCTTCCTTCTCTTATTCACCCTCCGAGGACGAGAACGCACTCCCAGGCGAGGGCGAGGGAGAGGAGGACGCGGGTGAGGTGATAGCGCGCGAGGAGACGAGCGCGGGCGGGACGCTCTGGAGGCGAGCGCAGAGGCGGCTTTCACTTGAGTGCGAGCGCTCGGCGATCCTCTCCTTTTTCCGCGATATGGGGCGGTATGCGCTGCTCGCGCGCTGCAGGACGCTTGGCATTTTTCTCTTTACTTTTGGCGTGTGGACGCTCGGGATAGGCGTCGCGCTTCCTCTTGTCCGCGAGGGGCAGACCCTCTCGTTCGGGCGGGTGTGGTTCGGTATCGCGGCGATTCTTCTCGCGCTGCCCTTTTTGTTTTCCAAGAAAACGAGCGTCGGCGGCGCGCTCTGCCGCAGCCGCGCGGCGCATTTTCTTCTTTTCGACCTGCTCGCCCTGCCCGAGGACATTCTGCACGGCGAGGAGCCGCCGCGCGAGGGCGGCATTCTCTCCTCGCTGCTGCTCGGCACGCTTTTCGGCGCGCTGACCATTCTTCTCCCGCCCGCGCGCCTGCTCGCCATCCTCGTGGGGGCGCTCGCCGCCCTCGCGACGCTGCTCTCCCCCGAGACGGGGCTACTTCTGCTGATTTTGGCGCTGCCCTTCGCTTCGCCCGCCGCGCTCTATGGCGGGATTTTGGCTTGCTCTTTGAGCTTTTTTCTCAAACTCCTGCGCGGCAAGCGAAGCGTAAGCGGCGGTCCCTTCGCCTTTCTGCTCGCCGTTCTCGCTGTCTTTTCCCTCTTCGGGACGATTTTCCCCGCGTCGGTTACCGCCTCTCCGCGAGAGGGGGCGGGGCGGCTGCTCGCGCTGCTCGCGGGGTTCCTCGCGATGCAGCTCCTTCGAGACAGCAAGAACGCGCGGCGGCTCGGCGGAGTGCTGACGCTCTCATCGCTCGCCGCGGCGGCGGTAGGTCTGCTCTCCGCCTTTGCGAGCGGCGGCGCCGCGTCTTTGCCTTGCCTTTCGCCGAGTCTGCTCGGCTGTTATTTCGCGCTCTGCCTGCCGTATCTGCCCGCCTATATTGGAGGAGGGCGCGGGGTGGGCAAGGGGATAGCTCTCGCGCTCTGCCTCGCGGCGGTCGGCGCTTGCCTTCTGATGACGCGGAGCCTGCCCGCCCTGCTCCTTGGTCTACTTGCGCTTCTGCTGTATTTTATCATCCATAAAAACCCTCGCCGGCTTTGGTTTCTCCCGGTGCTCCTCGCCGTATCGGGAGCCATCCTCGCGGGGAGCGGCGTTCTCGGGCGCGTGCCTGCCCTCTCGCAGTTCTTCATTTCGCTGCCGAATAGCACGACGTTTACGGTTACGCGCGCGCGCCTTCGGGCGATCTTCTCCGGGAACCCGCTCATCGGAGCGGGATGCGGCGTTTCCGCGCCGCTCGCCCCCTATCTCCCCTTCGCCGACCCCACCGACCCCGCACCTTTGCCCGCCGGGTCTCTTGCCACGGAAATCCTTGCCGAGGGAGGCGTCATCGGCGCGCTGCTCTATGCGCTGCTCATCGCGTTTCTCTTTTTTGAGGCGCGCTTCGCGCGGCACACGGTGAACCTTGAGGATACGGACGGTGAACGGATGATCTCCGCGGGGGACGCGTCTCTCACGGCGCTGCTCGTCGGGTCTTTGCTGCTAAACCCCCTCGCCTCCCCCGCCATGAGCATTCTCCTGTTCGTTCTCCTCTCCTCGCTCGACGCGCTCTCGCGCTCGAGCGCCGCCGACTCCGCCCCTCCTCCCGCGAGCGCCACCCAAGCGGACGCCGCGCTCGTGTACAGGAAGTAAAGCACAGAGAGGGAGGGCAGAATACAAAAATCCCCGCCCCACCGGGCGGAGAATAGCGGGGGTTCCGCTGCTCTTTCTTGACAGCGCATATACGATAGCGTATACTTTAAGCTGCGGTGAGCGTCATAAAAACATTCCCTTTGAGAGGCGGTTTTCCTCGCCGAAATGTCAACATCCTATTGGCCGAAAGCATAAATATTCCCGTTCCTCACTAAAAAAACGGAAACTGCGCCGCGTTTTTTTAGAAAACCGCTTTGTGCGCCGAGCGGCCGCGCAGCCGCAAACCATTCCCGCCGATTCCCTCTATCCCTCACTTTTTCTTTTTCACGGTGAGGAGCTTGTCGACCTTGCCGGAAGTGATGAGCGCATAGGTCACGCCGCAGACGGCGAGCGAGGGCAGGATGATGACGAGTAGCAAGAGAGGGTTGCCGGGCGATGTCAGGCGGATAATGCCCTGATACATCGCTTGCAGCCACTGCGCCACTGTCTGCGCAGACGCCGAAATTTGCACGGCGCCGGCGGGATAATAGGTCACGCCCTCCTCATATGGCTCAAAAAATCCGATATTTTTAATAAAAAGCTTTGCGACGCAAGCAACTACTCCGAGCAGAATATTGAGAGAATTGGCAAGAAGCGAGATAAGTAGACCAGTGGCGGGGTTTCGCTTTTGGCGGCCGGCGTCGATGCGGATTTCGTCCCGCATCGCGTGCTCCTTCATATGAACAAATTGTAAAAACAAATAGAAGACCACAGAAAAGGTCGACGCGAGCGCGAGGATAAAGGTGTTTCCCGAGCGGTCGACGAGCCCCATCGCCGCCATCGTCACGATCAGCGCGAAGAAGGTCATCCCCAGCTGCGTCACCACCAGCTTGAAGAAGACCGAGGAGTTCGCCTTCCAGAACGCCTTGAACTTTGCCGTCATTGCGCGCGCCTCCGTGCCACCGCGAGTTTGCCCTTTTATTTTACCGCATCCGCGCGCAAATTGCAAGACCCGCCGCGCCGCGCGGGATTGCGCGGGACTGTAACCGGCATTGTCGCGGTGGTACCGCGCTCTCGCCGCAAGATCCGCCGCGCCGGGAAAGGTCTCGCGCACCGCGCGGGCTAACCCCGTTTTCCCCCCGACAGCTCCGGCGCGGCGCGCGTGGGGAACTCCGCGGGAGGGAGGCGGAGCCGACGGAGTTACCGCGCGGGATAACCGGCAGCGGCCGTTAAAACCTCGGGAGGCGGGAGGGAGCGCCGCAAACTTTTGCGATAATGAGAGAAAAGTGTTAAATCGATAGCAGAAAAGTGCGAGAAATCGCAGTAGAAACACTCGCCGCCAAAATAAACGAACCTGACAAATGTAAACGAGGTTTGCCGCGTGAGGAGATTTTGGAGAAACGCGAAAACGCCGCTCGCGCTATGGCTGACCCTCGCGACGCTCATTCTCTTGGTCGGATGCGGCGCCCGCACCGGTGAAGGGGGTCGGAGCGACACGCCGAGCGGCGTGGGGGAGCTCAGCGGAGCCCTCGAGGCGGGCGGGGGCGATTCGGAGGATTCCACCGCGAGCGGCGGGGATTTCGGCGGCGCGGGGGAGTCGAGCGGTGTGCGCGAAGACTTCTCCTCCGCGTTTCATTCCGGGACGGCGTCCGGCGAAAATGAGCAAAACGATTCCTCCGCACAGGAGGAGAATGGCGGGGAAAATTCACAAGGAAGCCCGGAGAATTCAACTATGCGCATCTCGGTAACCGATGGAGTTCACACCGTCGTTTTCGCGTGCAATAACAGCCGCGCGGCGGCGTCGCTTCTCGCGCAGCTACCTCTCACGACAAAGGTCGAGGATTATTTGGACAACGAGAAAATATTTTACCCCGAACCCCTTGACATAACCGGCGCGATCGACGCTCCGGGCGGTGGGCGCGGGACGCTCGCCTACTTCTCGCCTTGGGGAAACGTCGTGATGTACTATGGCGATTACGGCAGATACAAGGGTCTTTTCGTCCTCGGCGAGGCCCTTTCCGGCGCCGAGCAAATCGAGCGGCTCTCCGGGGAAATCACCGTCACCGCTATCGGGGAGTAGGGGAGTGAGAGGGCGATCCTACTGCGCTTCGTGTGCGCTGATTTTCCCCCGGGAAGAAAAAACGAGAATGATCTTTTATAAATTTAGGACATTTAGAAATTGTATTTTCTCAAAAGAGAATACCGCGCCGCCGCACGAGGGTACCCCCTCAAGGTCGTGACCGATGGGCGTTTTTTGAGCGTATGAGCGAACCATTCGACAAATCGCAAACCGCCCTCCCTGCAGGAGGAGATCCGCCCGTTTTAGCTGAGTTTTGCGGGTATCTCCTGCAAAAGGACCGCTCTCAGAACACCATTTATCAGTACCGGCAGGATCTGCTGACCTTCTTCCGGTATCTTGTCGTGACGCGCGGGAACCTCCCTCCGAGCGAGGACAATCTGCACGCGGCTAATCTCTCGGATATTGACAAAAATTTTATTTGTTCGATTTCTCAAGAGGAAATTTACGCGTTCCTCACCTACCTTGTGCAGGTGCGGCACAATGCCTCGAGCGCGCGGCAGCGAAAGCTCTCGTCGCTTCGCGCTTTTTTCAAATTCTGCGTGCGCGTCAAGGGGTGGATGGACGCATCGCCTACGGAAAATATCGAGTCCCCTGCGACGCGGCGCAAGCTGCCACGCTTTCTCAGCGAGGAGGAGAGCGCGCAGCTCCTTCAGGCGGTCGACGAGGATGCGGGCTCGCCCACGCGCGCGCGCGATTACGCGATATTTACGCTCTTTCTCAATTGCGGGCTGCGCCTCTCGGAGCTGACCGGGATCAATCTCGTCGACCTTGACCGGGATCTCTCGCGCGTGATGGTGCTCGGCAAGGGCGCGAAGGAGCGCGTTATCTATCTCAACGAGGCTTGCCGCGCCGCGCTGCGCGAATATCTTGCCGTGCGCGAGGCGCCGTTCTCGCAAAAAAGTGACATAAAAGACAAAAACGCGCTTTTCCTCAGCCGGCTCGGTCGGCGCATCAGTAAGGTGCGCGTGCAGCAAATTGTGTACAAATACCTCTCGGAGGCGGGCCTGCAGTACAAGCACCTCTCTGTGCACAAATTGCGCCACACCGCGGCGACGCTGCTCTACCGCACCGGCAAGGTCGACGTGCGAGTCCTCAAGGACATCTTAGGGCACGAGCAGCTCAATACCACACAGATCTACACGCACGTCAGCGACGCGCAGATGCAGCGCGCGATGGAGGAAAATCCCCTCGCCGGGATGCGCTCCTCCCCGAAAAAAAGCGCGGCGAGGTCCGTGGATTCCTCCTCCGCGCTTGACCCTCCCCCCGAGGGCGAAAAGCAGAATAGTGTTATTCCCGGGGAGAGTCTCCCCGAGGAGGAGTTGCCCCCATCCCACTCGGGGGATGATGGGGGCAGAGCAAAATAGTGTTATCCTCCGGGAAAGTGACACCGCGCGGCAGAGAGCGATAAGAATCGCTTATTCCATTGCAGGCGGACAAGACGCGGGAGTCGGGGAACTGCGCTACTCCCCTTTGTCAATCCTTCCCCTGAGGTTGTTCGCCGGACTCCCGGTCGAGGGAGGAGGCGCTCATAAGCAAGTTGTGATCTTTCTCGATGCATATTCTCCTCTCTATTGTTCGATTTTTCCTTCTCGTATCCATTAAATGAACGCAACCCACCCTCGCGGGTGGGTTTTGGCGTTTCCGCTTTGCCGGGTTTCGCGACCACTGTCATCGGGAGGGTACTTGACCCCCCCATGCGCGCGTTTGGAGCGCTATGGTTTATGGTGGTATTTCTTTGGTTCATTTCCATATTCTTTTTTACAATTTATTGCGGTTTTTCTCTGTTTTTTTGAGAATCTTTGCTTTCTGCCTTGATGATTGCACTATGTTTTCGCGCAGCGCCAAACGTCGTTTCGCGCCTCTCTTGTCCGTCCTCTCCCTCTTGCAATTCGCTCTCGATTGTGGTATGCTAAGCTCGCCCCCGGCGGTTCTTCGATCACCTGACGGGGAGACCCGGCGGGAACTGCCAACCGCTCGGGGGCAACTTTTTATAGGAGACCGATGATGCCCAGCTCACCCGACTGCCTGTTTTGCAAAATCGCCGCGGGAATTGTGCCCGCGAGCGTTGTCTATGAGGATGAGACAATGGTCGCCTTCCGCGACATCCACCCGCAGGCACCCACGCACATCCTCGTTATCCCGCGCGCTCACCTCGCCTCGCTTAACGAGGTGACACGCGAGAACGCGGGCTCCCTCGCCTCTATCCTCTCGAAAATCCCGTCGATCGCCGCGCGCGAGGGGCTCACAAACGGCTACCGCGTCATTTCGAATGTCGGCCCGGACGCCTGCCAGAGCGTGCAGCACCTCCACTTTCATATCCTCGGCGGCCGCCCCATGGCGGACAAAATGGCCTAACCTCCCCGCCGCTCCGCTTCCCCCCGCGCGGTGCCTCCCCGTAAGACACCCTCGCCACTCGCTTTGACCCTCGCCTACTCTCCTTTTCCCGTGAGCGACGCTGCGCGCCGTTTCCCCTTTCATAGGAGGCCTTTATGCTGCTTGGTGTGATGTCGCCGGTCCTAGGCGATCTGTCGCTCGATGAGATGGTGCGATACCTCGCGTCGCTCGGCGTGCAGGCGCTCGAGCTCGGCTGCGGCGGATACCCCGGCAAGGCGCACTGCGACGCCGCCGATTTCCTCGCGCACCCCGATAAAATCGCCCACCTGAAGGAACTGCTCGCCGAAAATCACATTTCGCTGCCCGCGCTCGCCTGCCACGGCAATCCTCTCCACCCCGATAAGGATACGGCGCGCCGCTTCGAGGAGGACTTTCGCGCGGCGGTGCTGCTCGCCGAGCAGCTCGGTGTCGATACGCTAGTCGGCTTCTCCGGCTGCCCGGGCGACTGCGAGAACTCCCGCTATCCCAACTGGGTGACCTGTACATGGCCGAACGATTATAAGAAAATCCTCGAGTGGCAGTGGAACGAGCGCCTTATCCCCTACTGGAAGGAAGAGACCGCGTTTATGGCGCAGCACGGCGTACGCCGCATCGCCTTTGAGATGCACCCCGGGTTTATGGTCTACAACCCGCCGACCCTCCTGCGCTTGCGCGAGGCGGTGGGGGACGCTATCGGAGCGAATGTCGACCCCTCGCATCTTTTCTGGCAGGGCATTGACCCGGTCGAGGCGATTAAGGCGCTAGGGCCCGCCATTTATCACTTCCACGCGAAGGACACGAAAATCAACGAGGCGGCGACATCGGTCACAGGCGTGCTCGACACCTCGGGATACGGCGACACGCTGAGGCGATCTTGGGAGTTTCGCACGGTCGGCTACGGACACGGCCGCGAGGTCTGGTGCGACATTCTCTCGACTCTTAAAGCGGTCGGCTACGACGGGATTATTTCTATCGAGCACGAGGATCCCCTGATGTCGCCGCGCGAGGGCCTCGAGAAGGCAGTCGCCTTCCTCAAGGACACTATCATCTTCGAAAATCCCGCCGCCATGTGGTGGACATGAGGTAGCTTTGCAATGAAATTTACCCAATCGCGCCGCGCGCTCTCCCTCGGGCTTGTCCTCGCCGTTGCGCTTTCCTGCGCGGCGCTCTTTTCCTGCGGAGGGGACGAGGTTACCCTCAATGTCTACAACTGGGGGGAATATCTGTCGGTCGGGGACGAGGGGACGCTCAACGTCAACCGCGCCTTCGAGGAGTGGTACGAGCGGGAGACCGGGCAGAGCGTGCGCGTCAACTACACGACCTACGACTCAAATGAGAGCCTGCGCGCGCGCCTCGAATCGGGCGCGGTCGACTACGACGTCATCATCCCCTCGGATTATATGATTGAGTATTTCCTCGCGCACGATATGCTTTCTCCGCTCAACTTCGACAATATCCCGAATTACGATACGAACATCGACCCCGCCTTCAAGGGCCTCTTCTTTGACCCGGAGGAAAAGTACACCGTCCCTTACTCCTACGGCATGGTCGGCGTGATCTATGACGCGAAGCGCGTCGATACCGCCGACACCGGGGGCTGGGACCTTCTCTGGAACGAGAAATACGCCGGAAATATCCTGCAGTTCAACAACTCGCGCGATGGCCTGGGCACGGCGATGTACAAGCTCGGCATCGATGTCAACACGACCGACCGCGCCGAGTGGGATCGCGCCGCCGAGGAGGTGCGCGCGCAGAAGCCCCTCGTCAAGAGCTGGGTGATGGACGAGGTCTTCAATATGATGGAGAGCGGCGAGGCGGCGATCGGCACCTACTACGCCGGCGACTACTTCACGATGCGAGACGATCAGGCGCCCGGCGTCGATCTGCGCTTCTACTATCCCAAGGACGAGAGCGGCAATATCAATACCAACCTCTATGTCGACTCGATGTGCGTGCCCAAGACGAGCAAACACCAAGACATCGCCGAGGCGTACATCAACTTTATGCTCACAAAGGAACCGGCGATCGCCAACGCCGAGCAGACCTACTACGCCTCCCCTAACCGCCTCGTCTACGAGAGCGACGCTTACAAGGAGGATATGGGCGACGCGTACGGCGTGCTTTACCCCGCCGACTTTGACTTCCGCGCCAACTACGATGCCTACGCCTACCGCAACCTCGACGACGAGACGCTCGCCTATATGAACAGCCTCTGGGACGCCCTGTTCATCGAGTGAGCGCCGCCCCGCGCCATGCGCCCCGCAAAATCCACGTCAAAAAAGAGCCCGCGTGCGGGCTCTTTTTTATGTCGCGTGAGAGCGCGGGTCGCCGCGCGAGGGCGCGGCGAGAGGGAATCGCGGGGGCGGGTACAATCGGGAAATGACGAACAACCCGCGCGGGGGTATGCGTAAGCGGGGAGCTAACATCGCAAGGCACGCTCGCAAATTCGGGTGGAGCCGAACAGCCCGCGCGAGGAAAGTGAGCGAGGGCGGGGCGAAGCGCAAAGTCGGGGGAGCAAGCCTCCTCGCGCGCCGCTACTCCTCCGCGCGCTCCTTTTTCTCCTCTTTCCGGCTCATGTGATTGAGCAGGAGCAGTAGCGCGAGAATAACGAGGAAGATCAGCGTCGCGAGGGCGTAAATCTTCGGCTTGACCGCCTTCTTGGTCATCGCGTAGATGTGGATCGGCAGCGTCTCAAACCCGCTCCCTTGCGTGAAATAGCTGATGACGAAATCGTCGAGCGACAGCGTGAACGCCATCAGCATCCCGGTGAACACCCCCGGCAGAATCTCCGGCAGCTCGACGCGAAAGAAGCTCGCGAGCGGCGTGCAGCCAAGGTCGAGCGCCGCCTCGGGCAGGGAAGGATCCATCGCGTCAAACTTGGGCAGCACCTCGAGGATAACATAAGGCAGGCAGAAGGTGACGTGCGCGATGAGCATTGTCGGGAAGCCGAGCGCCTCCTGAAAGTGCAGCAGACCCGCGACGAAGACGAACAGCAGCGTAAACGAGATGCCGGTGATGATGTCGGGGTTCATCAGGGGAATCTGCGTCACACCGAGGATGGTCTCGCGCAGCCGCCGCGAGCGCAGCCGCGATAGGCCGTACGCCGCCGCCGTCCCGAGCAATGTCGCGATTACCGATGCCGATACGGCGAGCAGGAGCGTGTTTTTTAGCGCGGTGAGCGTCGCCTCATCGCGCAGGAGCTCTTGATACCAGTAGAAATAATTTGCGGGGGAACTCTGCGGGGAGAAGTCAAAGACCGTGGTGCTGCTGCCCGGGTTGAAGGAGAAGAAAATCAGCACCGCGATGGGCGCGAACAAAAAAGCGAACACCACCCCGAGGATGATTTTCCCGAATACCCCGTTCTTTCGCTTCGAGAGTGTCATAGAAAAGTATCCCAAAGAGGGGGCGCCCGCCGCGCCTATTTTCGGCAGGGATTTTAGCGGCGCACGTCATCAAGGGCGGCTACTTCCCGCCCGCCGCCCGGTCGCCCTCGCGCTCATTTTCGCTCGGGGTGAAACGGTTGGAGATGAACAGCCCGATGAGCAGAATCAGCATCAGCGAGAGTGAGAGCGCCGCCGCCATATGCGGGTTGTGCGATCCATAGTACTGCCGCTCGATGACATCGCCGATGAGGACGATTTTGCCGCCGCTCAGCTTTTGAGAGATGTAGAAGGTCGAAATAGACGGCACGAACACCATCGTCACGCCCGAGACGACCCCCGGCAGACTGAGCGGCAAAATCACCCGCCGCAGTACGCCTAGCTTTCCGCATCCGAGATCCTCCGCCGCCTCCACAAGGCGGTAGTCAAGCTTGGAGAGCACCGTGTAAATCGGCAGGATCATATAGGGCAGAAAGTCGTACACCATCCCGAGGACAACCGCGCCCTCCCCGCCGATGAGGTGCAGGGTCGGCAGGTGCAGCGCCGCAAGGATCGAATTGAGAATGCCTGTGTCCTGCAAAATAACCATCCACGCGTAGGTGCGGATGAGGAAGTTCATCCACATCGGCAGCATCACGAGCATAATGAGCAGGTGCTGCCGGCGCGGCGAGCAGCGCGAAATAAAATAGGCGGTGGGGTAGCCGATGAGCAGGCAGAGAACGGTCGAAATGAGCGCGAGCTTCGCCGAGCGCAGGAAGACCCGCAGGTAAGCGGGCGAAAAGAAGGCGCGCATATTGGCGAGCGTGAAATGCATTTCGCGGTCGGTGAACGAGTAGACCACGACGAAAATCAGCGGCACGAGGATAAACAGCACCGTCCAAAAAATATGCGGTGCGAGCGCGATTCTCGCCAGCACTCCCCCGGTCCTCGCCCGCCCGTGCGATTGCGCCCTCGTCGGCCGTCCGCTCCCCCGCTTGTCGCCTTCCTTTTTTGCGGGCGACCCTTCGCCCGCCGCCGGGGTCTTTTTCCGAGCCGAGCCCCCGCGCGCGGGGGGGTCGGCGGCGGCATCCTCGGTGGGAACGCCGTCCGCTCCGGCGCTGCCAGATGACTTTGCGCGTTTTTGACCCTTCATTTCACCTATCTATAGACGTAACCGGGAGTTCTCCCGCAAGCTAAAAATAAAACAAAATGGCGAGCGCCCTCCTCGCTCCACTCACAGGGGTTGGGGAGGGTTCTCGCAAAATGGAAGTTTCCCCGCAACCCTATCTGAGAAAACAAAGCGATTCGGGCAGGGAAAGATCTCCCCCTGCGATTTCCCGCGAGGGAGGCATCGCCTCATTCCATTTCGTCGGAGAAGCTGCTGTAGTCTCCGTACAGCCCCGAGTACTTCGACTTTTTCATAATGTGAAAGGCGTCCGGCTCGATGCGCAGGCCGAGTACCTCGCCCTCGCGCACCTCATCGGTCGCCTGCACCATCCACTTGAAGGAACAGACATCGATAATGATTTCGTAATAATCGCCCTTGAAGGTGACGGCGGTGACCTTCCCGGTCAGCATCCCCTCCTCCGGCGGCACAATATCGACATCCTCCGGGCGAATGACAACATCGACCGCCTCCTCCGGCGCGAATCCCGCGTCAAGGCAGGTGAACTCCCGCCCGTCCATGCGCACGAGATAGTCGCGAACCATCACCCCATCGAGGATGTTGCTCTCCCCGATAAAATCGGCGACGAAAGCGTTGCGCGGCTCGTTGTAAATCTCCTGCGGGCTGCCGATTTGCTGGATTTTGCCCTCGTTCATGACGACCACGCGGTCGGACATCGACAGGGCTTCCTCTTGGTCGTGTGTGACAAAGATAAAAGTGATGCCGAGGCTGCGCTGGATGCGCTTGAGCTCGCGCTGCATATCCTTGCGCAGCTTGTAGTCGAGCGCGGCGAGCGGCTCATCGAGCAGGAGCAGGCGCGGGCGGTTAATCACCGCGCGGGCGATGGCGACCCGCTGCTGCTGCCCACCCGAGAGAGAGTCGACCCGCCGCCGGTCGAACCCCTCTAAATTTACGAGGGCGAGCATCTCGCGCACGCGCCCCTCTATTTCCTTTTTCGGGGTCTTCGCGACACGCAGCCCGAAAGCGACATTCTCAAAAACATTGAGGTGCGGAAAGAGCGCGTATCGCTGAAAGATGGTGTTGACCGGGCGGCGGTAGGGGGGCACGCCCGCCATCGGCTTGCCGTCGAAAAAGACCTCGCCCTCGTCCGCTTCGAGAAAGCCTGCAACGAGGCGCAGGGTGGTCGTCTTGCCACAGCCGGACGCGCCGAGCAACGTGACGAACTCGCCGTCCATAATCGAGAGCGACAGATTATCGAGCACCATCGCGCCGCCGAGCGACACCGATACCGATCTCAGTTCAAGAATGGGCGCCATCAAAAGAAAGAAAAGGAGCTTATCGCCAAAAATCACCAACTCTCATGATACCACAAAAACATAACCCGGTCAAGAGGGAGAAGAAAAAGCAAAACCACCCTTAGGGGCGGTTTTGCCGCCCCTAAGGGTGGTTTGCCCACCACTTTCCAAGGGTGGTTTTACCGCCCCCGAGGGCGGTTTCCCGTTTTCAGTCAAACTATGTCTACACCATCGCGCCTCTACTCCCGCAGTATCAGCTCCCCGAGGTTCAGCAAAGCCTCCTCGTCTCGGGACGTGGCGAGCGGGAGGTGCGCCGAGCGGCGGCAGCGCGGGCAGGTGACGCGCAGAACCCCGCCCTCGAGCTCCACATCGAGCGCGGAGAGATCGGTTTTGCCGCAATCGCAGCAGATCCTGCCCTCGTCTGAGAGATCCGCGAGGACCGCGCGCGATAGCTCCCGGTGCCCCGCGAAGCGCGCGTACTCCTCCTCGCGCGCGCTCTCCTCGGAGGTCTGCGGCGGTGTGAAGAGCGCGCGGCGCAGGGCATCCCCCTCCTCGCCTGCGTCGTCGATCGCCTCGCGAATGCCCTCATCGTCCTCGCGCGCGGCGGCGACTATAGCGGCGCGCTCGCCGACATACGCGATCGCGAGGCCGGTGTTCGGGCAGGAAAGGCGCAGCGCCCTCTCAATTTCGATGACCTGCGGCGCGAGGGGGAAGCGGTGTACGCTCTTGCAGGCAAAGCAGGGGACAGTGAGCGCAACGTGCGCGGCGGTTTTCTCGATGACCGCCTCGCTCTCGCCGCAGGGGCAGCGCAGCTTGAGCAGGTCTCCGGGGACGCGCGTCACATCCGCGCCGCTGAGCGTCGTCATCGAGCAGGCGGGGCAGCGAAATCCGACCGTCCCGCGCGTCGAGGGAGTGTCCATGCTAAAAAAGAGAAAATAACGGGAAAAACAGCAAGTTGCGGGGAAATATGACGACGGTAGACTCCGTGCCGCCCACTCGCGCGGTCTCCACGGATCTGCCGCTATTCTCCCGACGAGGTCTTGTCCGGCGCGACCGTGTGATAGGCGGGGGCGGGGGTGGTCGGCGTGGGGGAACTTGGAGGGGATTCGGTGTGCTCGGAGGTCGCGAGATGATCGTCGAAGATCACCATCGACAGGTATGGGCGCGACAAGTCGACATTTCTCCCTATATAGTAGACATTGAGCGACAGAACTCCGTAGAGGCGCTCGCGCGGTAGACCTTGGAAGATCAGCCGCCGATAGGTGTGCAGGCCGCGCCTGCCCGCGGTGAGCGAGTAGTCGGTGTAGACATTTCCCGCGCCGTCGGTGAGCGCAAAGACGAACGGGTAGTCGGGCAGCTCTTCCGCGCCGACATCGGAGCGCAGCGTGTCGAGCACCGAGCGGTTGTAGCGGAAGCTGACCTGTACCTCGCCTACGCTCGGCGTGTAAACAAAATTGGAAAACTTATAGTTTCCGTCGATCGGGCTGCCGTCCTCGCTCGTGTAGTACTCATCGCGCCGCACGACGTGGCTCTCGCCTGTCTCCTCGTCGGTGAGCGTATAGTTTTCGGGCGTTTGCGTGACGACGACAAGGCCGCCCTCCCCCGCCGCCGCGATCGCCTCCTCGCTCCAGAGATAGGTCTTCGCCATCTTCGGCTCGCTCTGCCCCCAGATGCGGAAAAAGAGGATGAGGTAAACCGCGACGACAAGCGTGATGCCGACCGTCTTCGCGACCATAGACGCGATGCGCCCCCCGCGGCTGCGCTCAACCGGCTCATCGCCCTCCTGATGGAGGTCGTAGTAAATGGAATCGTCATCGCGCATAGATCACCCCGCGGAAAAGAACAAAACCAGTGTAACACAAACGCGCGGGGGTGTCAAGGAGGATTGCCACGAGCAGGCGGGAGGAGCCGCTGCCGCGGGAAGGGTAGAGGCAAGGGGGAGGGCACGAGGAGCGGCGCGAGACCTCTCGCGCGAAAAACGAGGGGGAGAGGGAAACGAAACAAAACCCGCCTGCCGGGGCGGGTTTGTGCGATAAACATGGACGCATGGCGCGCGGCGCCGGCGAAAACGTTGAGAGGGGGCGAGGAGAGGGAGCGGTCGGGGAGCGCGGCGCCGCGATTTGCTCGGGTCTCCCGTGTTACCCGTGTTACCTGGGTTACCCGGGGTACCCGGGTTAGTCTTTTCTTCCCCATCGCGCTTCTCTTCTCACGATGCGCTGCGCCGCCTTCTCGCGGGCGTGCGCAAGGGAGGCGCGGGTCGCGTTATCCGGCTCGGAGAGCGAGCGCGTCGCGCTGTAGACCCCGCTCTCGCTTCTGTGATAGCGGCAGCGCAGGAACCACTCCCGCCCGCAGCGGCAGCGATAGGCGGCGAGCGCGATCCCGCCTCCCTTAAACACCCAGTCCTTGCCGCTGAGCTGCCCGGTCACCCCGCACGCGGGGCAGGCGACGCTCGCTATCTCTTTTGTTTCAAATAGATCCCGCGCGTTTCTCGGCCCGCTGACCGTCCGCCGCTCGAGCACGATGCTGCCGCGCGGATAGGAGGCGACTCCTGCTGCAAGATCGAGCTTCCCCGCGACGAGCGCGGCGGATAGCGCGTCGGAGAGCGCCTCGTGTGCGGTCCACTCGTGCGGGAGAGCGAGCGTTTCGAGCGCGTCGGAAAGAGACCACTGACGATTGTCCCCGCTCACCTGTGCGCACCAGATCTTCTGCAGGTCAAAGGACGGCGGCAGGCACTCCTCGCCGATATGGTGAAACCTGAGGTTGTCGCGCAGAATGGGGATGTCGTCCTGCCCCCATGTCAGCAGCGCGACGCTGCCCTCGCCCTCCCGCACGAACGAGAGAAAATCGCGCGCCGCCTCGGGAAAATTCGGCGCGTCCTCGAGCTGCGCCGCGCTGATACCGGTGATGCGCGCGACGCGGGCGTTCATTTTTTTATATAGGCGCGGGCGCACGAGCGTGTGAAAGCGCTCGCCGAGACTCCCGTCCCCTCGCAGGCGCACCGCGCCGATCTCGATAATCTCCCCGGCGGGAGCGTCCTCCGGGCGCGCGGCGCCCGGGCGCGTGCCCCCCTGCCACTTCATCGGCGCCTGATTCCACTCAAAGTCGACGACGACGAACCTGTCAATAACGCAAGATGTCATAAGGCGGGGAAGGGAAGAGCGGAACGGGCCGGGGAAAGTCTGCGTGGGGAGGCGCGCGACCGATGGTAGGGGAGGAGAAGCGCCGCGCTACTGCGCCCCCTCCGTCTTAAAGGTGAGGATTCGCTCGAGCATTTCCACCTGTGCGAGGTACTCGTCGCTTGCGATGTCGCGAATGGCGGTCGCGCCCTCCGGTTTTTTCTTTTTCTGCTGGAGGACGGTCGGCGCCTTAATGCAGAGCACCGTGTCATCCGGCAGCTCGCGCAGCAGAGCGAAATATCGCCCGAAAGGCAGGTCATGAATGCGAATGCCGCACTCGTCGAGCGCGCCCTCCGGCGCGCTCCCGTAGAGTTCGGCGAAGGTCGCGAGCCGCCCCTCGTTTTTCACTTTGTTATAATAATATTCGTCAATGAGACATATAATGCTCTTTCCGTAGCTGATTTCTTCGTAAAAACTGTCCTCGTTCTCGCTCGCGTTGCCGGCGTAGACATATCCGCCCTCATCGTCCTCGGCATCCTCGCGCGATTTGTAGAGCGCGCTTGCCTGTTTGTCGCCGCTGAGGAGAACGATGTCGCGCAGCTGCACACTTTTCTTATGGTCTTCGTTGACGTCATCCTCGAGCGCGGTCGTGAAGATGCGCTCCATCTCGGTGACGCTGTCGGGCGGCAGATAGCACTGACCGGCGTAGAGAACCGTCGCGTCGGGGTCGGTCTTCGTGAAGCTCTGGAAGAGCAAGAACCCGAGAACCAGCGCCGTCGCCACCCCGACGATCACATGCCACTTGTGATAGTACCAAAAGTTCTCGAATTTTCCCCGAAAGTCCCCCTCCGGCGACCTGCCGGAGAGTTTGCCGTCCGGGGGCGCGGGCAGCTTGTCGGAAGATGTCCTTTTCTCCCTCGCGCCGCCCTCATGCTCACGATTTTGGTCTACCATCGTATTCTACTTCTTCCATCGCGAAGAGGAACCGCGGCTCCTCCCCTTGCGCCTTGCCCCCGCGCCCGCGCGGTTGTGGATACCGCCAATCTGCGCTATAGTGGCGCGCGAGCCGCGCCCCCCGCACCCACGCGCGGTTGTGAATTGCCGCTCGCCTTGCGTTATCCATTGCGAGGAGGAGCGGCTCCTCCCCGCCGCGCTTCTCGCTGCGTGTGCGTCGCTTCTCGCGAAAGCTTTATTTTTTCCTTCTCGCGAAGAGGAACCCGGCGACCCCGCCCACGACTACCGCCGCGATGACGATGCCGATGACGACGACGCGCGGTATGCGCACCCCTTGAACCGCCTCGCCCCCCGC
>CAZYCC010000016.1:0-9509 GCA_964645985.1 uncultured Lachnospiraceae bacterium | reverse complement strand
CCCGCCGCCTCACCCTCGGCAGCGTTCTCCTCCCCCGCGCCCGCGCTCGCTGCGAGCGCGCGGGACGGGCAGAGCGTGCAGAGGAGCGCTGCGAGCATGATCCCCGCGAGCAGCAGGGAGATTACCCGCGCCGCGCGCGAGGTGAGACTCTTTGTATTTTTTGAGAACGACATATTCGCTCACCTATCGGGTGCCGCGCGCCGCAGCGCTGAGTTTTCTAAATTTCGGTTCGCGTCACTCTCCCGCGGTGCCGCTGCTCTCCTCCGGCGGGGTGAGGATCGGCAGGACGCTGCCACCGTCGGTGACATAGTAGTTCGGCAGCTGCCCGTTCCACTGTTCTATTTCGCGGTAGCGCAAGAGACCGTCGGTGATCGACCCGGCGAGCGCCGCGTTAACCGCCGCCTCCTTTTGCCCCGCGTACTCCTCGGCGTCCGCCTTGGTCTTCGCAACGTCGCGGTCGGCTTCCGCTTGGATGCGCGCGACCTCCGCCGCGGCGTTCGCCTCGATGACATCCCGCTCCGCCTTCGCCTGCTGCTCGACGGTCAGCGTCTCCTGCTCAATCGCCGCCTTGAGCTTGTTCTGCTCGGCGACTTGTTTCGCCTCGACCGCGTCTGTAAAAGCGTCGGTGAAGTCCATATTCTCAATCGCCGTCGCGATGACGATGATGTTGTACTGCGCGAGGTCGTTTTTCAGCACATCGGTGATCTGTGTCGAGAGGGTTTCGCGGCTCTCAACGAGCGTCTCCGCCGAATATTTCGCGGTGACGCTCTTAACCGCCTCGGCGATGCGCGGGGACATCACCGTGTCGAAGTAGTTCGCGCCGATCGTCTTGTAGATGGTCTGCGCGTTCTCTTTTTCGATCTGATAGTTGATAGAATAGGTGACCTGCACTTCCTGAATATCGCTCGAGAAGCACTCCATGTTGATGGTCGACTTTTGCGCGCGGTTATCGAGCGCGGTGACCTCCTGCCAAGGCAGTTTTGTGTGCAGACCCGCCTCGAGCGTGTAATTCTCGACCGAGCCGAAGGTCGTCACGATGCCGGTGTGCCCGGTCGGCACAGAGACAAAGATCGCCGGGATGAGCAGCAGCAGCGAAAGCAAGGTGAGGAGCTGCTTTTTGTTGCGATGCCAGACGAGCTTGCCAAGATCGCGCTTGAACCCGGTGAGAACGAACAGCGCGACCGCCGCCACCCCCGCGAAAACAATCCAGTCCATATGTTATCCTCGAAAACGAAATACATCAATGCTGCCGCGAGAGGGGAGCCGCCCTTATTCCCCTTTTTCCAGCTTTCCGATTAAGCGCGACAGATCCTTTGTCGTCACTTTTCCGTCGCCCGTAAGATCGCGCGCGGGGTCGGCGCTGTCGTTCGCGAGCTGCTGCAGCAATGCGGTGGCGTCGTCAATTGAAAGAACATTGTCGCCGTTAAAGTCCCCGGGGAGAATGCCCATAGCGGCGGTTGCGGCCTCGCCGCTCACTTTCCCGCCGAAGAGGTCGGTCACCTCAACGACGCAGCGCAGCGCGTCGGTCCCGACATCCGGCAGATTTACCTTATACTCCGCCCCGGTGAAGACCCCCTCCTCGGTGGCGAGAGGTGTTCCCTCGCGGCCGAACAGCACTGCGCGGTAGGAGAGGTGCGGCGTCGTTGCCGCCCGCGCGCTCCAGCGCGCGGTCCATCCCTCGCCCTCGCGCTCCAGTGTGAGGTTCTTTATCTCCGTCGAGGGCAGGGTCGGCGCCGCAGGCTGTGAAATCGAGGCGGGCGCGTTGTTGAGGATGCTGTCATCATAAGCGGCGGTGTTGCCGTTCCACTCGTCCGGCAGTATGCCGCTCGACTTTCCCCAGAAGTACTCGCCCCCCTCATCTGAGGCAACGCCCGAGCTGTGCGCTCCGCGCTTGTTTTTCCAAACGTTATAGTGGTCGAAGGCGAGCTTTGCTCCCGCCCCTTTGCTGCCGTCTTGAAGGGTCTTCCACTCCCCGTCCTCGTGGTCGAGGACATAGTAGTTTTTGAGATTGATGTCGCGCTCGGGGTCGGCGTAGGATGAGAGATAGTTCTCCATGAACGCGCTCATATTGCCGCACATAAAGGAGTGCTTTAAGTGGGTGTTGAAAACGCTGATGAGCGTCCACGCGCCGCTTTCCAAGTCCACAAACCACTGCCCGATATAGGTGAGACCCGTCTCGGGGTCGTCCCAGCAGCGCAGCACCATGCGAACCCACTTGCCCGGCTTCCAGTTGTAGCTCGTGAGGTAGTTGTTGCCCTCGCCCTCCCCGCCGAAGCCGCTCTCGCCCCCCGCGGGATAGACCCGCGTCGCGCGCAGGCCGCTGCCGTTCTCAAGCCCCCCGCCGACATCGACCTCCCAGAAGGACATAATCGCGCGCTCGCCGCTGCTCGGCGCGACATTCTGCAGACCCGCGTACGCGCCCATATTGCCGCTGATACCCGGGTACAGCTCCTTTGAGCCGGAGGTGTCCATGGAGAAATTGCACAGCGCCCAGTAGGTGCCAGGAGGGGTTTCGTTTGCGCGGAAGTCGACCATAAAGGCGTCGTATTTGCCGCTCGTACCGGCGAAGGCGGGGTAGACGTAGATGTTGTGCGCCATTTTCCCATCGTTTACGGCGTGGGAAGCGAGGGGGTTCAAGAGCATAGCAGCCACCAAAGAGAGGGTCAAAATTCGAAGAAGAGCTTTGCTCGTGGTTTTCATATATACTCCAAATCGCGGGAAAAAGGGAAGGGAAGGCAGTCGTCCGCGCCCTCCCGTTTCTGTTCGGCGGATACCGGGCGCGCGTGCGCGCAATAGCGCGGGGGAGGGGCAAAGCCCGCTACTTTTTCCCGCCGCCGCCCTTGCCCGGATCAATAGCCTCGCCCGTGCCCCCGCCGTCATTTTCCACGGGCCTCGCACCGCTCTCCCCGCTGCCGGCGCCCCCCTCGCCGCCGTTCTTGCCGGGGCTCGCGCCGCTATTCTCGGTGTCTGCCCCGTCCCCCGACCCCCCGCCCCCCGGCGCGCTGCTCTCGCCCGAAGGATCGCTCCCGCCCCCCGACGGATTCTTTTTCTTTCTCGCGAGGAGGATAGCGCAGACCACGACGATAGCGAGGATAATCCCCGCAGCGAGTGCGAGGATAACCCCGGTGGAAAGTTTCCCCGCGTCAGCGCCGCCCTCGCTCTGCCCGGAGGGAGCGTCATCCGCGCCGCCGGTCTCGCCGGCGCTGCCGCCTCCGCCGCTTGTGCGCAGCGCCTCTTCAGCGACGCAGCTGCCGCCGAAGATGTCGGTGACCGAGAGGCGCACCGATGCCGCTTCCCCTACCGAAAGATCGAAGGTCGCGCGGTTGGTGCCCGGGCGGGTTGAGCTCTCCTCGGCGAGGACATTGCCGCTCGCGTCGAGCAGCTCTAGCTTGTAGGACTGCATCGGGCTGCCGGTCTCATCGAGTGTCCAGCTGACCTTCCACTCCTTGGAGTTCTTCGAGAGCGCGAGCCGCGAGACTGCGGGATCGGCGAAGGTCGGCGCAGCCGGCTGCTTGATGGTGTAAGACTTGTTGTTGAGGCTCTCGCGGTCGTACTCCTCTTGCGAGGCGCCCTCGGGCAGCAGACCGCTCGCCTTGCCCCAGAAGTACTCGTCCGTCGCGCCAATCTCGTGCGACCCGCGCTTATTATTGAAGCCGGTGTCGTAGCTGAGCGTCGATTTACTAAGAGACTTCCACTCCTTGTCCTCGTGGTCGAGGACATAGAGGTTTTTATAGTTAAACTCGCGCTCGGGGTCGGCGTTGCCCGCCGAGAAGTTCTCCATAAATTGCCCCATTCCTCCCGTGAGGAAGGAGTCGGTCAGTTTCGTATCAAAGTAGGATAGAAGGGTCCACTTCCCGCTTGAGACCTCCTGAAACCACTGCCCGACGAAGGTCGTCTTCGTTTCGGCATCGGCCCAGCAGTGCAGGCACATCCGGTACCACTCGTTATCCTTCCAAGGGTAGGCGGTGATATAGTTCGTGCCCTCTCCCTCCCCGCCGAAAGTGCTCTCCCCGCCCGCGGGATAGACACGCTCGGCGCGCAGAATCTTGTCTCCGCGGTATTTAATCTCCCAGAAGGAAAGGATACCCTTGCGCCCGCTCCCGGTTGCCTGCAGCCCCGCGTACGCGCCGCCCCCGCTCGCGCTTGGATAGCTCCTTGCCGAGCCGCGCAGATCCATTGAGAAATTGGCGAGCGCCCAGTAGGTGCCGTCGGGCGTCTGCACACCGCGAAAGTCGATGAGAAAGGTGTCGTACCCGCCGCTCGTGCGCGAAACATCGGGATTCGAGTAGATATTGTGCGCCATCAGCCCGTCATCATTCGCCGCCGCGGGCACTGCCGCAAGAGCGGCGATGAGCAGCGCGAGCGCCGCCGCCGCGACCCGTCTCGCGGCGCGATGAAACCGTTGTGCCATAGTAACCTCTTGGCAGTAACCTTATGCGTGAGACTCTCGGGCGAGAGAAAAAAACACAAAAAGACCAGCCCCCCGCGTACTCCTCGCGCTAAAGCGGTTCCGCCGCGCTCGCCCCCCGGCGCGGCGCACTCTCGCGGGGGAGAAGCCCCGCTTCCCCCCATCGCCGATAGGGAAAGCCCGCTTCAATCGCGACGGGGTTGCCTGCCCGCCCGCGAGGGAAACCCCCCGGGGGGCACCCTCGCTCAGTATTCCTCTTCCAGCACCGTCAGCAGGCGCGTCACGTCCTTGAGGGTGATTTTGCCGTCGCCGGTTAGATCAACGGTGGGAGAGGCACTGTCGCGGGACAGCTCTTCCAGCGCGACGGTGACATCGGTAATGGTGGGGCAGCCGTCCCCGTTGAAGTCGCCCGGTACAATCTCAAGCGCGGGTGTGCAAACGCTGCGCTCCGCCTCCCCGCCGAAAAGATCCGTTACCGTCACAACGCAGCGCAGCGCGTCGGTACCGACATCCGGGAAGACCACCTTGTACTCATCTCCCGTAACGGTGCCCTCCTGCGTGCCGAGCGGTTCTCCCGCCGCGTTAAAGAGCTGCACCCGATAGGAGAGGTGCGGCGTTGTGCGGGAGCGCGGCGCCCAGCGCACCGCCCATCCCTCGCCCTCGCGCGCGATGGTGAGGTCTTTCACTGCGGTTCCCGGCAAAGTCGGTTTATCCGGCTGCGTGATATTCACCGGGACGGTGTTGGGCGCGGCGTCGTCAAATTCGAGCGTGCTCCCCCATCCGTCCGGCAGTATTCCGCTCGACTTGCCCCAGATGAAGTCTCCCCCCTCGTCGGTATCGGTGCCGTAGCTGTGCCCGCCGCGCTTGTTGTTGTTGCCGACCTCGTTATAGCGGTCGAAGCCGAGCGTCGCGGCCTTCACGCTCCAAGTTTCAGTTCCGTGCTCGACCGTCTTCCACTCTCCGTCTTGGTGGTCGATAACATAGAAGTTTTTGACATTGATGTCGCGCTCCGGGTCGGCGTACGCCGGCAGGAAGTTCTCCATAAACGCCGTCATATTCCCTTCAATGAAGGAATTTTGGAACTGCGTGTTAAAAATGGAGATGAGCGTCCAAACTCCCGTTTCAAGGTCGATGAACCACTGCCCGATGAAGGTGCGGCCGGTCGTCTTATCCTCCCAGCAGCGCAGCACCATGCGGTACCACTTGCCCGCCTCCCAGTCGTAGGGGCCGATGTAGTTCGTGCCCTCGCCCTCCCCGCCGAATTCGTGTTCTTCCCCCTCCGGGAAGACGCGCTTGGCGTATATATAGGTGCCTTGGCTGGCGCGGGCCCTCCAATAGGATTGAATCGCCACCTCGCCGTTTACCGGCTCGACTCTCTGCAGCCCGGCGTAGGCGCGCATATCATCGAGGAGGCCGGGGTAAAGCTCGCGCGATCCCTCGCAATCCATGCGATAGTCGCAGAGCTCCCAGTAGGTGCCGGGCGGGTTCTCGTTGGAGCGAAAGTCGACCATATAGGCATCGTACTGTTTGCTGGAATCTTTGAAATGCGGGGTGATATAGATGTTGTGCGCCATCTTACCGTCGTTGAGGGCTTGCGCCGCGAACGGGTGCAGGAGCATCGCGCCGGAGCAGGCCAGCGCGAGCGCCCGCAGTAGAACCTTGCGTGCGGTTTTCATACGGAACTCCCAAAGCAAGTAAGAGAAAGATAGAGAAAGGGTGCCCCCAGAGGAGCAAGCGCCGCGGCGGGAAGCGTCGCCTGCCTCCGCCCAAAGCGAGAACGAACGCAGCACCGAACGGGGAACTTCTAAGGGAGGCGGTTCGCCCCTCGCGTCGCATCAAGCGGGAAAGAACGGTGGCAGATCCGCACCCCCTGTTTTGGTTATGCTAGTAACGCAGGCAACGAAGGCTTGTCAGCTGCACCGTTTATATCGCCTGTGCCGGCAATGCCGGCTGTGCCGTGCGAGCGAGGCTGCCCCCGCCCGCCTTTCATTCTCCCCCGAGCATTTGCAGCAGGCGCGTTGCGTCCTTTATGGAGACGGCGCCGTCGCCCGTGAGATCCGCGCGCAGGTCGTACGCCTCCCCCGCGGCGATATTCGCGACGATCACACCGACATCGGCGATATTCGCGCTGCCGTCCCGGTCAAGGTCGCCCGGTGTGCCGATGTAGGCGGGCGTTGCCACCTCGCGCGTGATCTCCCCCGCGCAGACATCGCGATAGGTGAGGACGGCGCGCAGATCCTCCCGCGCAAAGTTGCCGAGCGAAAGCTCCCCCGGGTTATCCGGGCGCTCGCAGCTCGCGCTGCCGAGGCGATTACCCTCCCCGTCGTACACCACCGCCGACGCGGTGAGCTGCGGCGGCGCGTTCTCCTCGGTGCTCCAGCGCAGCGCCCAACCGCTCTCTTCCTTTGAGAGGGTGAGATCGCCCAGGGCCGGGGAGGCAAAATCGGGCGACAATGGCTGCTTGAGCTGAAAGGATTGCAGCGGGCGGGACGCCGCGTTGTATTCCTCCTGCGTTATGCCCTCGGGGAGCGCGCCGTTCGTTCTCCCCCAAGCGGTGAGCCCGTCATCGAGCAGACCGAACTCATGCTCGCCGCGCTTGTCGGTTGCGCTGCTGTCGTAGCTCAGTCGCACCGAGCGCGCGCGTTTCCACACGCCGGTCTCGTGGTCGAGGGCGTAGTAATTTTTGTATTGGAAACTGCGCTCGATTTCCGCGCGGTAGCTGCTGAAGTTCTCCATAAACTGGCTGAGATCGCCTTTCATATAGGAGTTCTTCAGCTTCGTGTCGAAGACAGAGATGAGTGTCCACTCGCCGCTCTCAAGGTCTTGGAACCACTGCCCGATAAGCGTCGTTCCGGTCATCTCGCTGTCCCAGCAGCGCAGAACCATACGGTACCAGTGGTTCGCCTCCCACGCGTATTCGCCCTTGTAGTTGTTCCCTTCGCCCTCCCCGCCGAAGCCGCTCTCGTCTCCTGTGGGGTAGAGCCGCGTTGCGCGCAGACCGCTGCCGTTCTCAAGCCCCCCGCCGATGTCGACCTCCCAGAAGGACATAATCGCCACGCGGTTTGTCTCCGAATAGAGCACCTGCAGCCCGGCGTACGCGCCCATATCGCCCTTGATGTCCGGGTACAGCCCCTTTGAGCCGGAGGTGTCCATCTTGAAGCTCGCGAGCGACCAGAAAGTGCAAATGCCGTCGTCGCTCGATTGAAAGTCGATGCTGAACCCGTCGAACGCCGTGCTGCCGGAAAAGATAGGGTCTGCGTAGATATTGTACGCCTTTTTGCTGCTGTCCGCGGCGGAGGCCGGGAGCGCCGCCTGCAGCAGCAGCGCGGCGAGCAGGAGGAGCGTCAGCGCGCTCTTGCGCGCGCGTGTATGCGCAAACATAAGGGAATCTCCTTTTACAAAATGCACCCGTCCCGAGGGAAGGGACGGGTGCCTTGCCGCATTCGCGGGGAAAAATGCCGGTGAGCTGCCGCTGCCCGCGCCCTCCGGGGAGCGGGGAGCGCGCAGCGGCGGGCGGCGCCTCTCGGCGAGGGACTTTGCGCGTGCTTTAGTGGATGATCGCCTTCTCGGTTTCCTTGTCGAAGATGTGCACGCGAGACATATCGAGCGCGAGCTTGACCGTGTCTCCCGCGCGGGCGGTGCTGCGCGAGGACACCTTCGCGATGAGGTTCTGCTCCTCGCAGGTGACATAGAGGTAGATCTCCGCGCCCATTAACTCTGTGACATCGACATAGGAGGTGATGGTCGAGTCTGCCATGGAGGACAGGTACATCGGGTCGTCGTGGATGCACTCGGGGCGCACGCCGGCAATGACCTCTTTGCCGATGTAGTCTTTCAGCTCGGGGGCGTTCGCCTTCTCGGGCGGCAACTTGAGCATTGTCTCGCCGAACTTGAGGAAGAGGTCGCCCCCTTTGTTTTCAAGGGTCGCCTGAATGAAGTTCATCTGCGGCGTGCCGATGAAGCCGGCGACGAAGAGATTGACCGGGTAGTCGTAGAGGTTCTGCGGCGTGGAGACCTGCTGGATGATGCCGTCCTTCATTACCACGATGCGGGTCGCCATCGTCATCGCCTCGATCTGGTCGTGCGTGACGTAGATGAAGGTCGTGCCGAGGCGCTTGTGGATCTTGGTGATCTCGGTTCTCATCGCGGCGCGCAGCTTCGCGTCGAGGTTGGAAAGCGGCTCGTCAAGAAGGAAGACCGACGGCTCGCGCACAATCGCGCGCCCGAGCGCGACACGCTGCTTCTGCCCGCCGGAGAGCGCTTTCGGGCGGCGGTCAAGCAGGTGTGTGATGTCGAGGATACGGGCCGCTTCCTCCACGCGGCGCTTGATCTCTTCCTTCGGCACCTTGCGCAGCTTCAGACCGAACGCCATATTGTCGAAGACGGTCATGTGCGGGTAGAGCGCATAGTTCTGGAAGACCATCGCGATGTCGCGGTCTTTCGGCGCGATGTCGTTGACGATGCGGTCGCCGATGAAGAGCTCTCCCTCGGTAATCTCCTCCAGACCCGCGATCATGCGCAGGGTGGTCGTCTTGCCGCAGCCGGAGGGCCCGACAAAGATGATGAACTCCTTGTCTTTGACCTCGAGCGAGAAGTCGGACACCGCCGTCACCCCGCCGGGGTACTTCTTATAAATGTGCTTGAAGGATAGAGACGCCATACAAAACTCCTTAGTAAAAAAAATAGGGGAACGAGTGCGAGGCGGGGGAGATGACGCGGGGAAGAAAGAAAAGTGGAAAAGGGCCCGAGGGCAAATGCACCGGGGAAGCGGGAGGGCCGCAAAGGACCTCGGGGGCGCGCTCGCGCGGCGCCCTTACCCGGCTGCTCACAGTATACCGCATCCCCTCGCTGCGCGCAATAGGCAAAATCACGAAATTTCCCCCCAAAATTTGCCGTATCTGCCGAAAACCTCCCCCTCAAAGTGAGAGAACCGGCAATGGTAATTTTAATATATTAAAATGCGAGGGAAATGCGCGGGAATGTCGCGGGCAAAACATCCCCAAGGCGAGGGCGGGGCGCGATGGGAAATCGGGGCGGCGGGTATGATAGGGAAGGGCGGCGGCGGGAAGCGCGCTTGACACTCCCTTCCGATTATGCTATA
>CAZYCC010000015.1:30270-31340 GCA_964645985.1 uncultured Lachnospiraceae bacterium | reverse complement strand
CAAGACCGAGGACTATCTGCCGCGCTGCCTCGACTCGTTTTTGCGCGGGAGCTACGAGGATTTTGAGCTGATCTGCGTTAATGACGCCAGCCCCGACCGCTGTGGCGAGCTGCTCGCCGACTACGCGGCGCGCGATCGGCGCGTGAGAGTAATTACGCACGAGAAAAACCTTGGCGCAGCCGAGGCGCGCAACTCCGGACTGCGCGCCGCGCGGGGAAAATATATCACTTTTGTCGACAATGACGACGAGGTGGCGCCGAACTTTCTTTCCTATCTTGTTCCGCTCGCCGAAAAGACCGGAGCCGATATTACCGCCGGGAGTATTCAATTCGTCCCCGACACAACCACACCCTACAAGGGAGCTGTCCCGCCGCTCTCGGAGGTGACGACGCACAGCTTCATAACGGGGGAAAAGGAAAGCGAGAAGGACACCCTGCGCTACGCGGATACGATGATTCTCGCGCGCCTCTACCTTCGTTCGGCCATCGGCGAACTGCGCTTTGACCCTTCGCTTCGCTGGGGGGAGGACAGCGCGTTTCAGGTGACCCTTTTCGCGACGCACCCTTCTCTTCGCGTCACGGTGAGCGATCTGCCGCTCTACTACTACACCAAGCGCGCGACCTCCTTCACGGCGACCCGCCCCTCGGATGTTGTCGTTTATACATCGGAGTATTACCTGCGCCGCTTCGAGCAGGCGCCGACCGTGTGGGGGCGGTGGCTCTTTTTGCGCGAGGCGATGAAGGGAATCCTGCACTATCGCTACTGCCATACCTTCGATCTGCCCGAGGAGAAGCGCGCCGTGACCGCGCGCGCGAAGAAACTCTTTCGCGAGTGCCGCGCCCGCCGCAAAGGTCTTGGGCGACCGCCCGCGTGGTACCCGATTTTCTCCGCAATGGCGCGCTGCCCCGCGCTCTACCGGTTCTATCGGTTATCGCACGACCGCACGATGCTGCTTGTCGAGCGGCGTCTGCGCGCCGCGCGCCGCGAAAAGAAAAGGCGGCAACGCGAGAATCCCCCCCCCCCCCCCCGCGGGGGGGGGGGTGGCGGGGCGGCGGGGGGGCATGGGCCCC